>JAZKTU010000068.1:0-15604 GCA_036625385.1 Halovenus sp. | reverse complement strand
GATAATCATCGAGGTGTGACTCTCGCTTATTTCCTCGACGCGCTCCGTGTTCGGCTCGATAATGAACGGAGTGTGTCCGTATTCGTCCAGGAGATTCGCAACCTGGAACCCGACCCGACCGCCGCCCGCAATGACGATTCGATTGTCGAGTGACATACCATGTTGCTAGTTATTAGCCCACACGGATACAGTTTTTCTCGACACGGTACTGACTTTCATACTGCCGGCTGTAAGTTCGTAAAGATATTCGCCACCCCGGGGTGGTGAGTTCTTTCAAAATGTTACAGCCGGCAGTATCAGTCACGTGGAGTTACCGATGATCTCTCCAGCGAACTAATCGTGAAAGCCGAGTAATCCGACAGATCGATTTGCTGACTTCACTTTTTGTAGTCAGCACGGATACCCTGTCAACTATTGAGGTTTTCAACAGAGCCGCCGGGGTTTAATGCGACGGCACCCAACAGTACACGCATGGACGAACTGACCGAGAGACTGCGGTCGGCGTTCGAGTCGGCGGGCCACGAAGTCGGCGAGGTCACCGTGAACCGCGATACGGTCCGCGTCGAGGTACGTGAGGACGAGGCGAGCGCAAGCGACCTCCGGGCGGTGACGACCGACGCCGTCGACGAGGACGACATCCTCGGACTCGACGTCACGACGGAGACCGGCGGGGATGGGGAGACTGTCTCGACGGTCGTCTCCTTTCGCTACCGCGGGTAGTCCCGGGTTCGCCCCCTGCCGGACCGGTACGGTGCAGAGAACCAGCAGGCCGAGCGACTCGCTCCCGGTTCAGACGACCGGCGGATCGAGGTGCTCCCCGGCGGCTTCCCGCCAGGAGTGTGCCGCCGGCCAGTCCAGTCGCCGTCTGGCTTTCTCCGTGCGGTACGCCGAATCGTCACCCTCGACGGCACAGGGGTCGGAAACTGTCCCGTAGTGCTCGCACAGCAGGTCCACGAGCGGTTCGCCCAGCGCGCTGTCGAGACAGGTAACAGTGTGGTCCCCTGCGAGTCTGTCGACGATATCCATACCGTGCTGTGGGCTGGCTCGTCGTGCGCTTTCGCCAATTCGCAGTCTTTACTTTGTCATACTGGTACGTATCTGGCATGCCACCGGCACCCCAGACTGACGACCCGCTCGACTGGGCACGTGATTTCACGCCCGTCCTCGTCTCTTTCCAGGAGGAGTACGGTGAAACCGAACCGCTCGACAGCTACACTGTGGCGTTTGCCTCACATCTCGAGGCCAAAACTGGCGTCGCGATCGAAACCCTCCACGAGGCGGGTGCAGAGGTGCTTTTCGCCCCGAGCGAACCACAGAGCACGCACGGCGCCGTCGTGGAGGCACTCGACGCACGCGACGGCATCACCGCCTTCGCCTGGGAGGGGATGACCGACGAGGAGTTCGACAACGCACAGCACGAACTCCTGGAGGAGGAGCCGGATTTCATCCTCGACGACGGCTGTGAACTCATCTCGAAGGTCCACGCCGAGCATCCCGAGGTTGCCGGCACCGTCGTCGGCGGCGGGGAACAGACAACGGCGGGCATCACCCGTCTCGAGGCCATGGAAGACGAGGGCATCCTCCAGTTCCCGGTGTACGGCGTCAACGACACGCCGATGAAACATTTCTTCGACAATGTCCACGGCACCGGGGAGTCCTCGCTGACGAACATCGCCATCAGTACCAACTCTATCATCTCCGGGAAAGACGTCGTCGTCTGTGGGTACGGCCACTGTGGCCGGGGTATCGCAAACAAAGCCCGGGGGATGGGCGGCAAGACGATCGTGACGGAACTCGACCCCCGGAAGGCGCTGCAGGCACACATGGATGGCCACCGGGTGATGACGATGGCGGAGGCGGCACCGGTCGGCGACCTGTTTATTTCCGCGACCGGCAACCGGGACGTGATCCGTGCCGAACACTTCGAGGAGATGCAGGACGGTGCACTCCTCGCGAACGCCGGCCACTTCGACGTGGAGGTCGACGTCGACGCCCTCGCGGAGTCAGCCGAGGGGACGACCACGCCGAAAAAGGGCGTTACCCAGTACCACATGCCCGACGGTCGACAGCTGAACTTGCTTGCCGACGGACGGCTCGTCAACCTCACCGGGCCATACAGCCAGGGTCATCCCGCGGAGGTCATGGACACCACCTTCGCGATGATGTTCGTCGCGGCGTACGACCTGCTCGTCGACGGTCCCGACCTCGAGCCCGGCCTCTACAACGTTCCGGACCGGCTCGACCGGGACGTCGCACACCGGAAACTCGAAACCCTCGGGTTGTCGACCGAGGAGCAGACCGAAAATCAGGCGGCGTACAGCGACGAGTGGGAGCACCCCGACAGCAGTTTCTGACCGCGACGGGCAGGCCGCCGAGAGGCCCACGCAGCGGAGAGCGGGACGAAGCCCATTTACCGTCGTACCGCCTTCCTTCGCCAATGAGCAAACCGAACCCCGAGGTGTACGAGGAGGGTCGGGGGATGGACGCGCACAACCAGGCGATGCGGGAGATCCGTGCCCGAAAGGACGAGACGTACGACCCCCGAGAGCCGACACGCGTCTGGCTCGACGAGGACAACACGCCGGACGGTGTCTACGACTCGCTGACCATCATCCTCAACACTGGGGGGTGTCGGTGGGCCCGCGCGGGCGGCTGTACGATGTGTGGCTACGTCGCTGAATCTGTCGAAGGCGGCACGGTTGCCCACGACGCCCTCATGACGCAGGTCGAGAAGTGTCTCGCCCACGAACGCGAACAGGCGGACGAACGGGCAGGGCAGATCAAAATCTACACTTCCGGGTCGTTCTTCGACGAGCGGGAGATTCCAGCCAACACCCGGGCGGCCATCGCGGAGACGTTCGCAGACCGCGACCGGATGGTCGTCGAGTCGCTCCCCGACTTCGTCGACGCCGGGAAGATCGCCGACTTCACCGACCGGGGTATCCAAACCGACGTCGCCGTTGGACTCGAGACGGCGACCGACCGGATCCGACGGGACTGCGTGAACAAGTATTTCGCGTTCAGCGAGTTCGAGGCGGCTGCAGACGAGGCACGGCGCGTCGGTGCCGGGGTCAAAGCCTACCTCCTTCTGAAGCCCCCCTTCCTCTCCGAGTCGGAGGCCCGCGAGGACATGGTCGACTCCGTGGTGCGGTGCAGTGCCGTCGATGGCTGTCACACCGTCTCGATGAATCCGACGAACGTCCAGCGACACACGATGGTCGAGGACCTCTACTTCGGTGACGGGTACCGGCCGCCGTGGCTCTGGACGGTCACGGACGTCCTCGAGCGCACCGCCGACGAGGACGTCCTGGTGGTTTCTGACCCCGTCGGGCACGGCAGCGACCGCGGCCCCCACAACTGTGGGGAGTGCGACGACCGCGTCCAGCGGGCGATCAAGGATTTCAACCTGCGACAGGACGCTTCCGTCTTCGAGCAGGTCTCGTGTCAGTGCGAGCGGACCTGGCAGGTCGTATGCGAGCGCGAACGGAGCTACAGTCTACCACTGGCGCGGTGAAACCGCACCGAACGTCGTCCAGAAAAGCTATACCGCCTCGTCAGACTACACTCAGATATGTCCGACGACGAGGCCGACGTTCCGGTTCACTGCCCCGAGTGTGAGACGAAGACCCGGATACCGCTCTCGTCGGTCGGGGAGAACATCGAACAGCACAACGACCGGCTCCACGATGGCGAGGACGTCGCTGGCGTCGACCCAGCCGTGGCCGACGAACTCGCCGATATCGTTGCGGAAGACCTCGGCTTGCTCGAGTGACCGGAACGGCTCGGTCCCCCGCCGTCTTTTCTGGACGCTATCTCTCCGGTGGCGTTACGTGTCGACGAGAACGACCGGCGTTTCGTCGGATCCGTCGACGCGAACGGGCAAGCCGAACCGCTCGAGTAGCGAGATGCTCGCTTCGACGTGGTCGGTCAGTTCGGGCACCCGCAGTTCGCCGCCGGCAAGCGCCAGGAGGATGAGCAACTGGTCGCCGATGTGTCTGTCCACGGCGGCGCTACCGCGGTGGAACTCGAGTGCTGCCTCCGTGGCGGTAGCCGCCACGTCCTCTGCTGGCGTCCCCGTTTCGCCGAGGGCGTCGAACCCGGCCCGCGTCCGCTCGTAGCGAAACACGATAACGACCGACGACCCCGTCGAGGCCGTCTCGGCGATAGCGACGGACTCCTCCTGGACCGGGATGTCGTGTTCGGCGAGCAGGTCCCGCGCCTCGCTGGCCTGCCGGGTCGCGACATCGGCGTCGGCCAGGTCGCGCGACGCGCGGGAGTGCACTGTTGCACTCTCGAGTTCACCCCGGTCGGTCAGCGCAACTGGCGCCAGTTGCGAGGGACCGATCGACAGGCGTGCCCTGCCGCCGCCAGCCGGGTAGAACCCGGTCCGGTGGCGCTCGATGGCGGCGGCCAGTCCGAACCCGCGACACAGCGGGAGCTTGACCTGCTGGTGGGCCGTCAGGGGAGGGGACCACGCCACTTCGGTCCCGCCGGTCGCGGTGAGGGTGACCGGTTCGTCGAGTGCCGCCGCCAGCGGCAACACCGCGTCGAAAAGCAGTGTCAGACTCCCCGCGGTCGGTATCTCGACGGTGAGGTCGTGCGCCTCCAGTGCACCGGGGGCGAAGATCACCGACTCCGACCCCTGGCTCGCCCCCTCGACAGTCGCGTTAGCGAGCCGGGAGACTGTCTCCACCGCGGCGAGATGCTGTGGCTTCAACCCCGGTTCCGGACGGTTCCCGCGGATATCGTCGACGCGAACCGGCTCGCCGGTGAGCGCGGCGAGCGCGAGTGTCGACCGGAGAAGCTGTCCACCTCCCTCGCTTCCATCAATTGTGAGCACGTCCGGCGTTTCGTTCGCCCGGGTAAAAAAATGGCACTGCGGTCGTTTCCCCCGAGGGCTCCCAGGACTCCCGGCGATACCAAGGCTTGTGCTGTGGCTGCAGGTGCGTAACGGTATTCGCCGCCCCGGGGTGGCGAATACGTTCGAAATGGTACAGCCGGCAGTATTAGGTACACGCCAGCCACAGAGTTCCCCATGGCAGAGTCAGTCGAGACCCTCAAGGCACAGCTCGAGGCGGAGGCAGAGCGCGAGCGACCGCCGGCGGAGACGCCCGACATCGGCATCATCATGGGATCGGATTCAGACCTGGACGTGATGATGGGCTCGGAGACGGGCCGGCCGGGCGCGTACGACGCCCTCACCGAGTTGGGGTTCGCGGAGCAGACTGATGTCGACGACCCGCCCGCAGAGCGGTTCACCTTCGAGACGTACGTCGTTTCGGCCCACCGGACGCCGGACCTGATGGTCACCTACGCGGAGACAGCCGAACAGCGGGGGATAGAGGTCATCATCGCCGGGGCCGGCGGGAAAAGCGCCGACCTCCCGAACATGACTGCGGCGCTCGCGTACCCGCTCCCGGTCATCGGCGTGCCCGTACAGGAGAAATCCGTCCCGTCGGTCATCGGGATGCCACAGGGGGCTCCGATCGTCGCCGTCGATGCCGGCAAATCGTTCAACGCCGCCCTCTCGGCGGTCCAGATGCTCGCCCGCCAGTACGACGACCTTCGGGAGCGACTGGTTGCGTACCACGAGAGTCTCCGTGACGGCGTCGGGGAGGTCTCGCAGGACCTGCACTCGCTGGGCACGCCGGCGTTCAAAGCCCGGCGGGACGGTTGACCCCGGTCGAAGGCGGGGTTTGCTCACACTGTGGAGGCTGACCTGGGGCGCCAACGGCACCCGACCGGTCTACTCGGCGAACCCGCGGAGGACACCCCGACCGTCCGTGCCGCCGATGTCGGCGAGCGAGACCCGTTCGGGGTGGGGCATCATCACGGCGACGTGGTCGTCCTCACCCGTGAGCCCTGCGACGCTGTGTTTCGAGCCGTTCGGGTTCGCTTCGTCCGTGACCGTCCCGTCAGCCTCACAGTAGCGAAAGAGAACTCTGTCGTCGTCCTCCAGGTCCGCGAGTCTGTCGTCGGGAATCTCGAACCGGCCCTCGCCGTGGGCGATCGGGAACTCGACGACGGCACCTTCCTCGTAGTGTCTCGTCCAGGGAGTCTCGGCGTTCTCGACGCGGAGATTGACGTGTTCGCACTGGAACCGTGCGCTCCGGTTGGTGGTAAATGCCCCGGGAGTGAGCGAGGCCTCGCAGCCGATCTGTGCCCCGTTGCAGATTCCCAGCACCGGTGTGCCCTCGTCGGCGGCGCGTTGCACCTCGGCCATGATCGGCGAGTGGGCGGCTATCGCGCCTGCGCGGAGGTAGTCGCCGTAGGAGAAGCCGCCGGGCAGGACAATGCCGGTCGTCTCGGCGGGAAGACCGTCCTCGTGCCAGACGAGCGTCGCGTCGATAGCAAGCGATTCGAGCGCCTGGACCGTGTCGCGGTCGCAGTTACTGCCCCCGAACTGGATGACGGCGACGGTCACACCGACCACCTCGTGTGGGAGGAGAGGGTCGGTGGCATCCGGACGGCGACGGTCACACCGACCACCTCGTGTGGGAGGAGAGGGTCGGTGGCATCCGGACGGCGACGGTCACACCGACCACCCGTGTGGGAGTCGGGAGAGTCACGCCGGCAGTCATCGTTCTTCGAGGGAGATATCGTAGTCGTGAAGCGTCGGATTGGCGAGCAGGCGTTCGGTCATCTCGGTGACGCGGTCGCGGGCGGTCGCCGGGTCGGCGGCGTCGAGGTCGATCTCGAACTGGTCGGCAGCCCGGAGATCCTCGATGTCGAAGCCGAGCCGGGAGAGCGAGCGCTGTGTCGTCTCGGCCTCGGGGTCGAGCACGCCGGATTTCAGGCGCACAGTGACGGTGGCGGTGTACGCGGGCATCGGTGGATACGCGGTCGGCCCCGGCGAAAACGTTTGTGATTGCCGGCTGGAAACGAAAGCTTTTGACGACATACCATCTTCCGTGGACACATGAGAGTGCGGAGGGCCAGCCTGATGCAGGCAGTGAGACAGCCATGACTCGCGAGTTCACCGAGATAACCGTCGTCGGCGAGGACGACACCGGGCTCATCGCCAACATCACGACGCTTCTGTTCGAGCGCGGAATCAACATCGAGGACCTCGACCAGGCTGTCCGCGAAGGAATCTTCCGGATGACGATGCGGGTCGACACCGCGGAGATGGTCTGCACCGAGGAGAAACTCCGCGATGACCTGCAGGACCTGGGGGAGGAACTCAACCTGGACGTGCAGGTTCGGTTCCCCAACGAGCGCGAGACCCAGCAGATCGCGGTGCTGGTCACGAAGGAATCTCACTGTCTCGAGGCCCTCTTCGAGGCGTGGGCCAGTGGGGACCTCGGCGCGGACGTGGGTGTCGTCATCGGTAACTATTCTGACCTCGAACCGCTCGCCGCGAAGTACGACGTCCCGTTTCACGATATCGGCGACGGGAAGGGGACACCCGACGAGGACCACCTCCTCGAGTTGCTCGGGGAGTACGAGGCCGACCTCATCGTTCTCGCGCGGTACATGCGGATTCTCAGCCCGGACGTCGTCTTCCGCTACGAGAGCCGCATTATCAACGTCCATCCCTCGCTGTTGCCGTCGTTTCCCGGCGCGGAGGCATATCTCCAGGCGCTGGAGGAAGGCGTCCGTATCGCCGGCGTGACGAGCCACTACGTGACGACGGACCTCGACCAGGGACCCATCATCACCCAGCGTGCGTTCAACGTCCCACCGGACGCCGAGGTGGAGGACCTCCGCCGCCTGGGCCAGCCACTCGAAGCCAACGCCCTGCTCGAGGCCATCGACCTGCACCTCCACGACGATATCACCGTCCACCGGGGCCGGACACAACTGCGCGACCCGGACGAAAACGACGCCCAGCTCGGGGCACCCGTCGACCTGAACGACCTCAACCCCGACCGGCCACTCGACGGCCTCGGGGAGTTCGTCGCCGACTCGCAGGAAGCCGACGACTGACCCTCACCTCCGTCGACGCTCAGAGGTTTCGTACAGCCTCGACAGCCTCGGCCATCGACGGGGCCTCGAACACGTCCTGGCCGACGTACGCGTTGGTGCCGGCACAGTAGAGGTTCCGGGCCGTCCGGACGATGTCGTCCGGGAGTGGCTCGGGTTCGTGGTCACACAGCCGCTTCCAGTCGGCGACGTCCTCGGCGTTCGCTCGCTCTTTGGCACGCCCGACCGCCTCGACCCACGCCGGCTGGGTGCGCTTGTGGTACTGGCGGAGCACCTCCTTCGAGACCTGCTGACCGTCGTAGGAGAAGCGGTTTTCGTCGAACGTGCCGACGACGTCGGCGACCCGGATTTCGCCGCCGTAGTAGAGACACTCGATCTTTCCGTCCTGGTGGGTCAGCCCAGCCTCCCCGGCACGCTCGGTTACCAGCCGGTTGACATCGCGGGCGACCGCTTCGAGCTCCGCCACGTCGGCGACGCCGGCGATGGTGTCCGCCTCGTCGCGGGAGAGATACCGGTCTTGCTCCTCGTATTTCGTCGAAAACTCGATGATCGGTTCCGGCAACTCGACCACCCCGTCGGGCCAGGTAGCGACGTCGAGGCCGTGGTCCGACGGGTCGGTCCGGCGTCGCAACGACGACCCGACGCCGACGCGGTTCCGGAACACAATTTCGAGCGGGACGAGATAGTTTTCCCCCGCTTGCGCGTGGTAGGCTTCGTAGTCGTACGTTCCGTCGGCGACGGGGAGGTCCGGGACCTGTGTCAGGTCGATCGCCATCTCGGCGGGTGCTGCATCGACTGCCGTCGAGAACGGACGGACCTCGTCCCCGACGACGACACCCCGGTAGTGGGTCGGAATGCCCGCGTCTTCGAGCAACTCGAAGTTGAACGCACCCATCGTACACAGGGACGCACCTTTGTCGGGAATCTCGTCGGGCATCTTCCCCCAGTCGAACACTGAGTAGTCGTCGGTGAAGACAAAAGACCCGCGCCCCAGCGCGTCGTCAGTTGCCGGCTCCGCGACGCGAAAGTTCTTGACGCTCGTCATTGGTCTACGGTTCTCCCGCCCGCCTAAGAGTCCTTGCGGTTCCACGTGCTCCGGTCGCCTGACTGGGGAGCGATCGTGCAACCCGGACAATATAAATCCAAGCTCCCCCAGAGCACGCATGATGGTTCTGCTGTCGGTGGGAATCGTGCTCGTCGCGACGGCAGCAATCTGGCTCGGCAGCGGCTGGCTCGAGGACGCAAGCGCCCGCCTCGCCGCCCATTACGACCTGCCGCCCGTGGTGCAGGGGGGACTGATCGCCGCTGTCGGTTCCAGTTTCCCCGAACTGTCGACGGTCGTCATCGCCGGCCTCGCCGGTTCGTTCGGCCTCGGTGTCGGCGCTGTCGTCGGCTCCGCGATCTTCAACATTCTCGTCATCCCCGGTCTCGCTGGCGCCCTCGCGAAGGACAACCTGACGACGAACCGGACGGTCGTGCACAAGGAGACGCTGTTTTACGTGCTTTCTGTCGTCGTGTTCTTCCTGACGCTCGCGCTTGCGGTCGTTTACAACCCCGGGGAGAACAGACTGCGTGGCACCGTTACGCGCCCTCTCGTCGTGTTTCCGCTGCTCGTGTACGGGCTGTACCTGTTCCTCCAGTGGCAGGACACGACCGAGTACGGCGGGCGGCCGGAGACGTTCAATGTCGACGTGCGCAAGGAGTTTGGGCTGCTCGTCGTCGGACTCCTCGTTATCCTCGTCGCTGTCGAGCAACTGGTCGACGCGGTGCTCGTCATCGGTGCCGCGATCGGGACCCCGGATTTCCTCTGGGGTATCACCGTCGTCGCGGCTGCGACGAGTCTCCCGGACCTGCTGGTCAGCGTCCAGGCCGCCGGGCGCGAGCACCACGTCGCGAGCGTCTCGAACGTCATCGGCTCGAACATCTTCGACCTGCTCGTCGTCGTCCCCGTCGGAATCCTCATCGTCGGCAGCACCTCGGTCCAGTTCGGACTTGCCGCCCCGCTTCTCGTCTGTCTCCTCGTCGTGACGGTGTTGCTTTTCGTCCTCCTGCGGACCGACCTTCTCCTGGCACCGTGGGAGGCGTATCTGTTGCTCCTGACCTACGGCGTGTTCATCCTGTGGGTCGGCGCCGAGACGCTGGGTGTCTCCGGACTGCTCCCCGACGCCTGATACGGACTGTCAGGAGCCCTCATCCTCCGCGCCCGGTAGCCGGGCGAGCACGTCGAGGTTGTGGGCGACGTACGTCAACTCTGCCGCCGCCAGTTGTGCCCGCCGCGTCTCGGCCCACCCCTCCCGACGCGACGGTGCGAGTGTCTCCGGGCGAAACTCGCCGATGGCCCCGACGATGGTTTCGAGGAGGTGGTCGACGACGAGTGCCTCCCTGGCCGGATAGTCCCCGCTTCTCGGCCTGATGATCCAGTCGGCGCCGGCCACCTCGAGAACGGTCCCGCCGACTGCGGGCACGGCATCGAGTAGCTCCCGGCCTGCTGTTGGACTGCCGGGCTGTTCGCGTTCCTCGCTCATGTGCCGGTGGTACAGTCGCTGGACGGTCCCGTCGAGTGGGTGCGTCGGCGCGAACCCGGTCATACCGTCGTAGGTGATCGGAGCGTAGAGCAGTCCCCCGGCGTCCGTGAGGGTTGCCAGCCGTTCGAGGGCGTCGGGGAGGGAAACGAGGTCGAGAAACGCACCGGCGATCAGCGCGTCGGCGCCGTCCTCGCTCCCGAAGGCGTCGGCAACTTCGAGCGAGAGTGTCAGATCGAGAGTGTCGCCGGTCGCCTGCACTGTCCCCCCGTCGACAGTCGTTTCGTAGCCGGCTTCGTCCAGCCACCGGGGCACGTCTGCCCGGGCCTGCTCGACGTGTGCTTCGACACGGTCGACGGCCCTGTAGGTTACCCACTCCGGGAGGAGGCCCCGCGCCGCGAGTCGGGCGACCATTGTCCCGGTTCCTGCACCAACCTCGACGATCCGGACCGGCGGTTCACAGTCGGCAAGCTCCGCCGCGAACCGCTCGAGGATCCGGTCGTCGAGTGCCCGGTCGTCGACCGTCCGCTTGGCCGTGAGATACGCCGCATTGCTCACGTGTCACCACCCCCGACGTCCGTCCCTGATCGCTCGGCTGCTGTGGTCGGTTTCCGCCCCAGACGGGTGTCCGCTCCCGTGGTTCCGGTGTCGCTCCTGCACGAGGCTGAGCGCTCAAGCGTCCGGACGAGAAAGCGCCGGACGTGTTCCATCGAGTCGGCCCAACCCGGGTGGGCGTCGGCCGTCGAGAGCGCCGCCCGGGCGTACCGCCGAAGGCGTTCCCGGTCGGCCTGGAGGTCCGCCAGCCGGTCTGCGAGCGTCGTCACGTCGTCCGGATCCACGATGAGGCCATTCGTCCCGTCGGCGACGAACTCGTCCGCGCCGCCGACCGAGCCTGCGACCGGGACTACCCCGTACTCCATGGCTTCCAGATAGACCATCCCGAACCCCTCGTAGCGGGACGGGACCGCGAGGACGTGTGCGTCCCGGAACGCGGCCTCGAGACGGTCGTCGCTGACCTCGCCGGTGAAGGTCACTCGCGGCACGATCCCGTATGCCCGTGCTTGCTGGCGGAGCGACCGCGCGTAGGCGGGCTCTCCCGCCGCGCCGACGACCGTCGCCTGCCAGTTTCCGTCCAGTCGTGCAAGCGCGGAGAGCAGCGTGTCCGCTCCTTTCCGTGGGTGGAGGTTTCCGACGAAGAGGATCCGGAACGGGTTTCTCCCCGCCCGCTCCTCGACGGTTGCCGGGGACAGCGCGGCACCTTCGGTTCGACCGGCAGGGTACGCGACGGTCGTCGGGACGTCGGCCAACCTGCGTGTCCGATTGTGTGTGAACGCGCTCGTACAGACTGCCCCGTCGACCGTCCGCAGGTACCCTCGTTCCACCGCGCGATAGAGCGGTCGGACGCGGGACTGGGGGTCCGGCGAACGAAGCAGGTGGACGAGCGTTACCACTGCTCCCGGTGCCCGGAGGTGCGGGTTGTGTCGCCACAGCGACGGATGACAGAGCTGGTCCTGGAGCAACACGTCGAACGGGCGGTCGAGCCGGCGGCGAAGCGACCGGGAACACCCGTCTGTCAGCTGTCGGGGATACGACCGCCGGGGGAGAACGATCACCGTGACGTCGTCGCCGGTGTCGCGGAGGTGGTCGACCAGCTGCCGGTCGTACCGGTATCCGCCCGAGGTTCCGTCCAGTCCGCCGTACACGACGAATCCGATGTGCATCTCACAGCGACTCCGGCGGGGGGCTCGTGCACTGTTGCACGGTTCGCACACTGGCTCGTATCCGCCGTTCCGGGCTGTGGCGCCCGTACCGCTGCCGGCAGCGACTGTCCATGGCCGTCCTCAGGGCGGCCCCGAGTGAAAAACTGCCGTTTCAGGCGGTGGCGGTCCCCGGGTACGTCAGCAGGATCTGTACCGCCTCTCCGGGTTTCCTGTCGAGGAGGTGATAGGCTTCGTTCGCGCGTTCGACAGCGACCTCATGTGTGAGAAGTGACGCGACGGGCAGGTCGGCGAGCCACTCCCAGGCCGTCTCGCGGCGTCGTTCCCGGGTCCATCGCTCGCTGTGTTCCGGGCCGACCGTGCTCACCTGGCTGCTTTCGATACTGATGCGGTTTCGGTGGAAGCGAGTGCCGAGGTCGATCTCGACCGGTTTGGTCCCGTACCAGGAGCCGACGACGACGGTCCCGTCGAACGCCGTCGCCTCGACGGCGTCGTCGAGGGCCGCGGGGTCACCCGACAGTTCGTAGCTCAGGTCGACCCGCTCGTCGAGCACCGCCGGCAGGTCGATCACTTCGGGGTCGAGCGTCCTGTCGGCACCGAACGCCGCCGCGAGGTCACGACGCTTCCCGACCGGGTCGATAGCGACCACCTGCTTCAGCCCCATCGACGCGAGGATGCCAGTCGTCAGGAGCCCGACGACACCCTGGCCGAACACTGCGACGCGTTCGCCCAGAAGTGGGCCGCCGTCGAGCAGAAAGTTCACCGCGGTCTCGGCGTTTGCCAGCAGTGGCGCGTGCCGGGGCGGGATGGTCTCGGGGACTGCGACCAGTTCCGAGGGCTCGGTCAGGAAGTGTGACTCGTGTGGATTGTACGCGAATACCCGTCTATCGAGCCACGATTCGTCGACGTTCCTCCCGACCGCCGCCACGGTCCCGGCCACCGCGTAGCCGTATCTCAGCGGGAACGAGAACTCCTCGGTGACTTCCTCGACGGGGCCGTCGGCGTCGAGCGACGGGGGCGTCTGGCCTTTCCACACGAGCAGTTCTGTCCCGGGGCTTATCGCCGAGAAGTCGGTTTCGACGACGACCGTTTCCGGCGTGGGGTCGGGCACCGGACGTTCGCGGCATTCGACTGTCTCCGGCGCGACCAGATACAGCGACTTGGCTGTCATTACCTGCGTCCTTACGGGTTTCAAGCGTTCCTACTTCAAATGTCTACCTGCTCGCCCGAAGGGGTCTGGGCGCCCGGAACTCCCGTCATCCGGGTCGAGGGTCGAAGCGGTGACTCACGACCAGCCAGTCCCGAAGGAACCACAGCAGTGTCGGGATCATCGCGACGGTGGCCACCACGACGGAGATGTCGGGGCCGAGGACGGGCGAGAGTATCAGAAAGACCACGACCATCTGGAGCGCCCCGAGGCCGCGGCGGATGGTGCGGGTTGGCAGGTCACGAACTGGCCGCCCGTGTCTCCGCCGCCAGGCGACCCCGGCCACGAAGCCGTACCGTGCACCTCCTATGAGGACGTAATAGGCAGGGGCGACGTCGTAGCGGATCGCTACCAGAATCCCAACGAGCAACGCGAGCGCGTCCATCTCCGCGTCGATACGGGAGCCAAACGCAGTGACCGCGTCGGTCGCCCGGGCGAGGGCCCCATCGACAGTGTCGAACAGGGAGACGGCCCCGAACAGCAGCGCAGGCAGCCACGCCAGCACCCCCTCGGGCTCCGGGACCGTCAGAAACCCGGCGAGGGCAACCACGGCTGCGCTGCGTGCGATCGTGATGCCTGTTGCGGGCGTGAACCGCTGTGTCCCGGCTTCCCTGACCGCCTGTCGGTTCGCGACGACGAACACTGTACTCTGGACCACGAGCACTACACCGGCAGCAACGAGAAACGGGACGGTCACCGTCTCGAGTGCTGCCAGCGCGATAATGAGGCAGGCAACGACGACGCTGCTGAGCCCGGTCGCCAGTTGCCACGGCGGGACCCGGCGAGTTGCGACCGCCCTCATTCCCGTCCTCCTGCAGGCGATCGAGCGACAGGACAGACCCGGTCTGTGCTCCCAGGGTGCAAAGCGGCGGTGGCGCCGGACTGCTCTGGGCCCGGAGTGGTGGACGCGGAGTTTTCCGACACGGACGTCACGGAACGCGACTGCGCGTTACTCGCCGCCGGCATTCACCTAGTTGTGACGGGGCGAGTCGAAAATAGATTTCGACGTGCGCGCGCCCCAGTTCGTCAGCTGTCGCCACAGCTGGGTCCGGCCCCAGGACGTGCTCGCTACCCCGGCCAGGTTCCGCGCCGACTGCCCCAGCCAGAGCAGTTTGTACGCCGGCACCAGACCGAACGCCACGTTCTCACTCGGCTGCGCTTGCCTGTATGCACTCCGGAACCGCTCCCGGAACCCCTCTCTTTCCGTGAGAGACGGCGTCGTCAGGTCCACGAACCGGGCCTCGGCCCGTGCGAACGCGTACGTCGCCTCGGTGACGTGGGCGTTGCCCCAGTCGAGTACTCCGGTCACAGCTCCGTCGTCGACCAGGAGATTCCCCGGCTGGTAGTCGCCGTGGCCGAGGACGAACGATTCCGGCGTGTCCCGACGCCTGCGGAGTTTCCGCGCCGGGCGCGAGACGAATACGTTCCGGGGGGAGGGTTCGACGAGCCGGAGAGAGCCGCCCTCTCTGACGAGTCCGCCGATCCGGTCGAAGGTGAACACAGCGTGTAACTCTCCCAGCATCGCGCCAGCGGCTGCCACGAGCGTTGCCTTTCCTTTCCCCTCGAGGTTGCGTGGAACTGTCCCGTCGAGTCTCCCGTACACTGCCCAACGGTCGAGCGAGTCGAGACCGGTCACCGACCCGGTGGCGACGACCGGTGGGACGGGCAACGTGGTGTGCTCGCCAACGAGGTCGACGACGAGCGGTTCGACGACGCTGCCGGTCCAGATGCTCCGACCACCGAGTTTGCAGACCACCTGCCGCCCGTCCGCGAGGTCGAGCTGGTACGTCTCCGCGACCGCGCCAGCCGTCGGGTGTCTGGCCGTGACTACCTCGCCGTCCAGCGCTTCAGCCACGATCCGCTCGACGTACGGCGGGATGTCGGTCATTCCTGTCCCCGCGAACTCACACGCGAGCGTTCGTCCGTCGGGACAAAGAACCCTGGCCTGCCGCCGTCCCGTGGCTGGCGACCGCGTTCCTTTGTCCCGGATGCGGACTTGAGACCGGGGTTTCGGGATGCCAACTCGCGCCCGCCAAACCGCGGCCTGTGGCTCGATGACTCACACCACACCGACTGATACGGACTGCTGTGAGTATCTTCGAGCGGTTCGAGAAATATCGTCGTCTCAGCCGCTAAAACTGACACTCTGTGCCGGCCCTCGTCAGGTCATGTTGACGGCGGTGAGGCGAGCGTAGCGAGACGAGCCTCGGAAGACCTCGTCTTCAGGCGGT
>JAZKTU010000003.1:0-50657 GCA_036625385.1 Halovenus sp. | reverse complement strand
CGAACGATGGCTGTTGGGTCGGTGAGTATCAAGCCGACGTGAACGGGGCGATAAACATTGCAGACCGCTACCGTAGTGGAGAGAGTCACCGCCGAAGCGACCGGGCGTCCCGGCAGAAGGCCGGTGACGATGACTCGGCTACGGATGGGGCCTCTTTGACCGGGCCACAAGACAGCCACGCCGATGCTGAAACCCAGCAAGAGACGCGTGGAACGTATGCGTCTTGAAACCAACAGGCCGCTACACTCGGCCTGAAATCCCGTGGTGGAATTCCTCCGCGTTCACGCGGAGGAGGAGGTCAAACCGCTACGACCCGTCGGGCCGCCACGGTGCAGTCGGGACGTCGAGTCTGAGAAGAAGAGGGAAGGCGACCACCGCGATCGCGACCTCGGCGAGACCAACGGCGAGAAAGGCGGCCTCGAAGCCATGCGTCGCCGCCAGTGTCGCCCCGCCGACAATGCCAGCGAGAAAGCCGAGGCTACCGAAGATGTTGAATCCGCCCATCGCAGCGCCGCGCTCTGTTACTCCGGCGAGGTCAGTCACCAGGGCCATCGTCGCCGGAGCGACGAAGGCACCGGTCACGCCGACCAGCACCATCGCGACGACGGCCACGGGAACTGAGGGTGCATAGAAGACAGCGGCGACGACGACGCCGTAGGCTAGCGACCCGACCGCGACCGGGATCACCCGCCCGATGGTGTCGGAGAGGCGACCGAGCGGGTACTGCAACAGGGCGAACGGTACAAAGAAGGCGGCAAGAAGGAGTCCAGTCCCGCCGGCATCGAGGCCGAACCGGGTCTGGAAGTAGACGGTACCGACGAGTGCGAAGAACCCAGCAGTGAGGCGGTCGACAAAGCCAAAGGCGAATGGAACGCCGAGCGTCGGACGCCCCCGGAGCGCGGCCAGCACGTCGGTGACGCGACGGCTGCTGCCGGCGGCGCGGTCGGCGACACGCAGCGCAAGCGCACCGGCGGCGAACAGGACAACTGCAGCCCCATACAGCGGGACGAGTGGGCCGTAGCCGTACAACTGGCCGCCCACCGGCGCACCCAGCGCCGTTCCGAGACCGATCGCGAGGCCGGCAGCGCCCATGTTCCGGCCGTGGCCCCCCTCGAGATCCATCAGGGTCGTGATAGCCAGCGAGAACGCGCCGATAGTCGCCCCGCCCTGCAGAAATCGAACGGCGAGGACACCCGCGTACGGGAGGGCGGTCAGCCCGGGCAGGAGCGCGAGCGCGATGTAGCCGACACTGCCGGCGACCGCGCCGGCGGCGACGAGAGGCGTGCGGCGGCCGAGCGCGTCGCTGAGGGCGCCCCAGAGACCGGCACAGAGCACGAAGCCGAGAAACTCCGCGGTCAGAAACCACTTGCCAGCGTCGAGGATCGCACCGACGTCCCCCTCCCACGCCGCGGGTGTCGCGCCCAGCGCCTCGACAAGCGCCGGAATCCCGGGATACAGAAGCACCTGTGCGAAAAGTACCGCAAAGACCACCGCCGCAAGGAGTGTCCGGTCGCGGTCGGTCCGGGTCACAGTGGCCGTTCGTTCCGAACTGAAAAGCGTGTGTCGGTTCATCCGCCGGCCCCGCCGTCACCCAGAGAGAGGACGGACGAACACGAGCGCGTCCTCGCCGTCGTCGTAGTAGCCTGGCACCGTCCGGCGGTGGACGAAGTCGTGCCGGCGGTAGAGTGCGATGGCCCGGTCGTTGTTCTCGCGGACCTCGAGCTTGACCGACGCCGCGCCGCGCCGGTCCAGGGCGGCGAGTCCTTGCGTGAGTAACTGGGCACCGATCCCCTCGCCGCGCCGGTCGCGCCTGACGGCGATGTCTTTTACGTGTCCCAGCGGCCGACCGTGACTCGAGACGAAATCCGCGACAGTGTAGCCGACGACAGCACCGTCGACTGCGACGAGAAAGCCTGGCTCCCCGAGATACTGCTCGAAGGCGCTGAACGGCCACGGCTGGGGGAAGGCGGCTTGCTCGATGCGATACACGGCAAGCAGGTCGGCACGCTCCGCTTGCCGGATACGGGGTGACTGTGAGTCGACCGGTGATGCCGTCGTCACGACCGCTGGTAGGACCGGGAGGTACAAAGGCGTACTGGCAACACGACGGCGTTCGGGACCACACACCCGGAATAGACAAGCACCGGTCGCGCCAGTGCGGGGTCCGGAGCAGAAGGCATATAATATAGAAGCACGTATACCTGAATGCACCCGTTCAGGGTGCCACCCCCACCCCCCACCCCCACCGTCCGTCTGTGTTTCGCACGTGCGAAACACACTTTTTACACTCTTTGAGTCCCCAGAACAGGGACTGTACAGGAAGTGACAACCGACAGGAAAAGGGTTTCATACGGACTGTCGTGACTCGTTCCCGCCGTCGAACCGTCTTCGACGAGGCTCGCCTCGCTGTGCCCGCCTCACCACCGGGCCGACCCAAATATCACGCGTCGGCAGTTGAAGCGCTGCATGAGCCGTGGCGCAAAATAACCACAACAGTCCGTATCAGTGGGGGAGCGAAAGGAGGCGTTCAGCATCGAGCATCGACTCAAGATGCTCCCTCCGCGGGAGATCGAGTTGCTCGTCCGCCGGTCGCCGTTCGAGAACTGGACGGCGACGGGGGATTTCACGGACGAGTCGCTCTCGAACGGACACAGCGTGCAGGTGTGGGAACTGGAGCGCACCGAGTGACTCCGGCGGCGGAGCGGGCGCCCGTCGACGCGGGGCGGTCCCCAGACGCCGGGAACCGCAACCCCTACTTTCCCGGCACGTGACCGACGTGTATGGACCTTGGCGTCATCGGACTCGGTCGGATGGGACGGATAGTCACCGAGCGCGTCGTGGATGGGGGTCACGGCGCTGTCGTGTTCGACATCGACGAGGCGGCGGTCGAGGCAGCCGCGGCAGCCGGTGCGAAGCCGGCAGCGTCGATCACGGACGTTGCCGAGCGACTGGGCGAACGGAAACACATCTGGCTGATGGTGCCGGCAGGCGACCCCGTCGACGCCGCGCTCGACGAGCTCGCGCCACATCTCGACGGCGACGACGTCGTCGTGGACGGGGGGAACTCCCACTTCGAGGCGTCGGTCCGGCGGGCCGAGACGACCGATGCGGGCTACCTCGACTGCGGGACGAGTGGCGGGCCCGCGGGGGCGGAGCTGGGGTTTTCGCTGATGATCGGCGGGCCCGCGTGGGCCTACGAGGCACTGGAGCCGGTGTTCGACGCCGTCGCCACCGGCCCCGACGGCCACGACCGGATGGGGGAAAGCGGCGCAGGTCACTACGTCAAGATGGTGCACAACGGCGTCGAGTACGCGCTGATGCAGGCCTACGGCGAGGGGTTCGAGTTGCTCCACGAGGGGCGGTACGACCTCGACCTCGAGGCCGTCGCACGCACGTGGAACAACGGCGCTGTCATCCGGTCCTGGCTGCTGGAACTGTGCGAGGAGGCGTTCCGCGAGGAGGGGGAGGGGCTGGGTGACGTCGCCGACCACGTCGCAGGTGGATCGACAGGAACCTGGACCGTCCGGGAGAGCCTGGAGCAGGAAGTCCCGCTGCCGCTCATCTACGGGGCGCTTGCCGAGCGGTTCGGCTCCCGGACCGACGACGACGGCCGCTTCTCCCGCCGGCTCGCCAACCGGTTACGCTACGGCTTCGGGCGACACGACGTCGAGCGTCAGTGACCGCGGGCTGGCGTCGGCGTAGAGACGTCCGCTGTTCCCTCGTCGACGGACGTGAACCGAGTCAGGGGAGCCTGGTGTGTGCACCGACGAGCGCGTCCGTCGTGTCGAGGCCGTCGAGCACGGCATCCCGATCGACGATCGAGTTCCGGAGCCGCGAGTCGGTCACGGTCGCTCCGGGGAAGACGACAGTCCGCTCTAGCGTCGACCCGACGACCGTCGCGTCGCCCATCACGTGGACGTTCGTGCCGAGTTGCGAGTCCCGGACGGTGGCCCCGTCGGCGACGACCGACTCGCCGTCCAGCTTCCACTCGACAGCGTCGAGATACCCCTCCGGCGTGCCGATGTCGAACCAGGCGCCGTCGAAGGTAAACGCGTGGATCGGGCAGCGTTCCTGGAGCCACTGGATGAACCAGCCCGGCTCGTCTGGGTTGTTGCCGGTCGAGAGATACTCCTCGAAGCGGACGTCCTCTGCGGGGAACGCGTAGCAGGCGATGGAGACGAGCGTACTCGGCGGGTCCGCTGGCTTCTCCTGGAAGTCGACAACCCGGTCGCCCTCGAGGTCGACCAGCCCGTACGACGTCGCCTGGTCACGGGAACCGACGTCGTAGGCTGCCAGCGTGCTCGTTCCCCGGCTGATGAAGAAATCGAGAAAGTCCGAGAGGTCGAAGCTGATGACGTTGTCACCGGCGACGACGAGCAGATTGTCGCCGGCGATCCCCTCCCGGTCGACGAGCTGGGCGAGCGCGCCGACGACACCGAACTTCTCCCCCTCGTCGATGGTCTCCTCGATACTCAGCTGTGGCTTCTCGAACCCGGTCGAGTCGAGATGGGCCCGGAAGTCGTCGGCGAAGCGCTCGTTCGTACTGACGTAAACGGTCTCGACGCGGTTGTCCGTTTCCAGCGCCGAGAGGATGCGGTCGATGACGGTCGCTCCGCCGACCGGGAGGAGCATTTTCGGGCGGTTGCGGGTGATGGGCCACAGGCGCGTCGCGTACCCACCGGCGAGGACCACTGCTTCCATGTCTCTTTGCTTTCTGTCTGTAGGTATATTCTTTGTGAACCGGAGTACCGCACTGTTAACTTAGCGACCGGAGTCGGTCGCTGCTGAACAGCAGAAGGCAGGGCGCTCACGAGGACCTACCGCATGGAAAGCGTGGCGTCAGTGCGCTGTCGCCTTCGGATGCTGATCCTGCAGACTTCGTTCCTGAGGTGACACTGCCGTTTCCCGGGGGAAGTCTCCGGTAGGCCGTTGTCCGGCACCGACCGGGACACGGAGCGCAACAAAAGCTTAGTGCGTGAGGTGCGACCGGCCGGTATGCGCGAAGCGAGTCGGACGACGCGCCAGCGGATGAGAGACCGATTGTGCGAGGAGACGCTGACCGCAGGGGCGCTGGCACGGGAGTTCAAGATACGGACGGTGGAGGCACTCGACCACGTCGAGCACATCGCCCAGTCGCTCGAGGAAACCGACGAGCAACTGCTCGCGGCCCCGCCGGAGTGTCGGGAGTGTGGATTCGACGAGTTCGACGATATCGCGAACCGGCCCAGCAGATGTCCGGCCTGCAAGAGCGAGAGCGTCGAGGAACCCGCCTTCCGGATCGAGTGACGGCGTGCGCCGCCGGGCAAAAATCGGGCGCGCATCGACGGCCAGCCCCCGGACGACAGGCGAAATCCTGCACGGTGTCAGCGACAGGGTGAGGGGCGTCGGTTCACTGCGGCAACGGGTGGGTCTCTGAGAAATGTGACCAGTGCAGTTTCAGATACGAAAACGTATGTTTCGGCAGACCGGTTGCCGGCTGTCCGCTGGAGAGCCGCCGGCTGGCACGGTGCCGGCGCTGCTGCCCGTGAACCGCCCGACTGGGGAGGCGAGACCGCGCCGAGCGGACGTCAGTCGAACGGGGACGAAACAGTAGCACGGGCAGAAGCGACACAGGGACAGTCCGGAGAGGACGACCCGCGCGGCGGGCGCGTTCTCGGGCGACAGTGGTTCCCCTCGGGCGCCGCGCACCGTTCCCCCGGAATATAAAATTACTGTTAATGATAGCATGGTAATAGTTATGCGAGCCATTATTATTGACGACCGAGTCGTTCAATGTATGTCCACGGACCAGGCAGAGCAGGTGAGTGGCATCGAGATGAGCGAGGCAGAGATAGACGAGTTCCTCTCCGAGCGTGGCCACGGCATCCTCTCGCTGGCGCGTGACAGCGAGACGTACGGCATGCCGATGTCCTTTGGCTACGACGGCGACCGTCTCTTTGTGCAGTTCATCACGTTCGGCGAACACAGCAAGAAGGGGGAGTTTCTCGAGGGAACAGAGCGGGCGTGTTTCACGGTCTACGACGTCGAGACGCGGTTCAAGTGGCGAAGCGTCGTCGTCACGGGAACACTGTTCGAGGTTCCCGAAACGGAGAAACAGTACGCCGAGGACACGCTCGAAGACAACGGCTGGTTCCCGAACATCTTCCCGCCGACGGAGCCAATGTCGGGCGTCCAGCGGGTCGCCATGGCAGTCGAGGAAGCCACCGGTCGGAAGGGACCGGAGTACCAGTAGTGACGGCGACGAGCGGGACAACAACGGGCCGTCGGCACAATTTCTAAACCCGATAAAACGAGTACCGGGAGGCATGAGAGCGACGAACCCTGCGACGGGCGAGCGGGTCGGAGAGTACGACGAGCACGGTGACGACGAGGTCGAGGCGGCGCTCTCGCAGTCGGTATCGGCGTTCGAGGAGTGGGGCGAGCGGCCGATGCCGTGGAACTTCCCGTTCTGGCAGGTCATCCGGTTCGCTGCCCCCTACCTCACAGCGGGCAACGTCGGCCTGCTCAAACACGCCTCGAACGTGCCGGGGTGTGCAATAGCGCTCGAGGACGTCTTCGAGAAAGCCGGCTATCCCGACGGGGTCTTCCAGACGCTGCTGGTCGGATCGGACAAAGTCGACGACGTCCTCGCCGACGAGCGCGTTCGTGCAGCGACGCTCACCGGCAGCGGGCCAGCGGGTCGCGCCGTGGCCGAGACTGCCGGCAAGCACCTGAAAAAGACCGTGCTGGAACTGGGCGGGTCTGACCCCTTCGTCGTGCTCGTCGGTCCCCAGGCCGACCCCGGCCTGATGGGCGACATCCACGAACAGGTCGAGCGAAGCGTCGAGGCCGGAGCGACACGGTTGACCGGCGGCGAACCCCTCGACTGCGACGGCGCGTACTACCCGCCGACGGTGCTGTCCAGCCGACACCGAGGAGACGTTCGGTCCGGTTGCCGCCGTCTACGAAGTCGCGGACGAGGACGAGGCAGTCGAACTCGCGAACGACACGCACTTCGGGCTGGGCGCGAGCCTCTGGACACAGGACCGGGAGCGCGGACGGCGCCTCGCCCGGGAGATTGATGCCGGCTGTCTCTACGTCAACGAGATGGTGAAATCGGACCCGCGGGTCCCCTTCGGCGGGATCAAAGATTCCGGCTACGGTCGTGAACTCTCCGAGGCAGGCATCAAAGAGTTCGTCAACCGGAAGACCGTCTGGATGGCGTAGGACCACACAGCGACTGATACGGACTCCAGAGAAGCCGGGAGAGTTACCGAGCGACGGGACCGGAGTGGGGGCAGCCGAGTATCAGTCCCCGGTAAAGTCGATGCGGCCCCGGGAGGAGAGGTCGTGCTCGCCGGAGGGCCCCAGACCGTCGAACTCGTAGCCGTCGTCGGTGAGGTAGACGTCGCCGTCCTCGACAGTGGTGCCGACCTGTTCGATGGTCGCTCCCTCGCAGGGGCCATGCGTACAAAAACCAGTCTCGACGGCGAACGTCGCGCCGTGTTTCTGACAGACCAGTTCGTCGCCGCGGACCGTCGCACCGCTTCCCTTGTCGAAGCGCACGTCCGTCCAGTGGGGACAGTAGTTTTTCAGCGCGACGACGCCGTCCGCGAGACGCAGAAGGATCGCCTCCTCGCGGTCGAATCCGTCGCGGACGGTAAACAGAAGGCTACCGTCGGTCGGCACGTCCTCGAGTGGGGCGATCCGGTTCGAGCCGTCCATCATCCGTGGTTGGGCAGCCGGAGGTTTGAACGCACCGATGGCCCGCGTGCCGTGGTGTCGGGGCGGACCGCGTCCACGACGCTCGACGGGACCCTCACCGCCTTCATAGTGATTAGTGCGAGTCGTTACCGGTCTCTCACCACCCCGGGGTGGTGAAGAACCGGTAAACAGTCGCACTAATCACTATCAGTAGAGTGCCTCAACGCGTTCGTCGAAACGCGCCTGCAACCGACGGGTTATCCCGCCAGTCTCGTGGGTCGTCCCGTCGACGTCCGCGACGGGACGGATTTCCCACGTCGAGTTGGTCAGGAACACCTCGCCGGCGCGGGCCAGCACGTCGGGGCCGTAGCGCCCCGTCTCGGTCGGAATCCCCGCCTCGGCGGCGAGGTCGAGCACGACGGAACGGGTGATACCGGGCAACAGCGGCAGGTCCGTGTCGGGGGTACAGAGCCTGCCGTCGACGACGAAAAACAGGTTGCTCGTCGCCCCCTCGGCGAGGGACCCGTCGGTCGAGCACAGGAGCGCCTCGTCAGCGTCCACCCCGCGGAGTTCGAGGCGAGCGAGGATACCGTTGAGGTAGTTGTGGGTCTTGCTGTCGGCGGGCACCGCGGCGTCGGGAACCCGGCGGGTGTCGACGACACGGGCTGTCGCGGGGGCGCCCCAGACGCGACTCCCGTCGACACCGCCCCGGGGAAGCGGGGCGACGACGACGACAACCGTCGGCTTTACTTCGGGGTCAGGTGTGAGTTTCCCCGGCTGGACGCCGCGGGTGACCGACAGACGGGCGTACGCGTCCCGCAAGTCGTTCGCGGCGAGCGTCGTGTCCAGGCGCTCCCGGAGATCCGTACGGGCCGGCACGGCGTCGTCAAAGCCGAGCGTCTCGCAGGTCGCTTCGAGGCGGTCGGCGTGGGCGTCCCACTCGAAAGGCTGGCCGCCGTACACCCGCAGCGTCTCGAAGGCGGCGTCGCCGTACATGAACCCCCGGTCGCGGACGCTGACCGTCGCGTCCGCCGCCGGTACCAGGTCACCGTCGACGTGATACTGGGTCACGTCCGTGCCCCCGGTATGGCGTACGTCGCCAGAAAGTTCGCCACGAGCTGTTTGCCCGCGTCGGTGAGGATGCTCTCGGGGTGAAACTGGACGCCGACGTGGGGCCGGTCGCGGTGGCGAACGCCCATCACGACGCCGCCCTCTGTCCGGGCGGTCGTCTCGAGCGGCGCGGGCACGTCGTCGGCCTCGACGGCCAGCGAGTGGTACCGCCCGACCTCGATCGAGTCGGGCAACCCGGCGAAGAGACCGTCGCCGTCGTGAGAGACCTGCGAGGGTTTCCCGTGGACGACCGCTTCGGCGTGGCCCACGGGGGCACCGTTCGCGGCACACAGTGCCTGGTGGCCCAGACAGACGCCGAGTGTCGGGTACGCACGGTCGGCAAACAGCGGCACGGAGACCCCTGCATCCGCCGGCGTACCCGGACCCGGCGAGACGACAACCGCATCGGGGTCGAGGTCGTCGATCCCGTCGAGAGTGAGGGCGTCGTTGCGCCGGACGACGACCTCCCCGGACAGGCCGGGGAACCAGTCGTCGGTGGTGACGATCTCGCCGACGTACTGGACGAGGTTGTACGCAAACGAGTCGTAGTTGTCGACGACGAGCACCCTCATGACCGACCCACCTGGAGGTTGGCGCGATCCCCGAGGGCTTCGTCGACGGCGGTCACGAGCGCCCGCGCCTTGTCGAGCGTCTCGGCGTACTCCCGGTCGGGGACCGAGTCGTGGACGATTCCCGCGCCGACCCGGAGGTGGTACTCCGCCCCGTGGCGGACGAGCGTCCGGATGATGATATTCAGCGTGGCCCGCCGGTCGAAGCCGAACACGCAGATCGACCCGGTGTAGGGGCCACGCCGGGTGGCTTCGACCTCGTCGATCAGTTCCATTGTCCGCGGTTTGGGGGCGCCAGTGATGGTCCCGCCGGGGAACATTGCCCCGACGGCGTCGGCGGTATCGCAGTCCGGGCGCAGGCGGCCCTCGACCTGCGAGACGAGGTGCATCACCTCCGCGTAGCGGTCGACGCGGCGGTACTCGGTCACGTCGACGCTGCCGAACTGCGAGACCTTCCCGAGGTCGTTGCGCTCCAGGTCGACGAGCATCGCGTGTTCGGCCCGCTCTTTCTCGTCGGTCGTGAGGGCTGTCTCGAGGCGCCCGTCCTCGGCAGCGGTCGCCCCGCGCGGACGGGTGCCGGCGATCGGTTCGGTCCGCAACTGGTCGCCGTCGCGTGCGAGAAGGAGTTCCGGGCTGGCGCTGACGAGGTCGATGCCGGGGAACTCGAGCAGCGCCGAGTAGGGGGCGGGGTTGACCTCGCGGAGCGCGTCGAAGGCATCGACGGGGTGGACAGCCGCCGGAGCGCGGAGTCGCTGGGAGACGTTCGCCTGGAAGGTTTCCCCGTCGCGGATAGCGGATTTGATGGTCCGAACCCGGTCGGCGAAGGCCGCCCGGCCACAGTCACTCTGGAACTGTGCGCTCGCGGTGTCCGCGGGGGGCGGTCCCGTGCCCGGGTCGCCGTCGTCGATCCGGTCGGCGAGGGCGAGCGCGCGCTCGACGCCGCGGTCGTAGGCCTCCCGGGCCGCCCCGGCAGGACCGACAACCGGGCAGGCAGTGATGTGGAGGGTCGTCGTGTCGCCGTCGCGGGGTTCCTCCCAGGCGACGAGCGTGTCGTATGTCGCAAGCTGGAGCCGTGGCAGGTCGCGGTCGCGGGTCGTGGTCTCGGGGAGATCCTCGAGTTCGCGGGCAACGTCGTACGAGAGCCATCCCAGGCACCCACACGGGTACGGCACCGTGCAGTCGCCGCGGGCGAGCGTCTCGTCGGCGAGGGTCGCGGCGAGCGTCCCGAGCGTGTCGCCGTCGCCGGGGTCGGCGGCGACAGTCTCGACGGGGTCGACGCCGAAGTACCCCCAGCCGGGTTGACCGCCGGTCGTGGCGAGGTACGCGCCGCCGACATCCCTGCGTGCACGGCGGTACGCGGCGAACGGGTCCGCAACGCGAACCCGGATCTCGACGGGAACGCGTGCACCGGCCGGCGCGTCGCGCGCGGTCGCCGCAAACCCTGCGGGCGTCGTGACAACCTCAGGATCCATAGACGGAGAAGGCGGGCGAGAACTAACCGTTTTGCGGTTCAGTCGTAGTTTTGCGCACGCTCGATCCAGTCGGTCGCTCTCGACTCGGACGCCTGCGCGGCGTCGGCGACCGTCGCGGCGTCGGCAGCGACCAGATCGGCGACGGTACTGATACCAGCCTCGCCGAGACGCTCGGCGTACGTCGGCCCGATTCCCTTGATTTCGTCGACCGGGTCGCCGTCCTGTCCCGCATCTGCCGGAGCCGCCTCCTCGCGTTCTGCCGTTACTGCGGTGTCGTCGGCAACTGTCGCACTCGCCGTGGATTCCTCTCCCCCGCCGGCGTCCGTCTGATCGGCAGCGGTCTCTGTCCCCTTGACGGCATCCTCCGTGGCGCTGTCGGGTTCGCGCTCGACCGTAATATCGCTGCTCCGTTCTGCCGGTGACTCCGACTCGGCAGCCGGACGCGACAGTCGTGAGATGTTCAATAAATCCTTCAGTTTCTGCAGGAGACTCTTCTTCTCGCTCATATGCTGCGTTAGCAACTCTCGGTACTTAAAGACGTGTCCGGAGGGCGCTGTTCATCGCGTCGACGGGTGCGTCCCGGCCCGTCCACCGCTCGAACGCCTCGACACCCTGGTACAGGAGCATCCAGGCGCCGTCGACAGTCGTCGCACCGGCCGCCTTCGCGTCCCGGAGAAGGCGCGTCTCGACCGGCGTGTACACCGCATCGAGGACCGCGAGGTCGGCGTGAAGCGCCTCTTTCGGGACGGGCGAGCGGTCCTCCTGCATCCCGACGCTGGTCGCGTTGACCAGCAGGGTAGCGTCGGAAACCAGCGCCGGGAGTGCATCGAGCCCGTGACCGACGGCGTTGCCGTGGGCCTCGGTGACGGCGGCCGCGAGCGACTCCGCCTTCCCCACGGTGCGGTTGGCGACCGCCACCGACATGCCCTCGGCGGCGAGCGCGAACGCGGCGGCCCGGCCCGCGCCGCCCGCGCCGACGACGACCGCCCGGCCCGACCGGTCGATGTCGTGGTGGGCGAGCGCCCGCACGAGCCCCGTCGCGTCCGTGTTGTACCCCGTTGGCGGGTCCGTCGTCAGGTCGACCGTGTTGACGGCGCCGATGCGGGCCGCGAGGTCGGCCGGCTCGACGGCCGGGAGGACGTCCTGCTTGAACGGGATCGTGACGTTGAGCCCGCGGATCCCGAGTGTTGCTGCACTCTCGATGGCTGCCACGGCCCCGTCGGCGGGCGGCTCGAAGGTGACGTAGCGTGCGTCCAGCGAGAGCGCGTCGTACCCCGCCTCGTGCATCGGTGGCGAGAGGGAGTGTCCGACCGGGTTGCCGATGAGTCCGTACACGTCCATACCCGGAGTGTCCGGCCCGCGAGGTAAAACGGATGCGCTCTGGCCGGCGTGGTCGAAACGGCGTTCACTCCGGGGGCACAGCGTTCCGGTGGGAGCGAAGCGCATCTGAACGCGTTGCGTGATAGTACTCGCGGGCAAGTGTCAGAGGAATTGTCACTCCCGCAGGAT
Organism: Halovenus sp.; assembly: GCA_036625385.1. Taxonomy (GTDB): domain Archaea; phylum Halobacteriota; class Halobacteria; order Halobacteriales; family Haloarculaceae; genus Halovenus. The sequence continues at coordinate 38,314 of JAZKTU010000003.1, read as the reverse complement.
CCGTCCCGAGCGGCCACCCCGACAGTGGCTCACTGCTCGCCGTTGTGGCGGACGAACAGCCAGAGTGTGAGGGAGAGACCGAACACGAACAGGACGGTGTTGACGCCGCGGGCAGCGAGGCCAAAGGGGGTGAACGCCGGGGTCAGGAGGAGGTGGACGAGAGACCCTGCGCCGAAGGCGGCGAGGGACCACGGCCACGCCGATAGCTCGACGAGCCCGCTGACGAGGGCGTAGACGGCTGTCGAGACGAGGCCCAGTGCCAGGGAGCCGAGGACGTCGACGGTCGCTGACTGCGCGAACACGCGATACCAGAGCGTGTGCGTGACGACGAAACTCGCGCCCACGGCCGGCGCGACCGCCAGCCCGATCGCCGCTCCCCGGAGTCGCATACGGGGCACAAACGACCGGGCGGACAATATCCTGCCGGTACACTGCAGCGCAGGTGAACTGTCGCGAGCCCCCCTTGTCGAGCAGAGGGGGCGAAAAACACGCGTGTCCGGGCCAGTCACGGGACGGCGAGGTCGACGGCGTCGGAGAGGCCGAGCGCGTGGCTGCGCCAGCCGCCGCTGCCGTCGACCGGCAGGGACGGGTCCGTGTAGACGAGGAACTCGCCCGCCGCCGTGATGCCGTAGAGGCTCTCGCCGTAGGTGAGCGCGACCGGCTGGGCGGGCGCGTCGAGGCGCTCCCAGTCGCCCTCGCGGCGTTCGAGCACTCCCTCGCTGTCGACGACGGCGAGGCGGATCCCGTCGCTGGCGACGGCCTGCACGCCGCTCTCCAGCAACCGTGTCCACCGGCCGACGTCACCGTAGAGCCCGTCGGGCGTTGCGGCGACGAGCCCATCTTCCGCCCAGGCCACGTCGCGAACGTCGGCGAGTCCCAGATTCGCGAGACTCTCGCCGACCCGGACGACACCGTCGCCCGTCGCGAGCAGGTTCCCTTCGAACCGCCGCGGGTCGGTCACCGCCCCCACCTGCTCACCGTCACGGGACACCACACCGTCGGGGCCCGCCGCGAGGACGGCCCCGTCGTCGAGGCCGACGGCGACTGCGGACCGCATCCCGGTCGACTCGAACCCGCTCCCCCGGTCGACGAGTACCGACTCGTCGGTGCCGACGGCGACAGCGTCCGGCGTGGCGGCGAGGCTCGTCGCCCGGCAGCGGTGCACGAGCGAGAACTGGCCAACCCGGTCCGCCACGAGGTCGACGCGCGCGACGCCCATGCCGGCTGCGACGTACGCCGCCGTCTCCTCGCGGCGGCCGCCAAAGAGCCGGCGCTCGTCTTCGGCGTTATCGCCGTCGGCGTCCCTGGCTTCCGCCGGAGAATCTCCCGACATGGTCAGAGGGCCGTCTTGTACGCCTCGAGCGTTCGTTCGATGTCCGCCTCGGTGTGGGCGTAGCTGACGAACTGTGACTCGAACTGGTTGGGGGTGAGGAAGATTCCCTCCTCCTTCATCGCGGGCCAGAACAGCCGTTCCCAGCGCTCGGTTTCGGCGCGCTTGACGTCCCCGCCGGTCTGTGGGCAGTGCCCGAAGCGCGGGCAGGCGCTCCGCTGCCGACAGCCGGCCTCGCAGTGGTCGGCGTCGCCGTCGGGTCCCTCGCGCGTGAAGAGGATCTTGAACATGCTGTCGGTACCGGCGACGGTGTAGGCTGGCGCCCGGTCGGCGACGATGTCGGTCAGGCCGGCGCGGAGCTGCTCGCCGAGCGTGTCGACGTGTTCGTAGACGTCGTTTTCGGCGGCAAAGCGCAGCGTCTCGAGGCCGGCGGCCATCGTCACCGGGTGTCCCGAGAACGTGCCGGCCTGGAACACCTCGCCCGCGGGGGTGAACTCCTCGATGATCTCGGCGCGACCGCCGATCGCGCCGACCGGGAACCCGCCGCCGACGATCTTGCCGAAGGTCGTCACGTCGGGCGTGACCCCGAACTTCCCTTGCGCACAGGCGAGACCGCCGACCCGGAAGCCGGTGATGACCTCGTCGAAGATCAGCAGTGCGCCGTGGTCGTCGGTGACCTCCCGGAGAGTTTCGAGGTAGCCGTCGACCGGATGGACGATGCCGTAGTTCCCGAGCATGGGCTCGGTGAGGACAGCAGCGATGTCGTCACCGTGGGCCGCGAACACGTCCCGGATTGCCGACTCGTCGTTGAACGGCACAGTGAGAGTGTGTTCGGCGAACGAATCGGGGATACCGGGGCTCGAGGGGTGGGTGTCGGCTCCCTCGCCAGCGACGAGCGTCGACTCCTGTGCGCCGTGGTAGCCACTCTGCATGACGACGACCTTGTCCCGGCCGGTGTAGCCCCGTGCGAGCCGGACCGCGGACACCGTCGCTTCGGTGCCGCTGTTGACAAAGCGAGTCATCTCCACGCTCGGGACGTGGCGGGCGACGAACTCCGCGAGTTCGACCTCGACTTCGGTCGGTGCCCCGTACATCGGGCCCTCGCTGGCCCGTCGCTGGACCGCCGCCTGGACGGGTTCTGGCGGGTCGTGGCCGAGCAACAGGGGGCCATACCCCATGACGAAATCGAGATACCGGTTGCCGTCCGCGTCGATGACGTGTCCGCCGTCGCCGCGCTCGACGAAGAACGGATACGGCTGGATGGCGCGCACCGACGAGTTGACGCCGCCGGGCAGCACCGACAGTGCTCTGTCGTACAGCGAGCGCGACTGCTCGTGGGTCATAGCCGTCCGTTCGACCGCCGCGGGAAAGAAGGTGACGAGTCGGTTCCGCAGGAAAGACAGTCGCGTATCGGATCAGACCGCTTCGGTACCGCTCTTACCGGTCCGGATCTGGAGCGCGTCTTCGATCGGCATCACGAAGACCTTGCCGTCGCCGGGCTCGCCGGTGTTGGCGGCCTCGGCGATCGCTTCGACGACATCCTCCGTCGGGACGTCGGCGACGACACACTCGACTTTGACCTTCTGGTGGAGGTCGACGGTGTACTCCTCGCCGCGCCACTGCCCGGTCTTGGCCGGCTGGGAGCCGCGACCGGAGACGTTCGTCACGGTCAGCGACGGGGCCTCGGTTTCGGCGAGTGCGCGCTTGACCTCACTGAGTTTGTCGGGGCGGATGATGGCGGTGACCATCTCGATGCCGCTGCCGCCGTCGGTCCGGAGGTCGTGCGTTTCGACCCCACCGTCGGTGGCGACGTTGGCGTCGCCGAACTCGGGGTAGGTCTCGACGCCGTGTTCAGAGATATCGAGGCCCTCGCGTTCGTGATCCTCGTCGACACGCGCCTGGCCGGCCAGTTTGAACACGGCCCAGATGATCGCGGTCGCAGTGACCGTCCAGAGGGTGATGATGACGACACCGAACAACTGTGCGATGAACGCGTCAGCGACCGAATCGACGACACCCGGCGCGGCGACGAACGGGAACAGGAGTGCACCCAGGACGCCGGCGCTGCCGTGGACCGGGAACACCGCACAGACGTCGTCGATCTTGAGAGTCTTCTCGACGAACTCGAAGACGATCGGGAGCTGTGCGCCGGCAAGCACCCCGACGACGATGGCGCCCCACCAGCTCGTCGTGTTCGGGATCGCCGTGATGCCGACGAGCCCGGCGAGCAGGCCGTTGGCCACGTAGAGGGTGTCGACCTTGCTGTTTTTCACAAGCGAGACGGCTCCCGCACCGACTGCCCCCATCGCCATCGCCAGCGTCGTCGTCATCGCAACCTGGCCGAGGGCCTGACTCCCGCCGACCGGTGCCGCGACGGTGCCGACGTTGAACCCGTACCAGCCAAAGGCGAGCATCAGCGTGCCCAGGACCGCGAAGGTCATCGAGTGGCCCGGGATGACGTTGACAGTGCCGTCACTGTCGTACTTGTCCATCCGCGGCCCGAGGACCCAGGCGGCGGTCAGTCCGGCGATGCCGCCGAGCCCGTGGACGATCATTCCGCCAGCGAAGTCCGCGAACACCGTGCCGGTCACGCGCTCGACGAGGCCACCGGCCTCGGTTCCCTGGCCCGTCCAGGTCATCGCGAGGACCATCGGGTAGATGACTGCCGCGAGCAGGAAGGTGTAGCCGACGTACGCGCGGAGACGTGCACGGCCGGCGACTGCCCCCGAGACGATCGTCGCGGCTGTCATCGCGAACACGGCCCCGTACAGCCAGCCGATGTACTGGGAGAAATCACCGCCAGTGTCCAGGTACGGGGCGTTCGAGAACGGCTCCCCTGCGAAGATGTTCGCGAGCCCGACGCCGATCACGAAAAACACCACGACGCCGACACTCCATGTCAGCAGGTTCTTCGTCAACTGGTTCGCGACGTTCTTCGAGCGAACCTGGCCCGACTCGAGCATCGCGAAGCCCGCGTGCATGAAGAAAATAAGAAACGAGACAGTCAGGATCCACGTGTTGTTGATTGCCGTTTCGAGTACGTCGTTGCTAGCCTGTAGCAGTGTTAGCGACATTGTTGGTTATTGTTTGCTGTTTTCGCTATTACTTGAGAGACTGTCCACCAAATGCGCGTTTTGCATTGTCTTTGTCATTCCGCTCACGGAGAGTAGTGTGGAATCCGGGTATATAAGCGTTGGCATGAATTTGCCTTGTTTTTGCCGATAAAAGTAAACGATCGGTCAGTATTGGGTACGATATGATGCATATAAGGTTGTATAGCGTAAAGAAATTCGACGTTTCCGGAGTGTGTTTCTGTCGGGATGTCAACCTGCCGTTCATCGTGAGTGCCGCTGTAACTCACCTCTGGACGGGCGCGCACGTGCCGGGCGGCGAGACACTCGCGGCGGACCGGTTGTGCTCCAGCGGACACACCGAACCAGTTGCCGACGGTTCTGACGGACTTATACGGGCGCGAGCACAGAGGGCGGATATGGACGTGGTAGAGCGGTTCAACGGGAGCCCGTTCGTACAGTTGCTCGGGATCGAAGTTCGGGAAGCAGCGGACGGACACGCGGAGGGATGGTTGCAGTTCGCCGACGAGTTGCGTTCGGACCCGAACGGGAGAGTCGCTCACGGCGGTGCGACGTACGCGCTCGCGGACACGATCGGCGGGGCTGCAGTCGTCTCGATGGCCGAGGACGTCACGCCGACCGTGGACATGCGTATCGACTACCTCGCGCCCGTGACCGGGGACGTGTACGCGAGCGCAGACGTCCTGCGGTTTGGGGCGAGTATCGCGATGGTGCGCGTTGAACTGGACGACGGGGAGGGGACCACCGTCGCGACGGCGACGGGGACCTACAAGACCGGTGGGCAGGGCGGGGAGACACCCTGGCTCTCACAGCCAGTGAAACGCGACGGCTAGGCGCTCTCGGCGTCACGCTCGTCGAGATACTGGAGCACCCCCCGGACGTTCATCCGTTCCTCCGCGCGTGCTTTCTCCTCGCCCCAGGCATCGACCGTACGGGTGTGCTCCGCGAAGTACCGCTCGACTGCCTCGTCGTCCCGGAGTTCTGCCCGTTTCTCCGCGACGCGGTCGACCCAGGCCTCGAGAACATCGGCGTACTCGGCGAGCAGACCGTCGGTCTCCCTGTCGCCGAAGTGGGTGTAATAGAGCGCCGCCGGGTCGAGTTCCTGGAGCATCTCGACGTCCGCGAGACACTCCTCCAGGTGGAAATCGGACGGGGGGGTGGTGTGGTGGGCGCCGTCGAGGCGGGGGGTGTTGATGCCGGCGGCGTCGGCGGTGAAGACACCGTCGTTCACGGGGTCATAAAAGACCGCCTGGTGGAAGGCATGCCCCGGCGCGTGGTGGACGTCGAGAGCGTGGTCCCCCAGGTCGACGGTGTCCCCGTCTGCGAGTTCGACGACCCGCTCCGCGGGGACGGGTTCCGGCTCGGCGTAGTACTGGATCTGGTCGCCGACGGCGGCTTTCGTCCCGGCCCAGAGGCGGCCCGGGTCGACGAGCAGGCCCGCGCCGGCTTCGTAGAGACAGACATCAGCGTTCGGGCAGGCGTCGGCGAGAAAGCCCGCGCCACCGGCGTGGTCGAGGTGGACGTGTGTCGGCGCGATGACTTCGAGGGCAGCCGGGTCGATACCGACTGTCTCGAGCGCGTCGAGAATGACCTCGTAGTTCGCCCCGATACCTGTCTCGACCAGCGCTGGCCGCTCCGCGTCGAGGATGTAGGCGGCGCCGTACTCCGGCGTCGCGTACATCCCCGTGTCCACGTAGTAGAGGTCGGTGCTGTCGCCCGCAGTCGCTTCGTAGATGTCACCGAATGCCATATTGGAACGCGGCTGTGGCCCGACAAAAAACGTTCGTACCGCGTTTCCCGAGGGGTCAGTAGTACAGCAGGGCCCAGACCAGGCCGGCGGGCCGGTAACCCACCGCCGGCCGGTCGACATCGACATCGTCGTACCCGAACACGAAGCGTTTCTCGCGCTCGATCCGTTCGGCATCCTCCCCGTCGCCGTATCTGAACCGCTCGTCCCTTCCAACACGTCGTGCATACTCGACTTCCCCGCGTTCTGCACGCGCTTTCGCATCGTGAAGTAGCGGTGGCGCTCGAACTCAATTTCGGGGAAGTCGATGACCAGCGTCTCCTCGACACCGTTCTCGGAGAGTGCGGTGAGAGCCACGTCGTCCTCGTTCACGTCCATGCCGACGACCGTCCGGTAGTTTTCCATCGCGCCGAGTGTCTTCGCTACGACACGTTGTGTCGTATTTTTCACGAGGTCAGCGTCGTCGGCCACGCGGTCGGGGGTTCGGCCGGCCCCGGGCCGGCCGGAGGGACGCCGACAGCCAGACGACGAGCGGCTTCCCCAGTTGCATCACCGTCTCGTAGACGACCAGGCCGAGTGCGAGAAGTACGAGAACGTCGAGAAACACGCGTAGGCGGTGCCGGCGAGGAGTAGGGCGGAGTCACACCAGTCCGTCCCGGAGGATCCCATCACGCGGTACGTCTCGGCTGCCCGTCAAAACTGTTTCCGTCGTGTGGGTGGGCCGACGGGTACACGTCCTGCCGGTCGGCGTCGTCAACAAGCGACACGGTTTTGCCACGGCCACGCGAACCCGGAGTATGCTCAGCAGGCAGTTCGTTCGCGAGCACCCCGACGCGGTCCGGGAGGCGCTCGCGCTCCGCGGACAGGACGACGTCGACCTCGATGCCGTCCTCGAGGTCGACGAGCAATGGCGGGAACTGAAGTCCCGCGGCGACGACCTCAGACACGAGCAAAACCAGGTCAGCGACCGCATCGGCGAACTCAAACGCGAGGGAGAGGAAGCGGAGGCCGAAGAAGCGATCGAGCGCTCGCAGGCACTCAAGGAGGAACTCGAAGATATCGAAGCGAAAGCCGACGAACTCGCAGCCGAACTCGAAGAGCGCCTCCTGGAACTGCCGAACGTTCCGCAGGAGGATGTCCCTCCGGGCGAGGACGAGCAGGACAACGAGGAGATCCGTCGGATCGGCTTCACGGAAATGCGGGAACTGCCCGGGGAGATCGTCCCCCACTACGACCTCGGGGAGCAACTGGACGTGCTCGATTTCGAGCGGGGCGCGAAGGTCGCTGGCGGCGGCTTCTACTTCCTGAAAGGCGACGGAGCCCGGCTCGAACACGCGCTCATCCAGTTCATGCGCGACATCCACCGCGAACAGGGGTACACCGAGGTGTTCCCGCCTGTTCCGGTCACCAGCCAGTCGATGACGGGGACGGGTCAGTTGCCGAAGTTTGCCGACGACGCCTACCGGATCGGCGGCCACAACGACGAGCCATACGACGACGACGACCTCTGGCTCTGCCCCACGGCGGAGGTGCCGGTCACCAACATGTACCGCGACGACATCCTGCTCGCCGACGAACTCCCGGTCAAACACCAGGCGTACACGCCGAACTTCCGGCGCGAGGCCGGCGAACACGGGACCGAAACCCGCGGACTCGGGCGAGTCCACCAGTTCAACAAGGTCGAACTCGTCAACTTCGTCGAACCCGAGCACAGCGACGAACGTCTGGAGGAACTCGTCGGTGAGGCCGAGGCGGTGCTCGAGAAACTCGGACTTCCCTACCGTGTCGTCCTGCTCTGTGGTGGCGACCTCACGTTCGCCTCCGCGCGGACGTACGACATCGAGGTGTGGGCCCCCGCCGACGACATGGAACACGGCCCGGACCGGGGCGGTCGGTGGCTCGAAGTCTCCAGCGCGTCGAACTTCGAGGCGTTTCAGGCCCGGCGCATCGGCCTGCGGTACCGCCCCGAGCGCCACGAATCCGCCGAGTATCTCCACACGCTGAACGCCTCCGGTGTTGCCCTCCCGCGACTTGTCGTCGCGCTACTCGAGTACTACCAGAACCCGGACGGTAGCGTGACCATCCCGGAGGCGCTGCGCCCGTACATGGACGGCCAGGAACGAATCGAGGGTCACGAACCCCTGGGCGAGTCCGCCGTTGGCGCGGGTAAGAAAGAATAGACCGAAGCCGGAATGGACGCGTCGCACAACAATTATGTTCGCGCTGTCCTACGTTTTGGTAATGGGGTCACGTTCTCGTGCGTGGATTCGTGCCGCGTTCGTTGTCGTTGCGCTGCTTGCACTTGCCGGCGTCGCGGGCGTCGCCGCCGCGGACGGGACGGGGCAGACAGTAGCGCCGACCGACGGAACGCTCGCTGATACACACATCCAGGCGTGTGCCGCCGAACCACCCGCGGACTACGCCGACCCCGACAGCGGGACCGACGGCGTCGTCGGCTGGGTCGACGGGTACTGGTACGACGAGCCACTCGATATCGATATCAGCGACGGGTTGACACCGGACGAACTCGACGTACTCGCCGCCCGGACCGCCGCACGGTTCGAGGCGATGCGGTGTCTCGACGCCGACGGGACCCCGCCAGTCGAGATCCAGACCCGCGAGGAGTTCGCCGCGGAGCTCGGGGAGGCCTTCGGGAACGTCTCCGAAGCGGAGCGCCTGTTCGACAACGCGATGTTCGAGGCGATGCTCGCAGTCAGTTCCGGGGCCGACTCGATAGAGGTGCGCGAGGCGAACCGGGCCGCCACCACCGGCGGGTTCTACAACTTCCAGGAGGACCGGATCGTCATCGTCTCCGACTCGCCGGACTCGCTGCTCATCGACGAGGAGGTACTCGCACACGAGGTCGGGCATGCGATCCAGGACCAGCGGTTCAATCTCAGCCGGTTCGACCGGGATACCTCCGACCTCGATATCGGCACACAGGGGCTCATCGAGGGTGACGTCGACCGCGTCGAGTACCAGTATCTCCAGGCCTGTGAGGAAGAGTTGTGGGAGGAACCCTGTCTGCAGGAGGACTTCGGCGAGGGTGGCGGCGGCGGACAGGAAGAACCGGCGAGCTGGGCGCTTTACTTCAACAACTTCCAGCCCTACAGCGACGGACCGACGTTCATCGAACACGTGTACGAACAGGGTGGGTGGGAGGCTGTCAACGCCGTCTACGACAACCCGCCACGGAGTTCGGCCGAGGTGATCAACCCCGAAACGTACGGCGAGTTCGAGCGCGAAAACCTCACGGTTCCCGACCGGAGTACCGGGGAGTGGGAGCGCCTCACGTTCGATGACGGACCCAACTACGACGTCATCGGGCAGGCAGGTATCACCGCGACGTTCATGCAGGTACCCTACGAGACCCGCGAACAGGACGACATCATCATCCAGCCACAGTCGTTCCTCAACCTCGGGCCGGAAGGGGAGGTCGACGAGTTCGACCCGCTCGAATACGACCACCCCGAAACCGACGGCTGGCGGAACGACCGGCTGTACGTCTACCGCAACGGGAACGAGACCGGCGTCGTCTGGAAACTCGCCTGGGCCAACAGCACCGAGGCGGCCCAATTCGCCACTGCCTACAGGGAACTCGTCGCGTTTCGCGGCGGCGAGCGCCACCCCGACTACGAGAACGTCTACACGTTCGAGAACGCGACCGAGTGGGATCTGACGGTTGCAGTCGAAACCCGGGGTGACCGCGTGGTGATCGTCACGGCACCCGGCGTCGACGACCTGACCGCGGTCCACGACGTGGCTCTCGTCGAAGCGGACGAGGGGGCAGCCGACGACGGCGAGACAGCTGACGACAGCGCGGACAACGACGACACAGCCGGTGACGGCGCGGGCGACACCGACGCGGACGGCCCCGGCTTCGGGGTCGTCGTCGCCGTCGCCGGTCTCGTCGGTGCGCTGCTACTCGCGCGTCGGGTGACGTAGGGAGCTCCCTGAGACGGACGGTCGTGATACGGACGTTGTGACTCTTTACCGCTCTGCTGTGACAACATACACGTTTCGCGGGCTGATACGCCGTATATCGGACGTCCCTGCCGAAAATAATCACAGCAGCCCGTCTCATAGTGATTCTTGCGATTGTTTTCGTGACCACGTCGCGTGAACAGCAGTTGCGCGGTCCGAAACACCCGAACTGTGACGGCCCGGCGGTAAAGAGTCGCAATGATCACTATCAGTCCGTATAGGTGCGGAGCCGCTCGATATCCGTCCCGTCGAAGGTGAACACGTCCACGAAGCCGATCAGTTCGTCACCGTCGGCGGAGAGCAACCGGCCCCGGACTGCCACCTCGTCGCCGTCGGTGTAGACGGCATCGACCGCGTGGCTGGTGTCTGTCATCGGGCGGTCCTCGCGCATGAACCGGACGAACCGCTCGCGGCCCTCGAGCGTCATCTCCGGGCGGTCGTGGACGAAAGACGGCGCGAGCAGGTCGGCGAGGGGGTCGTACTCGCCGTTGTCGAGCACGCGGTAGTACGCCCGGGCGCGGTCGGTGCGCGGGCTGGCGTCCCCACTCATAGCGAGTCAGGAACGCCGTGGTCGCCAGTCCCGACGTCGGGGTCCTCATCCGCGTCGGAATCACTCTCCCTGTCCGGGTCCTCCTCGTCGCGCCCGTCCGGGTCGGCGTCGGTCTCCGTCTCTTCACTGTCCCCTTCCGTCGGGTCTGCGAGGTCGAGTTCGATATCGTCGGCGTCGAGGTCACCCTCGATGTCCGCCGCGTCGGTATCGTCGGGCGTTGCCCCCTCGTCAGCGTCGTCGGAAGGCGATGTCTCGTCGACAGCCTCCCTGGCTGCCTGCCGGGCCATCGCGGCTTCGGTCTGGCTCTCGAGTTCCGACGTGATTTCCTCGAGTTCCTCGTCGTCGACCGCGTCGCGCCGGTCCCCGCTCCCGTCGCCGCCGACGCGCGCGACCACGTCGCGGAGCTCGTCGACGTCGGGGAGCGTCTCGAGGGCGTCGGCGACCCAGGTGTACTCGACGCGGCCGCCGTGGTCGATGACCACGACGGCCCGCCGGGTCCGGTAGCCCGCCCGCTCGTCCTCGACGGCGACACCGTACGCCTCGGCGACGGCCCCGTAGACGTCCGCGAGCAGAGGGACGCGGAGGTCGTACGCGTCGGCGAACGCCCGGTGGCTGTAGACGCTATCCGACGAAACCGCAAGAGCCGTCACGTCCGCCTGCAATCCCAGCGAGTCGAACGCGTCGAGGTCGGTCGTGTCGTCCGAACAGGCCGGGTTGAAATCACCGGGGTAGAACACGATCACGAGGATGTCCCGGCCGAGAGCGTCCCCGAGTGCGACCTGCTCGATGTCCCCATCGACAACTGCAGGAAGCTCGAACGCTGGCGCGCGTTCCCCGTCTTCAATCATTATCACGAGTTCGACGTTTGCACACTTAAGAGTGCTGGGCAGACGTCGTGTCCCGCGGCGACAGGCACGCGAGGGAGGGCTTTTTATCCGACACCACGTAGAAGGGCCGTGGATCTGCACGTCCGATACGAGGGCGACGACGACCCCGACAAGTGCACGGCCCGTCGCCTGGCGTCGTTCGACCTGGTCGAGCTACATCGCTCCGCGCGAGCAACCCCTGCCGGGGTGGTACTCAACCCGTTCGCGGAGCGGGCCCTCTCGCCCGCCGACCGGGCCGAGAGCGACCGTCTCGTTGCGCTCGACTGCTCGTGGGAGACAGCCGAGGCGGAGGCGTTCGACCTCGCTGGCGTCCACAGGTCGCTGCCCTTTCTCGTCGCCGGAAACCCGATCAACTACGGGACGCCGTTCCAGCTCACCACCGTCGAGGCGCTGGCCGGGGGGCTCGTCATCCTCGGCGAGCGCGAGCAGGCCGAGGAACTGCTCGGGACGGTCACCTGGGGCGGGACGTTTCTCGACCTCAACGCCGAACCGCTCGAACGGTACGCCGCATGCGAGGACTCGGCGGCGGTCGTGGCCGTCCAGGACGACTATCTCGAGGAGGACACGACAGCAGAGTAGGCCGGGAAGACACGCACATTTTGCGGAACGACTTTCATCGGGCACCGCTAGGTCGGTGTATGCACGGTCGGCGGCTCGCGACGATAGACCAGGTCGCCTGCCTCGCCACGGAGCACGGCGACGAGGCGCTCGAGCAACTGGAGTCCTGGACGACCACGCACGGGATCGACCTCACCGTCCGGTCTGTCGGCGAGGAGTTCGCGGACACTGATTTCGCCGAGGACAAGGAGACGCTGGGTGTCGCGATCGGCGGCGACGGGACCTTTCTCGAGGGGATCCGGGCGTTCGCGCCACGCCAGGTGCCCCTGCTGGGCATCAACACCGGGACGCTCGCCTTTCTGGCGCGTGTGGAACCGCGCGACATCGACGCGGCGCTGACGGAGATACTCCGTGGTCGCGCAACGGTGTACGACCGTCAGCAGTTCAGTGTCACCGGAGCAGGGTTGGATGCGGTCGGCGTCAACGACGTCGTGGTCGAACCGATGGCCCCCGAGGAGCCGATCGACCGGAAGATCTGCCGGCTGCACGTCTTCGTCGACGACGAGTACGTCGGCCAGTACGACGGCAGCGGCGTCGCCATCAGCACCCCGACCGGGAGCACGGGGCTGGCGCTGTCGGCTGGGGGCCCGATACACTACCCGAACAACGACTTCACGCTCCAGATAACCCCGCTGCACACGCATAAGCTCGGGGTCAGACCGCTCGTCGTGAGCGAGACGACCGACATCACCGTCGTCCCGGAGAGCCAGGTACAGCTCTCGGTCGACGGTGGCCGACACCACAGGAAGGTCGACCCCGACGAGCCGATCCGGATAACGGGGGCGGATTACCGGGCCCACGTCGTCCGGACGTCCTACGACGACTCCTTCATGGCGGCCCTGGCTGGCAAACTTGGCTGGGGACTGCGCGGGAAGGAAACCGACGTGTCGACCCGCCACTTACCCGCGGGGAACGGCGCCGAGGACTTCCTCTCGAACGCCTGCCGGGTCGCCCGCGAGGCAGCCATCTCCGCCGGTGAACCGGTCCAGGAACTCCACGGCCAGGTCGAGCAAGTCGAGTTCAAGACAGATAAGGCCGACATCGTCACCGAGGCCGACTACCAGAGCAACCGCATCATCGCCACTGCGATCGAAAACGAGTTCCCGAACCACACCATCCGCTCGGAGGAAAGCGAGACGAAACACGGCGACGACCCGTACACGTGGGTCATCGACCCCCTCGACGGGACGGGGAACTTCGCCCACGGAAACCCCAACTACGCCATCGTGATCGCGTTGCTCGACGGCGACGACGTACCGGTCGTCGGCGTGGTCTACGCGCCCGAGACCGAGGAGATGTTCTACGCTATCGCCGGGCGGGGGGCCTACCGCAACGACACGCCAATCCAGCCGACGACCCGCGACACGCTCGACGAGAGTATGCTGTTGAGCGGCTACGACCCCAACGGGGACTTCCTGCAGGCGTTCTATCACGAAACGCGGGGCGTCCGCCGGCTCGGGAGCGCCGGCCTCCATCTCTGTTTTGTCGCCGCCGGCAGCGCCGACGCACTCTGGGAGTACGACACCTACCCCTGGGACGTCGCCGGGGGGCTGTGCATCCTGCGGGAGGCCGGGGGCCGCGCGACAGACGCCGACGGCAACGTGTTCACGATTTCCCTGGACGACCAGGACACGCGCGCGTCGCTGCTTGCCTCCAACGGGCCGCTCCACGATGCGCTGCTCGCTCACCTTCCGGACTGAACGGGGTCTTTGAGTGTCCGGAATCGACAGGACCACTCCCCCTGAAGGTGAACGTGGGGGAGCACGCCGGGCTCATACTGCCGGCTGTACCATTGTGAACGTATTCGCCACCCCGGGGAGGCGAATATCTTTACGCACTTACAGCCGGCAGTATCAAAGGTCGACCGCCCTGACCCGGTCCCCCTGGACGCCCCGGAGCACACAGCGCCCGCCCTCCCCTGTCCGCTCGAACGTGGCGTAGCCCGGCCTGCTGGCGCGGGGTTCGGCGTGGCTGCCCGGGTTCACGACCGTGATTTCGCCAGCACGCTCTACCGCCTGCCTGTGGGTGTGTCCCGTCACGACCACGTCGGCGCCCTCCTGTCTCGCGAGAAGCGATAGCGACGTCCTGTCGTGGCGGTGTCCGTGAACGACTGCCACCCGTCGTCCCGCCCACGTGAGGGTGGCGGTTTCCGGCAACCGTCCCGTCACTGCCTGCGTGTCGCGGTTGCCGTGGACAGCCGCAAACACCGCCGCGCGCGAGGCGAAGGCGTCGAGAACCGCGGGCGTCGTGAAGTCACCGGCGTGGACGACTGCCGACGCCCGCCGAAGGACCGTCTCGAGGTGGGCGGTGAGACGCGGGCCCGTCTCGCCGTGAGTGTCCGAGAGAGCAACGAGCACGCCCGGAGAGACGGGCGGCAGGCGTATAAACAGCCGTCCGACGCGGCGGACGGCGGACAAAAACGAGGCTCTCCCTCCCATAGCCCCTGATAGTGATTAGTGCGAGTCGTTACCGGTCTCTCACCACCCCGGGGTGGTGAAGAACCGGTAAACAGTCGCACTAATCACTATGAGACGACGACATTTTTCGAACCGCTCGAAACCACTCACAGCAGTCCGTATGATTCAGCCGAATGCGTACGTATGGAGCAACGTTTCGGTGTCTCAACAGGCTATGACAAAATGTTGATAGGGGTCGGTCTCAGCCTCGGCAGTTATCATTGCCCGGTCACGCAGTTCCAAAACTGATGGCCCACACCCAAAAAGACGGTCAAAAATACGATGCCGTGAACCCTATGCCACTCGACAGATGGGGGGATGCGTGCCGACGACCGCGTGGGCGCGAGGGACCCGGCACAACCAAAATCTTTAAGATGTTCACAACCGCCGTTACTTGTGGTTCGGTTGGACGTGTGCGGCGTCCAAAAATATCGAAATCACTGCCATCACGCCTGGAGCCGACTGGTTCCGGGGCGCGGGGCTGGATTTCCACCTGAAACAGAGGGGTGCAATCAGCATGACAGACGCGGACAAGTCGCCTGAGGGCGCGGAGGAAGAGTCGGCAGTTGACGGTCCGGTCAGGACAGACCCCGTGGAGGACCCCGCGAACCCGGACGACGGCGACTCGCCGGACGGGTTCTCCCCGGAGCGGCACCTCGACGAAGTGTTGCGGGACGAGGACAACGACGACGGGGCCTCGCCGGGGTTGTTCGACGACCTGCTCAGCGGCGAGCCGATCTTCGAGAACAAGGAAGTGCTCCGACCGTCGTACACGCCACAGAAACTGCCACACCGTGAGGAACAGATAAACAGTATCGCGACCGTTCTCGTCTCAGCGCTGCGCGGGGACACCCCCTCGAACATCCTCATCTACGGGAAGACCGGGACGGGCAAGACCGCGAGCGCGAAGTTCGTCAGTGGCGAACTCGAAACCACCTCACGGGAGCACGAGGTCCCCTGCGAGGTCCAGTACATCAACTGCGAGGTGACCGACACCCAGTATCGGGTGCTCGCACAGCTCGCGAACACGTTCGTCGAGAAAAACAGGGAAGCGGTCGAGGGGGACATCGAGCGCCTGGAAGGGCTCGCCGAGCGTGCCCGGTCGGATCCATCGACACTCGAGGACACCGAGTTCGGGACGGTATCGGCGGTTCGGGGTCGGATCGAACAGCTAGAGGGGGAGCACGACACCTTCGAGGAGGTCCCGATGACCGGCTGGCCGACCGACCGGGTGTACAGTTCGTTTTTCGACGCCGTGGACTACCGCGAGCGGGTCGTCGTCATCATGCTCGACGAGATCGACAAACTCGTCGAGAAGTCCGGCGACGACACCCTCTACAATCTCTCGCGGATGAACAGCGAACTCGAACGGTCACGGGTCTCCATCATGGGTATCTCGAACGACCTGAAGTTCACCGACTTTCTGGACCCCCGCGTCAAGTCCAGTCTCGGGGAGGAGGAGATCGTCTTCCCGCCGTACGACGCCAACCAGTTGCGGGATATCCTCGAGCATCGCGCCGAGGTCGCGTTCGAGACGGGTGCGCTCTCGGACGACGTCATCCCCCTGTGTGCAGCGTTTGCGGCCCAGGAGCACGGGGATGCGCGACGGGCGCTCGACCTGCTCCGGACCGCGGGCGAACTCGCCGAGCGCGATACGACCGACGAGGTCGAGGAGGACCACGTCAGGCAGGCCCAGGAGAAGATCGAACTCGACCGCGTCGTCGAAGTCGTCAGGACGCTCCCACAGCAATCGAAGCTCGTGCTCTTTGCGATCATCCTGCTCGAGAAACAGGGTGTCCACAACATCAACACCGGCGAGGTGTACAACATCTACAGGCGGCTCTGTGAGGAGATCGACACCGACGTGCTGACACAGCGCCGCGTGACCGACCTCATCAGCGAACTCGACATGCTCGGCATCGTCAACGCCGCTGTCGTCTCGAAGGGACGATACGGCCGGACGAAGGAGATCAGTCTCTCGGTCCCGCTCGAGGAGACCGAAGCCGTGCTGGTTGCGGACTCCCGGCTGGGCGATATCGAGGACGTCCAGCCGTTCGTGCAGGCCCGATTCGACAGCTGACGCCCCGTTCTAAGCGACCGCTCCAGGGGCACGTTGGGCCGCCAGACACCGTTACTGGAACTGCAACCGGAGCCAGCCGATTCCCGGGGCTCTGAGCTCGGCTGTCCCGACAACCCACTCGGGTTTCACCGGCGCGCTCAGCCCCCGGGTCTGGTCGTACGCGCCGTTGTTGTCCCCTTTGGTCACGTAGCCGTCGTGTGGGGCCGGACAGCTCCGGAGCTGGACACAGGAGTCGGCGTTTTCGACGTACGCCGGGTCGGCGCGGTTGTACCAGTTCTCGCCCTCCTCGACCCACAGCATCGCCCGGTGGATGATCGGCGTCTCGCCAGCGCGGCCGTCCGGCGCGAAGATGATGACATCCCCGTGGCCCCCGAACTCGGTGTATCCTGTCTGTGCACCGCGTTCGGCGGTCACAACCCCAGTCCCGCCGGTCGCCTCGGCTGCGGGGAACCGGTCCGAGTCCATCACGAACACGAGGTCGTGCGTGTTCATATTTGGTTCCATGCTCCCGCTCTCGACGGCGACCAGCGGCGGCCAGACCCCGCTTATCGCGAACAGGTACAGCCCGAACAGGACAACGGCGAGGACACTGGAGACGACGTCCCACACGAACAGTTGCCAGTCGGCAGGCCCATCGTCGGTGTCCCCGCCGTGGCGGTGTGGCGGGCCGGGTGGCGGGTCCGGGGACTGCCGGCCGACCGGACGGCGATCGTGGTCGGGTTCCGCGCTCGGTTGCGGGTCCGAGAGGCGTTCGCGGTCGCCGTTCCCGCCGGGTCTCTCGTCTACCCCGGACTGCTCCCGGGAGTCGTCAGCCACAGCCGACAGCGTCTCCCCCTCGTCGGCATCCCCAGCCGGCGAAACCGCAGTATCGGAACGGTCGTCCTCGTCGCCGGGGCCTGTCATGGACATACTTTGCCCGTATCTGCGCTTGAATGTTCTGCTCTCGCACTCCGCTACGTTTTTGCTGTCCGGTCGCGATGTAGCGGTGTGTCCCGCGAGACGTCCGCCCGCATCGTCAGCGAACTCGCAAAGCGAGGGTACAACGCCGAGCGCGAAGCCGTCACGCTGCTCGCGGGCGCGTCCGACACCGAGCGCGCCCTCGAGCGTGCAGTCGAAAACGCCCCCAGCGATGCCGTGGTCATCGACGCCGACCGGGTCCGGACAGCACTCGAAAAGCGCCAACAGCAGGGCGGTTCCGGGACCGAGACAGCCACGACCGGGGGGCACCAGCCGTCGGCAGAGCCGGCTGGTACAAACCCCTCTGTTTCGACTGGAACCACGGGGAACGAATCGCACGAAAACGGCGGCAGTGTTCCAGTCGAAACGAAGGGGTCCGGGGCGGGGGGCGACGCGGAGGCGGGGACGGTCACAACGGCGCCGGAGCGGGCAGGGACCGACCGGTCGGCCCGGTCCCAGGACCGCCGGGAGATATCCGTGAGCGGCGACATACGGAGTACGGGCACGGGCGAGTACGGAGACTTCGTCGCGGTGTTTCGCGACCGATACGAGAAACTGGCGGGGCAGTTACGCGGGCGGGTCAGCCATCTGCCGACGGATGCCGTCGCCGGCAAATCCGGGAGCAGCGACGCCGCAATCATCGGGATGGTTTCGGATATCAGGTCGACGGCGAACGGCCACTGGCTCGTGGAACTCGAGGATACGAACGGGACGTTCCCCTGTCTCGTGATGAAAGACCGGGACTTCGCCGCGGACGTCCGGACCCTGCTTCACGACGAAGTCGTCGCCGTCGAGGGGACGCTCTCCGACGACAACGACGGCGACGGCATCCTCTTTGTCGACGATATCTACTTTCCGGACGTCCCGCGAACCTACTCGCCGTCGACGGCAGACCGCCACGTCCAGGCGGCGCTCGTCTCGGACATCCACGTCGGCAGCGAGGCCTTTCGCGCCGACGCCTGGGAGCGGTTCGCCGACTGGCTCCACACCGACGAGGCCGCGACCGTCGAGTACCTCCTGATAGCCGGGGACATGGTCGAAGGCGTGGGCGTCTATCCCGACCAGGACGAGGAACTCGACATCGTCGACATCTACGACCAGTACGAGGCGTTCAGCGAGCATCTCAAGTCGGTGCCCGGCGACCTGGAGGTCGTCATGATCCCGGGGAACCACGACGCCGTGCGCCTCGCGGAGCCCCAACCCGCGTTCGACGAGGAACTCCGGAGTATCATGCGCGCCCACGACGCGACGATCTCCGCCAACCCCTCGACGGTGACTGTCGAGGGGGTCGAGATCCTCATGTATCACGGCGTCTCGCTGGACGAAGTCATCGCGGAACTCCCGGACGAGGCCGCAACGTACGAGCGGCCGGCGGACACCATGGCACAGTTGCTCCGAAAGCGCCACGTCGCCCCCCAGTACGGGGGCCACACCCGGCTCGCACCCGAGGAGTCGGACCACCTCGTGATGGAGTCGGTCCCGGATATCTTCCACACCGGCCACATCCACAAACTGGGCTACGGGACCTACCACAACGTCCTCACGATCAACTCCAGTTGCTGGCAGTCACAGACCGAGTTCCAGCGAAGCGTCAACCTGAACCCCGACGTGGGGTATGCTCCTATCGTCGACCTCGACACGCTCGACCTGACCGTCCGCCAGTTCGTGTAGCCCGTCGGCACCGCGACCCGGGGGCCGTTCCCGGGTGGAGTCGGCTGCCACGCGTCCCGTCGGATCCGAGCATCTCGGCGGCGCACTGCCAGCCTCGCTGGAGAAGGTAGGTAGCGACTGCACCGACGGCAGCGGCGGCGGCCAGCAGTGGATAGCTGGCGGCGACGGGAACGCCGAGGAGAAGCAGGCTTACGACGATACTACCACGGGTACTGGCCGCGGACTCGTCCGTCCGTCTCGTTTCAGGTTGTCGTTGTCTCATACTCGTGTACACGGGCGTGACCCACATAAGTATAATCTGAAGAACATTTCTGTAAGCCGTCTTTCTGAAACAAATTACAGTAAATTGCGGTGGCCCTCGCAGTGACGGTGGGCGGTTCCCCGGCTTCACATTTACGGTGTGGCCGTCCGTAGTCGGGTGCATGACAGACGACGGAGAGCACGACGAGACAGCACTGCCGCCCGACGACGTCTTTGGGCTGCTGGGTAACGAGACCCGGATCGAGATCCTCTCCGCCCTGGGCGAGGCGGGCGAACCGCTCGGGTTCTCGGCCCTGCACGACAGGGTGGACATGCGTGACTCCGGACAGTTCAACTACCACCTGGAGCAACTGGTCGGCCACTTCGTCCGGAAGACGGCCGACGGCTACACCCTCACCCGGATGGGGAGGCGTGTCATCGAAGCGGTACTTTCCGGGACGGTGACGGAGACGCCGACGATGGAGCGAACGCCCGTCGCGGAGTCCTGTGAGTACTGCGGCGGCGCGATGGAGATCTCCTGGCAGGGCGGCAGCGTCCGGATGTACTGCACCGAGTGTGCCGGCCGGTACGGCCACGCACGGGCCGGGGACGGCGGCAGCGTCAGTTCCGCCGAGGGGTATCTCGGTCGCCTCCCGCTCCCGCCGGCAGGCGTCCACGGGCGGACACCCGTCGAGCGACTCCGGGCCGCCTGGACGTGGGGGAACCTCGAAGTCGCCGCGCTATCGACGGGTATCTGTCCGCGGTGTTCGGCGACCGTCGAGACGACGGTCACCGTCTGTGAGAGCCACGACGCTGGCGAGGGGCTCTGTGACGCCTGCCTGCGGGCTGACGCGATCGAGGTCAAGTTCGCGTGTACGAACTGCATCTACGAGAGCGGTGGGGCTGCCACCGCTGCACTGTATGCCAACACCGAGCTGCTCGCCTTTCTGACCGCACACGGACTCAACCCCATCGCGCCCGACTCGATCCACGCGCTCAACAGCACGCTCCAGAACTACGAGGAGGAGATCCTCTCGACCGACCCGCTCCGTGCCCGACTCACGTTCGGCGTCGACGGTGAAACGCTCGCGCTGACTGTCGACGAGGAGTTGACCGTCGTAGAGAGTGCCCGGTAGGTCATGCGGACTGTTGGGACTGTTACTCGCAACAGTCCGTATCAGAGCAGTCCCCGGGCGTCGAGTACGTCCTGGAGTCCGTCCATCGTCTCGACGACGACGTCACACGCCGGTTCGACGGTCGGTTTCGGCTCGAACCCGACCGCGAGCCCCGCGACCTCAAGCATCGGCAGGTCGTTCGCGCCGTCGCCGACTGCGATGGTGTCCGCGCGGTCCGCCCCGACGACCGCCGTCAGGACCTCGAGCGCGTCGTCTTTGGTCCCCTCGACGAGCGGGCCCGCGACCTCGCCCGTCAGCGCCCCGTCTTCGACCGGTAACCGGTTCGCGACGACGGCATCGACCGCGACGCCGTCCCGCTCGAGGGCCGCCCGCACGCCGCGCTCGAACCCGCCGGTGAGGATAGCGACGTAGACGCCCGCCTCGCGGAGCGTCCCCATAACGTCGGCGGCCCCCGGCCGCAGTTCGACCCGGTCGAAGGCCGCCTGCGCGCGCTCGTCGGCGAGGCCCTCGAGCAGGACACACCGCCGGCGCAGGCTCTCCGCGTACGCGATCTCGTCGTTCATCGCCCGCTCGGTGATGCGCTCCATGTCGGCGGCGACGCCGCACTGCTCGCCGAGCAGGACTGTCATCTCCGAATCCGAGAGCGTTCCGTCGAAGTCGAAGGCCACGACTGTCATCGTCCCGGGGTTCGACGCCCGGGGTTTCAAACTCCCCGGTTTCGGGGCGCGCACCCGCTCGATACTCGCGCCGGGCCGGCCGGATAAGTGACATGGTGTAGCATACCAGGAACCTTTGTGCGGGCGCGGACAACTGAGAAACGACTTCCAGTTACCGATGTAAGCACCCCTCGAAGGCTGGGAGTCAGCACGTGGCAGCTACGGGATACTCTCCCCATCCCCTTTTATTAAATTTTTTAACAATGCTCTCAGGGCGCCGGTGGGTCGCCGTCGTAGGCGTCCAGGTCGCCGTAGAAGTTGAGCAGGCCGAACTTGAGTTTTTCAGGGTCGACATCGGTCAGCTCGGCCCGTTCCTCGGGCGGGAAGGTGCCGCGGACGGCGTAGTCGCTCAGTTCCATCTCGGCGCGCTCGGTGTAGCGGGCGTCGAGCAGGACCCGGGCACCGAAATCGTCGGGCGAACGCACGACCCGGCCAAGCGCCTGCCGGATCTTTCGGACGGTCGGGATCTCGACAGCGTACCGCCAGCCTGCGTCGTTCTCACCGCCCCCGAACGTGGCGGCGTACGCCTCCTGCACCGCGTCCATCCGCTCGTCGAGGTGGGGGTACGGGACGCCGACGACGACGACTGTTCGGGCGTCGTCCCCGTCGTAGCTCACCCCCTCGCCGAGCGTGCCCCACAGGGACGTGAACAACACGCCGTCGTCCGCCGCGGCGAACCGCTCGCGGAGGTCACGTGCGGGCGTCCCCCGCTTGTCGAGATAGCGCGTGCCCACGTCGACCCGGTCGTGGTAGCGTTCCGCTTCGGCGTAACTCGGACAGAACACGAGCGTGTTACCCGGGGTGAACCGTACCGCGTCCGAGAGCGTCGACGTCACCGTCTCCTGGATCGACGGGTCGTCGCGCTGGCTTGCGAAAAGCGCCGGCCCGTCGACCGCGTAGGTCCGGCGGCGCGCCGCGGGAAACTGGGGGCCGTAGGCCATCGTCTCCGGGTCCGCGAGGCCGAGGACGTCCTCGGTCACGTCGAACGGTCGGAGGGTCGCGCTCATCAGGACGCTCGCGTGCAGGTCGTCGAACAGCGACCGGGTCACCTCCTCCGGGATGCACGTGTAGAGTTCCGCCCGGCCGTAGAGGTCGTCCCGGCCGCCGCCAGTGTCGTCATCCCCGCTCGGCGGGCCGTCACCACCCTCGCGGCGGACACTGACGACCGGATACGTCCCCGTCGCGTCGCCCTCCTCGAGCCAGGACTCCACGAAGACGGCGGCCTGGAGCGTCTGGCACTCCTTGCGGACGCTCGTCTCCCCGTTCTTGTAGGCCTGCTCGTACTGCTGGTCGAGCGCCCGGCCGAGTTCGACCGCCGCCTCGATATCCTCAGCAACGCCCGGACCGGTGTAGGCCTGCAGGAAGGCGAGCGTCAGGTCGTCGCGCCGGTCAGCGTTGTCGATGGCCAGGTCGTGCCAGTTCTCGCCGACCTGTTCGCGCTCGCCGAAGGCAAGCGCGTCGTCGTAGGTCTCCCGCAGGGCCGACAGAAACGTCGAGAGGACGTTCCTCGCGTCCCCGGCCCGGCGGTCGTCGCTCTCGGCGAGTTCCTCGATGGCGCTCTCGATTGTCGTCTCCGTGAGGGTGCGGCGGGCGTGGTCCCGGGCGGCGGACTCGACGTTGTGGGCCTCGTCGAAGATGGCGACGACGTCGTCGGGGTCCCGGCCCAGCCAGCGGAAGAACTGCTCGCGGATGAGGGGGTCGAGTAGGTGGTGGTAGTTACAGACCACGAGGTCGACGCCGTCGACCCCCTCTTTCAGGAGTTCGTACCCGCAGAGCCCGCGCTCGTGGGCGTACTCGTAGATAGCATCCGGCGTCCGGACGTCGTCGTACAGCCACGCGAAAAAGTCCGTGGTGTCCGCGGTGAGGTTGCGGTAGTAGTGGTCACAGGTCGCCCGCTCCTCGAAGGCCGCGAGGTCCTCCTCGACCGCCTCGAGTTCGTCCATCACGGCGCTGCGTGCCTCGGTCGCGGCCTCGTCGCCGGCCTGGCTCTCGGCGAGCAAGTCGCGCTGCTTGCGCTCCAGTTCCGCCTGCTCCTGTTCGGTGTCGACGAGGTCACGGGTCGTCTCCCGCAGCGCCTGACACTCCTCGTAGCCAACTTCGATGTGACACATCGATCCCTTGCCGCGGAACACGACCGCCCGGAGGTCCTCCGTGTCCGCGATGGCGCTTGCCTCCCGGCGGAACTGGCGCATCTGCTGGTGGACGTTCGTCGTGATGACGACCGTCTTGTCGTGCTCGCGGGCGTACTCGAGCGCCGGGACCAGCGCCGCGAGCGTCTTGCCGGTCCCCGTTGCCCCCTCGAAGAGGATATCTGACTCCGTCTCGAGCGCATCGTGGACCCGGGCCATCGCCTCCCGCTGATGGTCGTAGGGTTCCTCGTAGGGGAAGTACCGCAGGTACGACACACGGGACACGGTCGGTGGTATGCCGCTGTCGGATATAAACTGCCGCCCCGAAGTGGAGGTAGTTCGGGCCCCGGTCCGGCGAAAGCCGACCTGGGGGCCGGACGGATAAAAAAGAGAGGACGAGACTGCTGTCAGTTCTTAGTTGCCGACCTGGGTCGCGCGCTCGACGACGTCCTCGCTGTAGAGGTCCGCGAGGTCCTCGTGCTGGTCGGGGCGGTTCTCGTAGACGTCCTGGAACAGTTTGATCGGCGTCTGGAGCGCCTGGTAGGTCGCCTCGTCCCACATGCGGTCGCTGGCGACGTCGACCTGAATCCCGTCGATTTCGACGGTGGCCGCGCGGGTCATCGCGATGGCACCCTTCCCCGCCTCCTTGGCGGCCTCGAACTCCTCCATCGAGTCGACGATGTCGTCCAGACTCGGGACGTAGTCGACGTAATCCAGCAAGGCGTCGGCGAGTTCACCCTCGTCCGCGGCCTCGATGTCGGTGCTGCCGACCGTCAGGACGTAGCCGTCACCGGACTCCGACAGTGAGATGCTGTCGCCCGTGTAGACCTCGACGCCGTCCTGGCTGTCGAGTTCGGCCTCGCTGCCGTCCTCGTCGATGAGCCAGTAGCCGTCCTGTGGCGGGAGCGGGCTCTTGTTCGCTTCGACGACCTGACCGGGGGTCAGCGACCAGATGCCGAGCATACCCACGGCGTTGTTTGCGGTGATGCGGTCGTGGTAGCCCTCGACGTCGCGGATGTCGTCGTACGGGCCGTCGATGGCGATGAGGCCGGCGGCACTCGCCGCGCGGGAGGTGTTGTGGCGCAGTTCGTGCCAGTCGGGCAAGCCGCCGGTTGGCGTGATGGCGCGCATGTCCTTCGTGTAGTCGACCTCGCCGTCGACGAGCATGAAGAGCCGCTGGAGATTGTTGTCGGCTTTCCCCATCTCCTGGCGGAGCCGTCCCATCGCGAGTTCCGCGGAACCGGACTCGATGATGACGCTCATCGCGAGCGACCCCTCCTCGAGGCCGTGTTCGTGCTCGATGATGGTCATGAACTCGTCCGCTTTCTTCCAGTCGTCGATGTCGCCGACTTCGGGGATGACGAACCCGTCGATGTGCTCGACTGCCCCGTTCGCGGGGTCGGCGATCTCGAGCATGTGCTTGAACCCCTTGTAGCGGGTGCTCGGGTCGTCGCGGTGCCAGACGACACGGGGGTGGATCTCGCCGGGGAAGTCGGCACCGCTCTCGGCGACGACCTCGGCGATGTTCTGTGCCCCCTCGTCACGCATGTTCGGGGCCGTCGCGTCCTCGTTGTCCGGCACCCAGACGTCGGGGGCCTGCATCCCCCGAAGTCCGAGCGCGCCGCGGAGTTTCTTCGCGGAGTCTTCCTGTCCCTGCTCTGCCGTCGGCGTCGTAAAGAAGGTCCGCACGAACTTCCGGTCGTGCGTCCGCTTGTCGATTGCAGTCATGAGTCAAATGAATCGATGATACCTGCAGTATTAAACCTGGCCGAATCGACTCGGACACGCTTCGTGAGTGGGGAGTGTCCGCTGCAGGGTCGTGTCTCCGTCGTCGCCGTGGGGCCGCTGGACCCGAGGCATCCGACGTCGCTCCGGACGGGCCAGCTCGGTCGGTCCCGCCGGCTCCCTGAGCGCCTCTCCGTGGGTCCGACACACCGCCCTCCTGACTCGACGAGAGATCAGTATCGGTTATATATATATAAATATCAAATTATAACATGTTTTATCATGAGGGAGTGAAGCGGGCGGAAGACCGACTGGAAAGCGTCACCATACCAGCGATCTATACAAGCGACGGAGCCCGATTTCACCGGGTCGAGCCGGGATCACCGCGGGATCCTCGTCGTGGATCGTCGACTGACGAACTCGAATGCGAGATATCCGAAAAATACCGGATGTAGCCGTCGTAGCTGGGGCATTCCGTATCCGATGCTCCAGTTGGAGGTCGAACCGGATATAGTATAATTTTGCTGGTTAGTATTCCGAATGATAAAATAATTTATCTTCCTACGGGGTGCCTCGTCGGCTGCGGGAGTGTCGTCCCGGGAGTTGAGAGGGGCCCGACGGATAGAACCGGATGATAACGGACTTTGGAGCACACCTGTACCCGGAGTCCGTCCTCCCGGAGCCGATCGCGGAAAGTCCGCTCGCGGATGTACTCGGGGCACTCCTGACCCACCCTGGAGTAACTGCGGGACGCAGCCGTCCCGTCGTGGGGACGACGCGGTATCACGAGGGGGCGCCCCTTCGGAACCCTTAATTCCGGTCCGGGAGTGAAAGTATCGTGTGAGCATACTCCCCGATTTCGTCGTGCTGGCGTTCGTCGGGGCGGCCCTCTTCGGCCTGGAACCAGCTCTCTCGAAACGTGGCCTCGCCGCGGGTGGCACGTGGCTCCAGAGCACGCTCATACTGCTTTTCGTCCGTGTCGTCCTCTTCTGGTCGGCCCTGCTCTGGGTTGCGGGTCCCTCCAGCGCCTTTGCCGGACTGACCCCCGCTGCCGGCGCGCTGTTCGCCGTGGCTTCCGTTATCGCCACAGCGCTCGGGCGGCCGGCACTCTACGAAGCGTTCGACCGGGTCGGGTCGACAGTGAGCAACGCGTTCGTCAACGCCCGCCCGGTCTTCTCGGTAGGCTTTGGCGCGGTTGTCCTCGGCGAACTCGTCTCGTCCGCCCTCGCCGTCGGTGTTTTCTTGCTCGTCGGCGGTCTGGTCGCCGTGACGCTCTCGAAGGGCGGCGACATCGGCGGGTGGTCGAAGACGGACCTCGTATTCCCGCTCTTTGCCGCGCTGGCGTTCTCGACCGGGAACGTCATCCGGCGGTTCGGGTTCACGAACACGTCCACGACGGTCCTGCAAGCAGTCACTGTCGGCGAGACCGTGACGTGTCTGGTCGTGGTCGTATACGCCGTCGCCGGCCACCCGGACCCCGTCTGGACGGCCAGCCGTCGTGTCTACGGATACTTCCTGGGCGGGACGGTGCTTGCCAGTCTCGGCTTTCTGTCGATGTTCGCCGCGCTGAACGCCGGTCCGGTCTCCGTCGTCGATTCGGTCATCGCGGCAGCACCGCTCGTCACGGTCGTCGTCGCCGCTATCTTTCTTCGGGACATCGAACGCGTCACCCTCAGACTGATCGCCGGGGTGGTTCTCGTTGTCGCCGGTCTCGTTCTCGTCACGACACAGCCGTTCTGAACCGGGACAGGGGGACGCGTCGCCGTGACCGCCGAAACGAGCCTCTCGGGTGACACCATCCGGACGTCCCGGTGGCGGAGGTATATTTCGGGTGTTCCCCCAGGGATGGAGGTGAGTTCAGACGACCAGTTACGGGACATCGGGAAGTGGCTCCGGGAGCGGCGGGGCGAAGACTCCGACGACGTCCGCCGGGGCACGGAGAACAAGGGGCAGGCTGTTGTCGAACGGCTCATACGGATCGTTGTGATTCTTTACCGCTCCGTTGAGACAGTGTGGTGGTTTCAGACTCCCAGCCGCCGATACCTGGCGGCACTGCCGAAACTAGTCACAACAACCCGTATCAGAGAACCTGGCTGTGGCACCTCGATACTCCAGATAGCGCTCGCGTAGGTACATCCGGAAGGGGTGGGTGAGGGACCCCGTGGTCTCCCGACGGGAGAGCTACGAGACGTAGGCGTCGGCGACGTCGAAGACAGTCTGTTCGTCGTACCAGTTCCCGACGAACTGCAGGCCAACGGGCATCCCCTCGGCGGTCCCCGCAGGAACACTGATGGCGGGATGGCCGGTGAGGTTCAGTGGGTGACAGTCCCAGTTGACCGGGGGGGTGACGCCGCGCTCGAACTCGTTGATTTCCAGCGCAGTCGTCGGCGTCGTGGGCGTCGCGAGGACGTCCACGTCTGCGAGCACGGCATCGATTTCGCGCTTGAGTTGGGCGCGGAGGTTCTGTCCTCGGACGTAGTGGTCGCACTGTTCGGTCCGGATGAGGTACGCCCCGAGAGCGAGCATCTCCTTGATGTTCTGGCCGAACGTGCGACCCGCCGCCCCGCGGACGCGGGCCATCCCGGCCGCCAGCGACGGGTCGACCCTCTCGTGACGCCAGAGGCCCGCACCCGCAGTCAGATACATCGCGGCGAACTCCGCGGGGGCGATCCCCCACCACGCCGGTCGCGAGTGAGCGAGGGCGGGGATGTCGACCGTCTCGACGGTGACACCGCGGTCGGCGAACGCATCGAGGCCGGCGCGCACGGCCCGTTCGACCTCCCCGGAGACGTGGGTCTCGAAGAAGCCCTCGGCGACACCGACGGCTACGTCCCCCGGGTCAGCCCCGATGGCCGCAGTGTCGACGACAGGGTCGGTACGGCCCGGCGGAGTGTCGGCGATGGCAGCCAGACCGCGTGCCGCCGTCGCCACGTCGTCGCTGATGACACCGACGTGGTCGAGCGACTCGGCGAGACCAACCACACCATGTGCTGGAACGAGCCCGAAGGTCGGCTTGATACCGACGATACCACAGTAACTGGCCGGGATGCGGACACTCCCGCCGGTGTCGGAGCCGAGAGCGAAGTCGACCTGGCCGTCCGCGACAGCCGCGGCACTCCCACACGAGGAGCCGCCAGGGACGTGGTCGGTGTCCACCGGGTTCAGTGTCGGCCCGAAGGCGCTCGTGTCCCCCGTCGGCGCGAACGCGAGTTCGTCCATGTTCGTCTTGCCGACGACGGTCGCCCCGCGCTCCAGGAGCCTGTCGACCACGCGGGCGTGGCGGCCCGGGACGAACCCCTCGAACGCCCGCGAACCGACGGTCATCTCGACACCCCTGACGCACATGTTGTCCTTGACCGCGACAGTGGTGCCGTCGAGGGCACCGCCAGCCTCCCGCGAGAGGTCGAAGCGCTGGAGCCAGGCGTTGTACGGGTCGTCACCCTCCCCCGGCCGGGACTGTGAGAACTGTTCGGGAGCCGAGTCCCCCGTCCCCGGACGTGGGATATCTTCGAGTGTCTCGTAGATATCGAGGAGGTTGTTGAGTCGGTCGGCCGCCTCCTCGGCCTCACCTGCGGCGAACTCGACGCCGAGCCAGGCCGCCAGTTCGCGGATATCGCCGTCCTCCACCGGTCGTACGCGGTGCATACACGCCGTTCGTACGGTTTCGGCAAAAAGTCGCGGGCTATTTCGGCTTCGAGGAAACTGGTTTTCGAGTCCTCGCCGTTCACGGGAAGAGAACTCGATCGTAAGCTACCACTCGGTCACGGACCCGCTCGAGTTCCTCGGACAGTTCCTCACGGGACCCGACGGGCTCTCGTCGTCTGCTTTCTCCCGTGGTGGTCGACAGTATCCTCGATCCACTCCCCGGGTCGGGAGACGAGGACTGCCCTCCCGGGTGCCGTATTGTGAAGGGTGACGCACGCGTCGACGCCAGGATGTCGGATGATCGCCCGACCGGTTGAACTGGATTGTTTGCTATCGTGCGAACCAGTTGTTACAGTCGTACATTCGTAAGTCTCCCTCTCGAATAGCGATGGGGTGAAGCAACGTCAGGCCGGCTCTGTCTGACCGCTCGCTGGCCGCCCGGACGCCGAACGAAGAGATAAAGAAAGAAAAAATAAATAAACAATATTTTTATATGAAGAACGGTCTATCGTCCGGACACGTTTTGCAGTCCATAATACAAATATTCCGAGATTTCCTTCTCGGGCCGGACTGACATCGGATGGGTCCGATGAAACGGCGTAGCCCGTTCACCTCCTCAGAAACGACATATATTACAGAACGGAAATAAACCCGCAAAGACAGTTTTTGTCTGTTCGAGTGCAAAGAAGTCGATCTTGCCACGTATCATCAGTCTCGTCGCGTATCGCTGTGTATATTTCCTGTATTTCTCCCGAAGAAAGTATAAATGCTGGATCAAGAAAGGACTGTGTGATTTTGTCGCCTCGGTGAACGTATCTGAAACACAACCTAACCAGTAAACACAACTGGGGGAGGAAAATATGTATGATAGCTTATATTTCTTCCGAGATACCGTGTATATTCACTCCCGGCATGTTTATATAATATATTCTATAAGAAACGGTTTATATGATTTTGTTATCATTCAGAACCTTCCCCGCGTGACCCGATCACAGTTACGCGCTCCGGATACCAGTCGACCTGGCCCGTGGATCGCGGAGACGGTAACGGGTGGCGTTCGCGGACTGTCCAACACCCGGTGGTGGCAGGTTCCGGGTTGGCGACGAGGATCGTGCTCTCGACGATGGGAGATGGGCACTGAACGTCAAAAAACACTCCCGACTGTGGGCTCGAAAACGGAGAGAGTCTCAGTCGTCCTGTTCGCTGGTGATGACTGCCTCCTCGCCGTCGTCGGTAAAGCCGGCAGATTCTTGCTGGCGGCGGGCCGCGTCGGGGTCGTACTGCGCCTCGATGTCCTGGAACCGGGGGACGAAGGAGAGTTCATGGTGGCTTTCCGTCGGGTGCCCCAGATAGCGGTCCTCGAGGTCGAACTGGGCCTCTTCGGCGTTCTCGGCGATGTTGACCATGTCCTCGTAGACCGCGTGTGCACCCGAGTGAAGCGCGTACAGGGTGATGAACTGGTACTTGTAGCCCAGGTCGCCCAGTTCCTGGAACGTGAGCGGGTCGTCCTCCTCGCTCCAGGCGAAACTGGAGGAGTAGTTGAACGCCAGCTTCAGATCGGGGTGGGTCTCGTGGATTTTCTCGGCGTACTTGACGGCGTCCTCGCGGGACGGATCCGGCATCTCGGGCCAGACGATATCGACACCGCAGTCGGCGTACAGCCGGCCACGTGTGAGGTGTTCTTCCCAGTCGCCGTTCGCGGAGCCATAGGCGTCGGTCCGGGCGATGATGACTGTATCCTCACTTTGCTTTGCGTCGACGGCAGCGGAGAAGCGGGCTTCGGCGTCCTCGCGGGGGATGATCTGCTTGCCGGCGATGTGCCCACACCGCTTGGGGGTGGTCTGGTCCTCGATGTGGACTGCCGCAGCACCGATCTTCTCGTATTCGCGCACGGCACGGCGGACGTTGTGGATGCCGCCGTAGCCCGTATCACAGTCCGCAATGACCGGCAGCTCGGTCGCCTCGACAATGCGCTTTGCGTTCTCGACCATCTCGCGCATGTCGACCATCTCGAGGTCCGGGAATCCGAACTGACCCAGCACTGTCGAGTAGCCCGACATGTACGCAGCGTCGAGGCCGGCCATCTCCGCCAGCCGTGCGTCGAGTGCATGGTAGATACCAGGCGCGAAGACGTAGTCTTGGGTGTTCAACATCTCCCGGAGGTCCCGCGCACTCCCGTTGTCGACCTCTCGAATAAAGGGTTCCGTATGCCTAACTCGTGAAGCGACTTCGTCAGTTCCGTCGTCGTCTCGTGTCATGATTGGTTTAGGGGCCGCGTTTCGGTACGCGGTTCGTAGCAACTGAGGGGAAACGACGGGCAGGAATAAATGTTATGAACTATAATGATAATATTCTTTAATGTGTTTTCAGTCTTCCCCTCACGTATAGGATGTTAAATTGAGAGGGCATGACGTGGGTAAGATTCACGCGGTGTAACAGGACGTGGCCCGCGTCGGCTGTGGTGGTTGATGTTGCGGTGGCAGGAAGACGATGCACCGATCACTGGAAAGGAGCGAACGGGGTGAGAGGGGAGGACGACAACGAGAATGAGAGACCGGGAGAGGGCAGGGATGCCGGGGAAGACCTGGGAAAAAGGAAGAGAGAACCCCCCCACCCCTTCGTTTCAAGTGGAACGGAAAAAAGAGGGAGTGGGGGTCAGGAACCACTACTTGTCAACAGAAAGTTTTATGTTAATCCCAATTGAACCAGACCCGCACTAGAAGAAATAAGACAATAATTGGGGAGAGGGGTTTCTACTGTAGTCTAGACTAGTGTAGTCAACAGTACTACAGTTTCTAGTTGACGGCACTAGAGTTACAGTAAAAACCCAGGTCCTCCTCCCCGGAGAACTCTTCCCGTATTGCGATTTTCCGCTATTTTCCGTGACTCTCCGCTTCGCTTCAGAGCGAGCTGTCCCTTTTCTCTCCTCCCTCCCGGTTGCGGAAACTCCACCTGAAACGAAGGGGTGGGGGGTTGATTCTCTGTTAGTTCGTCTTCAATCCCCTCCTCGTCTTCACTCGGCGCCCTCATCCTGCCGGTTGTACGTCGTTCACGATATCCGACCCCACGGGGGGGTCGAAATTGCTCACAGGCTTATAGCCGGCAGTATCAATATGGTACAGCCGGCAGCATCAGTAGTCTCCGTACCAGCTCCCAGGGGGCCTTATAGTGATTATTGCGACTCTTTACCGCCGGGCCGTCACAGTTCGGGTGTTTCGGACCGCGCAACTGCTGTTCACGCGACGTGGTCACGAAAACAATCGCAATATTCACTATTACTGCACCTCGAACGGGTTGTACCGCGCCTCTCTGGAACAGGGGCTGGTCACCTTCCGTAACTCTGTTAGCGATTGTGGGGAGAGGGAGTGTTATGTAACTTTAGTGAATGTTGTCTGACGTAGTCTTAAGTAAGTCGGCTAGGGTGTTTGTGTCAAGCCCCGCCACGGGGCCGGGAGGATATAATGGGACTGCTCACAAACCTCAGATCGAGCATTTCACGCGCAGTATCGTCGCTGTTCTCGGCGGAGGAAGCAAAACGGATCGGAATCTACGGACCGCCAAACGCCGGGAAGACCACACTCGCGAACCGCATCGTCCGTGACTGGACGGAGCACGGTGACGCCGTCGGCCCGGAGAGTCACGTGCCCCACGAAACCCGGCGTGCGCGCCGGAAAGAAGATATCGAAATCGAGCGGGACGGCAAGAAAGTTACCATCGACGTCGTCGATACGCCAGGGGTGACGACGAAAGTCGATTACACGGAGTTTATGGAACACGATATGGA
The DNA here is from genome assembly GCA_036625385.1 of Halovenus sp. Lineage (GTDB taxonomy): Archaea > Halobacteriota > Halobacteria > Halobacteriales > Haloarculaceae > Halovenus. The sequence continues at coordinate 5,567 of JAZKTU010000003.1, read as the reverse complement.
GAAAGACGACGCTGTGCGTCGGTCACGCGAGGCGACGGAGGGGGTCGCGGAGGCCATGCACTGGCTTCGGGAGGACGTCGACGGCGTCATCTACGTCCTCGATGCCACGTCGGACCCGTTCACGCAGGTGAACACGATGCTCATCGGTATCATCGAGAGTCAGGATCTGCCGGTGTTGATTCTCGCGAACAAGATCGACCTGGAAGACGCGAGCGTCCAGCGGATCCGTAACGCGTTCCCCCAGCACGAGACGATTCCAGTCTCGGCACTCGAGGGTGACAACATGGACGAAGTGTACGACAAGGTAGCCGAGTACTTCGGGTGATCACGATGCCTGAAATCAAACAACCCGGAGACAGAGACGGTGTGCAGATCGACCTCATCAGCGGCAAGCGGATGGCTGGACTGACGAGTATGGAGAAGATCCGGATGATCCTCGACGGTGTCCGCGAGGGCAACATCGTCATCCTCGAGGAGGGCCTGTCGCCGGACGAGGAATCCAGGCTCATCGAGGTGACGATGACGGAGATCAACCCGGACGAGTTCAACGGTATCGAGATCGAGACACATCCGCGCTCGGAGACCGCGGACGCGAGTTTCCTCGACCGTCTCATGGGCAAGCAGTCGACAAAGAAGCTGACTGTCATCGGCCCGGCAAACCAGATCGAGACGCTCCACAAGGAGGAAACACTCATCCAGACACTCGTCTCCCGGAAGTAAGGATGCCCCACGAGTGCACCGACTGCGGCCGCACGTTCGCCGACGGCTCGAAGGAGATGCTCTCGGGCTGTCCGGACTGTGGCGGCAACACGTTCCAGTTCAAGCCGGCGGATGCCGACGACGACCCGCCAGCGGAACCGCCGGCGCCGCCCGACCCGCCTGTCGACAACTCCGTCGCCCGGACGGTCGGTAACGCCGCGACTGCTGTCCGGGACCTCGTCGGGTCGGGCGGCGACGATCCAGAAACCGGCGCCGCCCCGCCGGGCCCCTCCGGGCAGGACTCCCCGGAAGCCGACCAGCCGGGGGCCGGCGGGCCCGACCCGCAGTCGGCCCAGCCGAGGGAGCGTTCGATGGCGGAGACGGAAGACGAGGCGCAGGCAAGCGCGCGGACGGACGTCGTTTCACCCGACGATCTGCCATCGTCTATGGACGGTCCGGCGGTCGGCGGCGATGCCGACCGGCCCGACTCGCCAGTAACTGACGGGAACCGCGTTCCCGACGACGGGAGTCGCACCCGTCAAGCGTCGGGGAGAGAGGGTGCGAACACACAGGGTGGCACAGAGACACAGCGAAACGATGGAGCGGACAGGGAGCGTCCGGACCTCTCGCAACTCCGTGAGGAACTCAACGAGCAGTTCGAGTCTATCCGCGTTCTCAACCCCGGCCAGTACGAACTCAACCTGATGGAACTCTACAACCGCGAGGAGTACATCATCGCCCTCCAGGAGGACGGCAAATACACCATTCAGGTCCCTGAACGCTGGGAAGACGAGTGATAGTGGTTGTTGCGATTATTTTCGCGACCGGGTTACGGATTCCCGTGTTTCAGAGCGTGAAGCCCGCGTTGTGTACCGCCACGGCGGTAAAGAGTCACAACAGCCACTACGAGGGAGAGCGGTTCTGCTCGCTTTTGTGGTCAAGTCAACTGGTCGATGATCAGACAGCAGACGTTCGTCAGAACGATTCCACCGAGTATCAGAAACCGATCTCTCCCGCTCGTTGCATAAAGCACCGGGATGGACGCCAACGGAAGCAAAACCACTCCCAGGAAGGCGATAGTCCTCAAGAGGTCCTCGAGTGCTCTCGGAGGCTCGATCGGGGTTGCCGTTTGCCCGCTCATATCTACTGGTTCGAGCCGGTATATAATGGGTCTCCCGAAGACTCAAACGCGTCTTTGACCCGTCCTTTCCGGTCGACGCCGGGTTTGTCGCTCCTTCGGGCGAGTTCCGCTGAAAACCCCAGCGTCGTCTGGAGCGATACTGCCGGCTGTCCGTTCGTCAAGAGATTCGACACCCCGTGCGGTCGAAATCGCTCCCTGGCGTATAGCCGGCAATGAGTAACCATTCGGACATCTTATCCGCCGATTCGACGGGACGGTTCCCGACTGGCCCGGGGAGTGAAGCGTTCATCACTCCGGCGCCAGCCCTGTTTCCCACCGCGTTCCCTGCACCGACTAATATCGCATTCTCCGCACCGACCGATACCCACCCCCTGTTGGGCCGTCAGGAACGGGGTGACGGATACACCGTGTGATAGTGCTCATTGTGAGTCGTTACGGGATCGGCCGCACGAGGGCGTGCGGTCGACCCGGTACACAGTCACAATGATCACTATGAGTCCACCACCGGTGGTTCACGATCCGTCGGTTCGACCGGTCCCGTCCGGTGAGCGACCCGGGATGGTTGTGACCCGGAGGCGGCGCGTTCGCGGGCCATCGCACTCGACGAACAGGATCGATTGCCACGTTCCCAGCGCGAGATCGTCGTCTACGATCGGCACCGAGACGCTTTCGCCGAGAAGGGTGGCGCGCAGGTGCGCATCGGCATTGTCGTCGATTTCGTCGTGTGCATACGTCTCGCCGCGCGGAACGAGCTGGTCGAGTATTGTCTCGATGTCCGACAGCAGCCGCGTCTCGGCCTCGGTAACGATAACCCCGGCTGTCGTATGAGGAACGAACGCGAGACAGACACCCGACTCCGTCCCGTCAGGCACTGCCGCGGTAACCTCGGACGTGACATCTACGAGTTCGACGCGTTCGCTGGTAGTCACTTCGATGGACATACGCGCCCTAGGGGCCGGCTGCCCGGTATATCTACCCCGCTCTGCGCGGTCTCTCGGCTAGCACGAACCTCCCGCACGGTCGGCTTCCAGCCGACCCGACACGTTCGATATAAGAAAGGACGGTGCTTTTTTAATCGCGTTGCACGACTCCACTGGGTACAATACCGTGCTGTGCCAGATACTCGTGTATGGGACTAAACCCACTCTCACGCCGAAGTTGGCTCTCTGTCGCCGGACTCGGGGCCGTCAGTCTCCTGGCTGGGTGCGGCTCACCGGCGAACGGCGACCCGCCATCGCTCACCACGGAGGGCGGCCAAACCGACCCGAGCGACCGGGCGGGCGACCAGGATTTGTACCAGCGCTCGATCAACTCAGTCCCGCTCATTCGCGCGTTTGGCGTCGAGACCCGGATGTCGGACGAAGAGGGTTCGGGCCAGGGGTCGGGATTCGTCGTCGATGATTCATACGTCATTACCAACGAGCACGTGGTAAGCGGTGCCAGCGAGGTGGACATCCAGTACACCACGGGTGAGTGGTCCAGCACGTCCATTATCGGAACCGACGTTCGCTCAGACCTCGCGGTTCTGGAGCCCGACCACGTCCCGGACCCGGTGCCGAGTCTCGCTTTCACGGACACTCGACCAGCGGAAGGCCAGGAAGTCAAAGCGGTCGGCAATCCGTTCGGGCTCAGAGGGACGATCTCGAGAGGGATCATCAGCGGGATCAACAGAACAGTCTCCAGTGGGATGACCGGCGTCTCGATTCCCGATGCAGTTCAGACCGACGCTGCGATCAACCCTGGAAACAGCGGTGGTCCGTTGCTCGACTCAGACGGCGCCGTCGTTGGCGTTATCTCTGCAGGCGGCGGCGAGAACATTGGCTTCGCTATCTCCGCAGCTCTCTCCCGTCGGGTCATCCCGGCACTTATCGACACCGGCGCGTTCCGACACTCGTTTTTGGGCGCTACTCACGTTCCAGTCGACCCGTTCATCGCAGAGGCAAACGACCGCTCGGACCCGGGGGGAGTGCTGGTTGTGGATGTTGCGGCAAACGGGCCTGCCGATGGCGTTCTACGCGGAAGTGATGCATCGGTCGAACGCCACGGTGAATCCCTCCCAGTGGGTGGTGACATCATCCTCGAAATGGACGGCACACCCGTCCGGGACTCCACGTCGATCACTACCTATCTAGCGCTTGAGACCAGCCCCGGGGACGACATCCGTTGTACGATCGACCGGGACGGCACGGAGATGACGGTCGAACTGACTCTGGGCGTGTTCCCGACTCCGTGACGTCTTCACGCTGGGGGGACATCGACTCGTCGGTCGTACCATCGGCCTCCATCACCTCAAAAACCCGCTTCGCCGGAGAGACAGCCGCACTCGAAGGGGTGCTGATAGTGATTAGTGCGAGTCGTTACCGGTCTCTCACCACCCCGGGGTGGTGAAGAACCGGTAAACAGTCGCACTAATCACTATGAGTCGGTCAGGGGTCGGGGTCGTAGATTCCGGGTTCGGCCTCGCCTTCGACCTCGACGATGCCGAGCAGGCCCTTGCGGGCGACCCGCGAGAGCGCGTGGTCGACGAGCTTGATCGGTCCCGGGACCGGGGTATCGATTTCGGCGATCGCGACGCTGCCCGGGACGACCGGCGCGGTTTCGACGTACCGGTCCGGGTCGGAGACGACGTCGCCGTCGCGGTAGAACGTTTCCCAGACGTTCCCGATACCGTGCCAGGAACTGATCAGGTTCGGCCCGCCGTTGGACCAGAAGATCCGGACACGCTCGCCCTTCTCGACGGTCACCGGACCGTACCCGTCCCCGGTGAACGCGTAGGCCTCGCCGTTGAGACAGACGTAGGTCGGCTCCTCCGCGGCCATCGAGTCGAAGTCGAAGGTGTGGTGGCCCTTCTCGCCGGCCTCCCCGCGGGTGTAGAGTTCGTGCTGGCCGAAGTAGAGTTCCCGGTCGACTTCGGGGAGTCCATCTTCGGGTTCGACGAGGATCGCGCCGAACATCCCGGCGCTGATGTGGTAGTCCAGGTTCGGCACCGCACAGTGGTAGACGAACACGCCGGGGTACATGGCCTTGAACTCGAAGGAGGCGGTCTCGCCGGGGTTGACCGTCGAGGCGTCCGCGCCGCCGCCCGGCCCGTAGACCGCGTGGAAGTCCATGTTGTGTGGCATCGAGTTGCTCTCGTCGTTGTGGATCGTGAACGTGACCGTGTCGCCGCGGCGGACGCGGACCATCGGCCCCGGGATCCGGCCGTCGAAGGTCATGTAGTCGAAGGTGACCCCGGGCTCGATCTCCGCGGTCTCCTCCGTCGTGGTCATCTCGACCTCGTGGTGGCGTGGCTCGTCCCAGTCGACCGGGTCCGGAACGTCCCGCGGGTCCGCGGCGATCCGGTCGGTGTCGACGTCCTTCGCCGCGTCGAGTCCGTCCTCGTCGGTCTGGGGAGCGTTCTCCACCTCTTCCGGGTCGTCGTCACTGGACAGCGGGCTGGTACAGCCAGCGAGCATCGCCGCACTCCCGGCGCCAGCGACAGTCAGGAACGTCCGTCGGTTCAGGCTGGTGTTGTCGATCATCCTGGATCACCTCACGTCTCTGCTCTACAATATACAGGTCTATAAGTGAGAAGAGGATTCTACGAGTCCGGGAACGGATGCGAACGGCTTCGGGGATGGCTATATAAGTGTCGGGCGGTCCGGTGTGCCTCGTGCGTGACACGTGTCGGGGGTCCGCTGTGACTCGCGTGTGACTTCCGTTGCACTCCAGTTTCGGTGATCCTTCC
>JAZKTU010000067.1:0-15746 GCA_036625385.1 Halovenus sp. | reverse complement strand
AGGAGACGATCTGTGAAGGGAAACAGCACGAACAGACGTATCCACTGGCGGTGAACGTCACCTACCAGAACGGTGACCGCGGGAAGTCTGGCGTGAAGACGGTTGGATACGCGGCGTACGGTCTGGAAGACCGCACGCCCGCGCAAGTTGCAACGACCTACGACAAGCGAGCACAGATAGAGAAGAGCTACGAGAAGTTCCGAGAAGCACGTGCTTTGACAACGTCACCATCGACGACGATTCGTCTCTTCTATGTGGGTGTCGGATTTCTGTTAGAGCAGTTGTGGCTCGTGTTGCAGTGGGCAGTACTCGCCCACCCACGGCGTGGGGGGCGAGTACTTCCAGACGAATTCACGTTCAGCGATGCGTTTCTCCACGGAATTGAAGAGGTGTTAGACGAGGAACTCGGCTGGAAGGACAAGTGGCAGACAAATGGGGAAGGACTGCCTCCATGTTATCATCATGGACTCGGCTGAGCCAGCTCGCTTCAGGTGAAGCGAGGCTGGCGAGCAGCGATAGCTCTGTTCAGACAGTGTCTTCAATAGGCAGCATAGCAGGAACAGGTAGATATCTCGATATTTGTCTTGGCCGTCTCGGTAGTTGTTGGACTCATCGCCACGTTTCAACGTCCTACAAGCGTGGTACCCTAATGTTCGCTCTCACCATTATCCACAGAGTGGACAACTAGCGAGATTCTTCGACTCAGTCGATGAACTCAGAACCGGCATTCGCTCAACACTCGAAACAATCAATCCGCCAGGAATCTATCAGTATCTCTGTCGGTGAGTATAATAGCTCATACCCAATTATTGAATCGTTCAGTATATCATAGCTGGCCAGAGTGAGGATTTTTTATACGGTCGTCAGAACAAATAGATAATGCACGTCCTCGTCACAGGCGGCGCAGGCTTCATCGGCGGCCACATCGCCGAACAATTAGCAGCGAGCGGTCACGACGTCGTCGTTATCGACAATCTCGTCCCGTACTACGACCTCGGGATCAAGGAGCACAACGTCGAGGCCGCCCGCGAAGCCACAGAAGAAAACGACGGAACCTACGAACTCCTGGAAGCTTCCATCACCGACGAGGAGATCGTCGACGACCTCGTCGCCGACACGGACGTCGTCTACCACCAGGCCGCACAGGCAGGCGTCCGAAAGAGCATCGAACAGCCGAAGAAGGTCAACCATTTCAACGTCGACGGAACGATCGAAATCCTCGACGCCGCCCGCAAACACGGCGTCGACCGCGTCGTCGTCGCCTCCTCCTCGTCGGTCTACGGCAAGCCCGAATACTTGCCATACGACGAGGACCACCCCACGACGCCCGTCTCCCCATACGGTGTCTCGAAACTCGCGACAGAGCAGTACGCCCGCGTCTACAGCGAGGTGTACGGACTCCCGACGGTCTCCTTGCGGTACTTCACCGTCTACGGCCCGCGGATGCGCCCGAACATGGCGATGACGAACTTCGTCTCGCGGTGCCTCCACGGCGAACCGCCGGTGGTCTACGGCACCGGCGAGCAGACGCGGGATTTCACCTACGTGACCGACGTCCGCCGCGTCAACGAACAGCTGCTCACCGACGACAGCGCCGACGGCGAGATCTGCAACGTTGGGTCGACCGACAACATCGACATCCAAACGCTCGCGGAGGTCGTCCGCGACGAGATCGACCCCAGTCTCGACATCGTCTACGACGACCCCCGGACCGGCGACGCCGAGCACACCCACGCCGACGTCTCGAAAGCCTCCGAGCTACTCGGGTACGAACCCACCGTCGACATCCGCGAGGGCGTCCGACAGTTCATCGACTGGTATCGCGACAACCGGGACTGGTACGATCCGCTCGTGCGCAACTCCTGATACTGACGGCTGTCACATCTCGAAAGTATTCGCCATCACGAGCCACACCCGAGTTTATATTCATAACCGACCAAGATCGACGTATGACGACTGAAACCGTTTCGGAGCGGGTCAGGGAACTCGCAGAGCACCACGAGATGGACGAATCGGCGGTTATCCAGCAGGCTGTCGAGGCAGGCGTCGAGACATTGTATCGGGATATGATCGTCAGCAGGTATCTCGACGACGAGATTACCCGGGAAGAGGCAATCGAGCACCTCGGTGTCGAACTCGTCGAGGAGGTTGATACCGCTCGGGAGGCAGTCGAGGAAGACGTGAACTGGGGATTACAAGCGTGAGTCTGTTCGATGAGTAGACCGGTCGTTACCGACGCTGGCCCGTTGATACACCTCGAACAGGCAGATGCCCTGTCACTGCTCGAACTGACTGGCGAGGTACTCGTTCCGAAGACCGTTCTCGACGAACTCGAAGACGGGCCGACCGACGTATCCGAACTCCAATTCTCCGTCGCAGAGGCCGATATCGACATCGATTCCGCGTATACACATCTCGATCCGGGGGAGACTGCTGCACTCGTGGTCTGTACCGAACGCGACGCGGTTCTCCTGACTGACGACATGGACGCGAGAAACACAGCAAACGAGGAGCGGATCGAAGTCCACGGTTCGGTGGGTGTCGTACTGTACGGTTACAGCCAGGGCGAGTTGACCGAGGATGCTGCAAAACGGACGCTCCGGGAATTGAAGCAGGATACGAGCCTCTACCTCTCGACACCGCTCATCGAGCACGCTATAGAGTTAGTCGAGTCCGATGATGCAGGTTGGTAGGCTTCCCCGGATGTAAATAGACTCCGAGATGTGAGCGCAGAGGCCTCCATTTTTGCGGGCAGACGGTATCTATGAGCGCATCCGGTCGTGGCCACGGTAGACAGAAGTCCCGGTCAGTTCACAGAGCGCAATTTGTGTACAGCTACGTGAGTGGACTCCAACAGACAAGCATACGAACGTACATTTTTAAACGAGCATGCCCGACTTCACTAGTGTGCCCATCAGTATCGACGAGTTCGAGTCACACGATCCGGAGAAGCGCGAGACCAACGCGGAGCGGGTCGTTCGCTTCCTCGCCGAGAACCGGAACAAGGCGTACAAGGCCATCGAGATTGCCGAGGCAACTGGCGTCGACGAGAACTCGATTCACCCCGTATTGAACCGACTCGAAGAGCGTGGATTGGTTCGACACAGGGAGCCCTACTGGGCGATCGGAGACGTCGAAGAGGTCCAGGACGCGATGATGTTTAGCTCCGCGGCGGCGTTTCTCGACGAAACGCTCGGACCGGAAACTCGGGAGGAGTGGCTGCGGGCAGCCGAGAACGAGAAGAGAGAGCGATCGTGACCGGAACGGTTCCACCGTTCGACGATCCCGAACGCGGACACGTCGTTCTCGCACCCGATCCGTTCAAACCGAATAATGACATGACGCGGCCGTGGGTCGTCGTCAACAACGAGTCTCATCCGTTCGATAAGCAACAGTACGTGGTGATGGGATTGACGACCAAAACGTGGTACGACGAACGTATCCCGCTGGACGAGGACGATTATCGCCATCGGAAAGCCCCACGAGAAAGTTCGATCGTCCCACACGCCGTGTCCTCGCTCGAACCGGCATTGATGACCGATTACGTGTGCAGGATTCGTGACACGCCGCCCGATCGGGCGGTCGAGACGATCGTCGAATACCTCTGATCGCTATGGATAGACTCCGAGATGTGAGTGCTGTGGCTCCCATTTTTGACGGTAAACGGCATCTTTGAGGAGATCTAGTCGTGGCCGCAGTAGACAGAGGGCCCGGTCAGTTCCTGACTGGAGAGTCGAACACGGATTGAAGAACGTTGCCGAGCGATCACACGGTATGGCCGCTGATCTTTCCGACGGGTAGGACCGTATCTCGCTCGACAACGCGATCTCCATCCGTCTCGGCGGGGAAGCCCCCCGTGTTGGCTCGCTGAAGTTCCACATTGCTTACAGGCTCGATATGGGTGCGCAGAAAGATCACGAAGACGCGCTCTCCCTCCAGAAGTCGTGGGACCAGGCCTTAACAGGACAGCACTCGAAGAGTACGTCACGAAACTCGGGGTCGGTGATGCGTACGAACAACTCATAGTGATTATTGTGAGTCATTACGGGATCGACCGCACGCTATCGTGCGGTTGACTCGGGACACAGTCACAATAATCACCACCAGAGGATCGTGACGGCAAACACGCCTGCAATCGTGAGGATCGGCTCGGCCAGATCCGCGAGTGGGCAGCGTACGTACGAACACATTTGTGCGGTGTGTGGGAGGATGTCGGATCCAGGGAGGGGCCGCTGGACCCTCCCGATCCAGTGCCTGGCGTCATCGCCAACTGGACGAGAACTTTCGGCTCGCGAGCGGCCTATCGTCTCGGGTGGCGCGAAACCGACATCGAACTGTTCGAGGACGACCCGGAGCGGTACGTTCGCCTGCGCCGTCAGTTCTTTCGTAGCGCCGATGAAGATGCACAGGTAGATATCGAGGCTCTCAAGTCGTGGATCGGGGGCGTCGGACGCCAACGGCGACGCTACCGACCGTCAGTGAGCCGGGATGGGGAATCGACTGTCCGCGTGGGGTCTCGCTGAACACACGGTCGATGACTGATTACGTCCTAGGGATGCCGAATTCCGCTCGCTGTGTCGGATTGGAGGTGGTTGGCCAACGGAAAGAACGATACTCCAAACAGCAGCCGAAGATTGATGAATACGTATATCCGAGTATACGGCACATGAGTAAATCGGTTCGTATCTCCGAGGAGTTCCACGAGTTCGTGAAGGCTCACAAGCGCGAAAACGAGACGATGGAAGAGACGCTCCGCCGGCTCATCGGGGGGTCTCATCCCGAGGATGTCGCCGGGATACTCTCGTCAGAAACGGCGAGGGCCATGCGAGATCGTCTCGAAAACAAGCGCGAGACGGATGCCGAAGACAAACAGGAACTCCGGGAGCAGTTCGAGTGATCCTCGATACGTCGTTTCTGATCGATCTCTTTGATGATCGCGAGGGAGCATTCGAGAAAGGCATCGAACTCTCGGATTTCCAGGATCGTACCGAAGTGTACGACAGGGCGGCAACGCACGGTCCGGTGTCGAGGGGAATGGCGCGAAACCTGAGGGCGCTCTATGCGAACAATCGCACGGACTACTATTACGATAATGCTGTCCCGACCGGGGAGATGGCGGGCGCAGTGGTCCGTCTCGCAACCGAACTACATCGGTTCGTCGTGACTCACAGCACGACACATCGCTTCGAGCAGTACCGTAGTTGCGAGCACCGCTGATCGATGGACTGTATCCTCTCTGTGTAAACGGATGTCAACCCCAGATCTGTGGCGCGTCTCTATCCCCGCGACTGGATCGCGTACAGCTCCGCGTACTCCCCGTCGTCGTCCAACAACTCTCTGTGAGTCCCCTCCTCGATGATCTCGCCGTCCTCGAGCGTGCAGATCCGGTCGGCGTTCTTCACGGTCGACAGCCGGTGTGCGATCGTCACGATGGCGTAGTCCCGGTCCATCGACTCGATCGCCGCCTGCACCTCCCGCTCCAGGTTCGAGTCCAGGTCGCTCGTAGCCTCGTCGAGGACGAGGAAGTCGGCGTCTTTCAGGAGCGCCCGCGCAAGCGCGACGCGTTGGCGCTGCCCACCGGAGAGCCGCACGCCGTCGTCGCCGAGTTGTGAGTCGTATCCGTCGGGCAGGTCGTTCAGGAACTCGTCGACCCGCGCAATCTCGCAGACCCGCTCGACGTCCCGTCTGGTGGCGTCCCGGTTCCCGATCGTCACGTTTCGCTCCAGCGTGTCGTCGAACATGAACGGCTTCTGTCGCACCACGGCGATCCGCGAACGCCACTCCTCGAGGTCGAACTCCTCGATGGGCACCCCATTCGCCCGGATCTCGCCGCGGTCCGGTCGGTACATCCGGGCCAGCAACGAGACGATCGTCGACTTCCCCGCGCCCGACTGCCCGACGAAGCCGACGAACTCGCCTTTCTCGACCTCGAAGGAGAGTCCACGGAGGACGGTCTCCTCGTCGGTGTACGAGAAGTGCACGTTCTCGAAGTCCACGCGCTCGATTTCGTCGATCGAGCGGGTCCCGTCGTTTTCCTCGTGTGTCTCCAGCTCGTCGACGAAGTCCTGTGTCCGAACCAGATGCGAGATGTCGCCTTCGAGAGTATAGACCTGACTGTTCAGCCGACTCACGAGCGGCGAGAGCCGGAACATCGCGAACAGGAAGATACCGAGCGCGCCGAGCGAGAGCCCCGAGAACACGAACCCGACGTAGATCAGCACGAACAACGACAGCGCGGCGGCGAGGTCGTAGAAGTTCTGGAGTGCAGCCTTGTTCCGTTTGAGATCGATCTCCGAACGGGTGTACTGTCGGATCGACTCCCCGAACCCGTCGAGTATCTCGCCGGCGAGCCCGAACAGCTTCACGTCCCTGATCCCCTGTGTCCCGGCCTGGACGTTCTGCTGGACGCGCTCGTTGGCCTCCGCGACCCGGGATCCGGCAGTGTATGCGGGTTCGATGACATAGCGCATAAAGAACGTGATCCCGCCCAACAACCCGAGTGCAAAAACCGACATCAACGGCGCGATGTAGAACATGATCGAGAGGTAGACGAGCGTGAGAAAGAACGTCTCGAGCGAGACAACCGCTCGCTTGATCACGCGTCCGGAGTACCGCGTTTCCGTGATGATCGCGTTCAGGATGTCGTCGGAACCGCGGTCGTCGAAGTAGCCGATCTCCGCATCGATCGCCCGGGTGAACGTCCGCGTCCGCAGGTCACGTTCGTACTCTTTCTGCAGGACGGCCCGGAGCCAGCCGACCAGAAACGACGAGGTGAAGCGGACGGTCATCACCGTTCCGATCCCGATAATCAGAAAGCCGAGCGTGAACGGCACGTCGATGAGATCGTAGAAGGCCAGGAACGCCTCCATGATCGGGTCCTGGGCCTGGATCTCCCCACCCTGGGCGACCTCCATGATGGGGTAGATAAAACTCAGACCGACTCCCTCCAGCAACGCGACAAATCCACCGAGGACGACGATCCCGGCAGTGAACTTCGGCCGGTATTTCGCGACGCGAAGCAGAGCCTCCCCCTTCTCGCGCCAGGTGATGTCTTCGTCGTCGGCCATTCCAATCACCCAACAGTTCTGTGCCGAGCGGCAAAAGGATAGTGCTCTTTGTCTCGGTCCCGCATACACAGTGTTGGCCCGTACCCGTGGACAGCCTGGCGCTGATCACTTCGCTCCCGACGCTTCGCTCTCTGTCGCCTCGACCCGCTCGGTCTGCAACAACACGACGCCAAACACCAGCAAGAAGAGCGTCCCCACGGGGAGGGAGGTTCCGGGCTGGTTCTGAAAGAGCAGGAGGAACGCCCCGCCGAGGATCACCCCGCTGCCCAGTAACAGCCCACCCAGCACCCGAACCGGGTCGATCCGCCACGACTCCACGCCCTCCTCGTCGAAATAGTAGAGCAGGCTGACGGCAAGGGCACAGAGAAAGACGGCGAGTCCGGCCAGCCAGAGCCAGACCATCGTCGTCTCCCAGTCCTGTGTCACGAAGCCGGGGAAGTCCCAGGCCCAGAAGGGGCGCTCGAGCTCTCCCTCTATCCCGGGCGCGAAGACGAAGTTCCCGGGCAGAAACCAGAAGAAAAACACGGAGGCCTCCTGGAATTGCCCGAAGCTCACCGACCAGGGGAGCAGCGCACACAGCCACGTCGAGAGGACGGAGAGTTCGCCAGCGTACTCGGAGCGGACCCACATATCCACCAGCCCGCAGCAGACGGGCTAAAAACTGTCGACTGCAGATCCGTCGAAAGGTCTCCGCTCGCGCTCTTCGGACTCGGATCCCGAAGGCGACCCGGACGCGTTCAGATCCCGAAGGCGACCCGGACGCGTTCAGATCCCGAAGGCGACCCGGATCATGTCGCGCGTGCCCGGGCCGAGGCCGACAGCGACGATGGCTCCCAGCAGCATGATGGCAAAGCGGGGATTGTCCTCGAGGAACTGCTTGTCAAAGACGCTGACGATGGCGATCGGGACGACGAGTTTGACGAGCAGGAACGGCCAGGCCTCGCCGACGTAGACGCCGGCGATTTCCGTCCCGCCCTGGAGCGCGTTCGTGACGTCCATGATGGCGCGGTTCAGCGGGTGTTTGGCGCTGTACTCCCCGAGGTCCCAGTACCAGGTCCAGTCGTTCGCGAGGACGTTCGCGACGCCGTCGATGGCGTGGCCCCAGACGATGACGAGGCCGACGAGCCCCGTCCCCTCGTTGACCTGCGGCCAGATGCGGTCGACCAGGACGTACGTGCCGACGGCGAGCACGGTGGCGAGACCGACTGTCACGATCAGAATGGCGGGGATGAACTCCACCCAGTCGTTCCGGATGCTGAGCATCAGCACGTACCCGAAGGAGACGGACAGGGCGACCGTCCCGGCCCCGGCGAGCGGGTAGTAGTAGGTTTCGGTCACGTCGGTGTGTGCGAGCCACTTGCCCAGGAGGAACGCGCCGAGCGCGACCGCAAAGACGGTGAAGTAGATGAACGGGCTGATGAGCAGGGCGCTTGCGGGGAACTCGATGGCCGGCGTCTCCCCGGCCCGGATCGCCGAAACGAAGGCGTCCTCGACTGTTCGCAGCGAGCCGCCAAACAGCATGAACGGGACCAGCGCGTAGAAGAAGTACCGGACCGGCTCGAGGCTGAACCGCTCCAGGAGCAGGTACACGCCGGCGAGCATGAACACGAGCACGAGGATGTAGCCGAACGTCGAGATGACAGTGTAGCCCGGTTCGGCGACGAAGGCGTTCTCGTAGGCGCGGGCACAGCCGTTGACCGCCCGTTCGCTGGCACTCGTGACAGTTACGCCCTCGTCGGGGAAGTGGATGAGACAGTCGTTGCCACCGGCATCAGCCTCTACCGGACCCCAGAAGTACCGCCAGAGAAACCCCCAGTAGACCTGCCTGGTGAACGCCACCGCGGCGAGTGCGATCGCCACGACACCGGCGACGAGAGTCACAACCCAGGCAGGTTCGGGGCTGATATCGTACCGGTCGAGAGTCTCCATATTCGAGAGGAGGGAGGGCAGAAGTTTTGAGCATTCCGGTCTCGTGTGCGGGTCGGGCGGAACCGCCGGGGGTTTAATGCGCCAGTCACCACACCGGAACAGCCGTTGTCGCCAGATCTGCCCGGGAGCGCGGTGCCCTTTTCAGTGCGACGCCCCGGTTTCGAGCGCTGTCTGTGCTTCGTCGACGAGTGTCCCGTGCGCCTCGCCGTTCGAGACGACCATCCCGTCGGCACCGTGGGCCCACCTGTTCCCGTCGAGGTCGGTGACCCGACCGCCGGCGCGGCGGACGAGATGTGCACCGGCGAGCGTATCCCACGGGTTGCCGGGATGGGGGAGAATCGCCCCGTCGAGGCTCCCGCCGGCGACGAGCGCGAGACTCGCCTGCATCGACCCCGACCGCCGGACGTCGCCGAAAGTGTTCGCACACTGGCCAAACAGCGACGCATGTCTGTCGCCGTCGCCGACCCGCCACCACCCGAGCAGCGAGACGGCGAACGTCTCGGGGTCGGCCCGGTCGCTGACCGATAGCGGGTCGCCGTTCAGCGTTCCGCTGTCCGGGCCGGCGGCGTAGACGTCCTCCTGGGCCGGCAGCGCGGTCGCGGCTGCGACCGGCTCACCGTCTGTGACGGTGGCGACAACCGTCGCCCAGCGGCGGTTCCCTCGGACAAAGTTCGCCGTCCCGTCGATGGGATCGACCACCCAGGCATTCCCCGCCTCCGGCACCGACTCGCGCAAGTCGACGTCGCCGACAGCTGTCCCGCCCGGGATGCTCCCTTCCTCACAGACGAGTGTCGCGTCGGGGAACTCCTGTCTGATGGTGGCGATCACCTGTCGCTGTGCCTCCCGGTCCGCACCTGTCACGAGGTCGTTCTTGTTCGATTTCCGTTCGACGCTGAGCGCGCCGCGAAAACTCTCCCTGGCGACGACCCCTCCCGCCCGGGCCGACCGCTCGACGACTGCGCTCCGCTCGATGGCATTGCTCATATCTCCCGGTGGGGGTGCGCTGGTAAAGTGACACCGTTTCGGCCCGGTCGGCGACCCCAGGTATCGGCGTCTGGGAGTCTGAAACCACCACACTGTCTCAACGTAGCGGTAACGAATCACAACAATCCGTATCAGGGCTGCTTCACTCGAGCGCAGGGACGCTCGTCGTCTCGGTCGAGTGTGACTCGCTATCCCGGGATGCCCGTCTCGCTCGCCCGTGACAGACTCTGCTCGGTGGCCTATCGAAGCGCGTCAGTCACGCTCGTCTCCCCCGTCCGGTTTGGCCACCGTCGCCCCCGTCGATAGCCGATTTTGCAGCCTGTTCGAGACCAGCCGGCGCACGCGGACGCCCGACGTCACGACGGCGTAGACCCCGATCGCGACGAGCACGATCGTGCCGCCTGCGGCGACGTCGTAGAGGTACGACAGGGTCACGCCGGTCACCGTCGAGAAGAGCCCGGCGCCGACTGCAGCCGCGATCGATCGTTTGAATCCCCGGAGTGACGTGGCCGCAGCGACGGGAACGACGAGCATCGCGGCGACGAGGATGACGCCCATGATCTGCATCGCTCCCACGACGACGACCGCGGTCAATACCGCGAGCAACTGGTTGTAACGGGTCACGCCCAGTCCGGCAGCACGGGCGCCGACCTCGTCGAAGGTGACGTAGAGGAGGGGCCGGTAGGCAACGGTGATACCGATTGTTACGACCACGCTCATGAGGACAAGGATGGCCGCATTCACCCGGGTGACGGTGGCCAGAGAGCCAAAGAGGTAGGCGCTGATCCCGACCGCGATCCCGCCGTCGGTCGCGGTCACGAGTACGCTCCCGACGGCAAACGAGCCCGCCAGCACGATCGCCAGCGACGTGTCGCGATACGCCCCCGCGTAGTCGACGAGTGTCTGCACGAGCAACGCGGCCAGTGCGGCGACGACCAGCGCGCTCAGTAACGGTGGAACCGTCACGGCAAAGACGGCGTTGACGAACAGGCCGGCGGCGACGCCGGCGAACGCCGAGTGAGCGAGCGTGTCGCCGATCATCGCCATCTCCCGGTGGACGAGAAAACTCCCCACCAGCGGACCGATGAGCGCGATACAGATCGCCGCCAGATACGCTCGCTGCATGAACGGGGAGCCGAGCACGTCGATGCCGGTCAGTTCGGCGAGGCCGTCCATCGCAGTTCCCCACAGGTCGTCGAGGACGAACCGGAGCACTCGCTCGCCATCGACCTGGAGGGCAGCCGCCGGTGTGAGGAAGGGAGCGTATTGGAGTGCCATCAGTGATCGTGGTGGACGATCGACTGTGACCCGCCGTATGCGTCCGCCAGCGCGTTGGTCTCGACGAACGTCTCGGGATCGCCGTGGAAGAACAACTCCCGGTTGAGACAGGCGATCTCCGAGGCGTGGGTCGTGACAATCCCGATATCGTGTTCGATGAGGATGATAGTGATCCCGTCCTCGTTCAATTCGTGGAGGAGGTCGTAAAACGCTTCGCGTGATTCCGCGTCGACCCCGACGGTCGGCTCGTCGAGCGCGAGCAGGTCGGCGTCGGCCGCCAGCGCGCGTGCGATAAACACCCGCTGTCGCTGGCCGCCCGAGAGCCGACCGACCCGGCGGTCGGCGAGGTCTTCGATTTCGACGCGCTCGAGGGCGTCCGCAACCGCCGCGTGGTCCGACTGCGAGAAGCGGCGAACCAATTTCCCTGGATACCGGCCCATCCGGACGACTTCCCTGACGGTGATCGGCATTTCGTCTTTCGCGTTGCCCACGTCCTGTGGGACGTAGCCGATCTTGCCGCCGTGCTTTGACTCGTGTGCCGGCGCGCCGAACAGCGTGACCGAACCGCCGTCGGGCCGACGGAGGCCGATCATCAGTTCGAGGAGCGTCGTCTTCCCGGAGCCGTTCGGGCCGACCAGGCCGAGAAACTCGCCCGCCGGTACGTCGAGCGACACCCGTTCGACGACCGGATGGTCGGCGTAGGCGAACGTGACGTCGCTGACTTCGATGGCAGGCATTATGCGTCGAGTGCGCGTTCCAGGGTTGGAAGGTTTGCGTTTTCCATAATCTCGATGTATCCCCAGCCTTCGCTGTCCCACTCGTCGGTCAGACCGGGCATCGCGGTCAGCGGGAGGATCTCCTCGACACTCGTCTCGTCACGGATTTGCTCGGCGGCCTGCTGCGGTTCGAGCGGGTCGGCACAGATGTACTGCAGGTCGTGGGTTTCGACGACCTCCTGGGCGCGCTCGATATCCTGCAGGGTCGGCCGGTCGTCCGGCGACACGTCCGTGAGTGCCTCGACGGCGATGCCGTATCGATCACTGAAGTACTGGAGTGAATCGTGTCCCGCCACGAGGATGACGTCCTTCGAGGCGTCCCTGACTGTCGTTTCGATCCGTTCGTGGAGGCCGTCGAGGGCACTCCGGAACTCCTCGGCGTTATCGGCGTACACGTCCGCGTTGTCGGGGTCGGCGTCGACGTACCCCTGCCTGACGTTGCCCGTGGCTTCCTTTACTCGAAGCGGATCCATCCAGAAGTGCGGGTCCGTCCCGTGGCCGTGGTCGTGACCGTCTTCCCCGTCATGATCTTCTCCCTCGTCCTCGTGTCCCCCACCCGGCTCCAGCAGGTCGAGGCCCGCGCTCACGTCGACGGTTCTCACGTCCGTGTCGTCAGCCTCGAGGTCACCTCTGATATCGTCGACCCAGGGCTGGAACCCGGTCATTCCGTGGACGAACAGGTCCGCATCGCGGATGTCTTGTCGGACGCCGGGTCCGGGTTCCCACCCGTGACCGTGCTGGCCGATCGGAACGAGGAGGTCGGCCTCTGCCGTATCGCCCGCGACCCTGGCACTGATCTCGCCAAACACGAAAAACGACGCCTGTGCAGCAGTCCCGCCCGAGTCCGATCCGGCAGTCGATCCGTCACCGGTACACCCCGCGAGCATCCCGGTACTGACTGTCGCAGCGACTCCGGACAGCAATCGTCGTCTGGTGAACTCCATGCCCTGTTATTAATTTATATCTCTAATATAATAAGCCTACGCTTTCAACTCATCTGGATTGTTAAGATGGTGGTTCCAGTCGGGGTTCGTTCCCTGTCGCTGGTGGTACTGCCCCGCTCCGGGACGGAGCGCCGGAGAGCGCGTGATCCGGTACCACGGTAATGGCGGCTCGTCGGGACTCTCGATAACCGATACTACGTGACGGGATTCGACTCCACGGGTGGCCGAAACTGCGCACGGGTGTATAACCGGCAGTACGGGAACGAGGGGTGGGGGCTGGAGAATGTGCAGAGCCCCGATACAACGAAATAAGCGTGGCGAGAAGAGTGGGGTATGGGGGCAATCGAAATTGACGGGCTGACGAAAGATTATGGCGACATTCTCGCTAACGACGACATCTCGTTCACCGTCGAGACTGGTGAAATATTCGGATATCTCGGGCCAAACGGTGCAGGGAAGACGACGACGATTCGGATGCTACTGGGGTTCATCAACCCGACCGCAGGGACGGCCCGGGTACTCGGTAACGATGTTCGGGACCGCAAGGCACTCATCGAAGCGAAACGTCGGATCGGTCACCTTTCGGACGATCAGGCCTTCGACGACCAGGCCACGGGAGCCGAAATCCTCGATCTCCACGCCGCGGTCAAAGGCGACGACCGGCGGGCGGAACTCCTGGACCTGTTCGAGCCGCCACTCGACCGGCGGGTCCGCGACTACTCCAGTGGGAACGTACAGAAGCTGGGGCTGGTGACGACGTTCATGCACGATCCGGACCTCGTAATCCTGGACGAGCCGACGGGCGGACTCGACCCCCTCGTGAAACATCAGTTCGCCGAGTTCCTCCGGGTAGAACGCGACCGCGGCGTCACTGTGTTTTTTTCCTCGCACATCCTGAGCGAAGTCCGTCGGCTCTGTGACCGCGTCGGCATCATCCGCGACGGCCGGCTCGTCACCGTCGATCCGATCGAAACGCTCCTGAGTCGGAGCGGGAAAGTCGTCCGCATCGACAGCGCTGACCCGATACCCGTGGAGTTCGTCGACCTCGACGGCGTCCACGACCTCGAAACGAGCGTTTCGGACGACCAGATGGCCGATCCGGCGACGGAATTTACCGAGTGTACGTTTACCTTCACTGGGGACATCAACGCGCTGCTCGACAGGCTTCCAGACCACCGGATGGTCGATGTCTCTATCGAGGAAGCACCGCTCGAAGACGTCTTCCTGCGGTTCTATGGAGGTGACGAGGATGTTTGAGTTCGCCCGGTACGACGCTGCGAAACGGCTCAGGGGCAGCCTGTACCTCGCCGTCGGGATGTCGCTACTGGCTGCGTTCGCCGTGTGGGCGTACCCCTCCTACAGCGAAGCGATGGATATGGACCAGCTCCGCGAGGCGTTCCCCGAACCGATGATTCAGGCGTTCAACATCCAGACGCTGGCCTCCCTCGAAGGGTTTCTCGCGGTCGAACTCTACATGCTCGGCTGGATCATCCTCCTGGGACTGTACCTCGCGTACAGTGCTGCGAGTATCATCGCCGACGACATCGACCGCGGTCGGATGGACACCTTGCTGTCGATGCCGGTGTCACGGCCGCGACTCGCCATCGAACGGTTCGCCGCTCTCGGCGTTCCGATACTGGCGGTGAATGTCGCCACGCCTGCGGTCGTGCTCGTCAGTGCCACCCTCATCGGGGAACCCCTCTCCGCCGTCGACATAGTTGCTCTCCACCTCCTGTCGATCCCGTACCTGTTTGCCTGTGCGGGGATCGGGTTGGTCGCGTCGGTGCTCTTCGACCGTGCGAGTATCGCCCAACGTGTCGCGCTCGGGGTCACGTTCGGGATCTATCTCGTCGAGTCGCTGCTGAGTGGGACGGACTACGCGATGCTGGGCATCATCGCGCCGATGCGGTACTTCGATCCGAACGAAGTCCTGATCGACGGGACGTACGCTCTCGTCGGCACGGCTGTTCTTCTCGGGATGATAGCGGTACTCACTGTCGTCAGCCAGGTGTGGTTCGTGCGGCGGGACATCTGATCGGAACTGATACTGCCGGCTGTAACATTGTGAACGTATTCGCCGCCCCGGGGTAGCAAATATTTGTACGCACGGACAGCCGGCGGTATGAGACGCCTCACGCTCCACCAGGACTCTCGACGTCCAACCCGGGTAGGGGCGACTGGCGGAGCGACCGTCGGTGCCGGTCGCGTCGAGAGCGTTCGGGGAGAGCGTGCCCGACGAGGCCGTAGTCCAGCACCGATAGCGTGAAACTGGCGACCGGTATCCCCCCAGGTGGCACATATATTTCGTATTCGAGGGGACGTATGCTCCACCGATGAGAGCGATGGTCCTGACCTGGTCCGATTTCCCGGGCGGGATTCGGAAGTCCGGCTACACGAGTTCGTCTACCTGTTCCTCGTACAGTCGGAGTTGCCGCTCGGCGTCGGCGGGATCGTTGGTCGCCGGATCGAGAACGAGTTCGTCGAATCCCATCTCCCTGTACTGGGCGATCGCCTCACCGATCTCTTCGACGCTACCGGTGAGACATCTCTCCATCGTGTCCTCGGCACTGCCCAGATTGCCGAACACCCGTCGCTGCTTCTCACGGGCAATGTCGGGGTCGGCCCCGGGGACGACATATGCCCGGTTCAGGGCGACCCGGTCGACCTCGGTTGGCTCCCGACCGTTCTTCTCGAGGTGAGCGGCTATCTCGGCCCAGTCAGCCGCGACGGTGTCGGGTGCCCCCGGTGCCGCAAGCCAGCCGTCGGCG
>JAZKTU010000066.1:0-15750 GCA_036625385.1 Halovenus sp. | reverse complement strand
ATGAAGCCGGATCTCACTCTCACAGCAGCGGTAAAGAGTCGCACTAATCCGTATAGAGGGAATGGTGGCTGTGGTCCGGTTCTCACGGGATGGGCAAGGGGACGTCGTCACAGCGCTGCGCGACTCGCTCGGGTTGCAGGGCCCGCTGCTGGCCCATGCTGCCGACTCACACGGCATAGCAGCTTCGAAAGCGCTTTACGGAACGCTAGGCCAGTGAAACATACAACCTGTGCGGGGTTGATGACGCTCCCAGCCCAGATAGGACTTTAAAACCGCGTTGCGGTCGCGGGGTTACCCGCGAGGGCGGGGGAGTGCGAGCCCGCGCACAGGAGGTGAACACTATCCATGCCAGTATACGTTGACTTCGACGTACCCGCCGACCTCCAGGACGACGCGCTCGACGCGCTCGAGGTTGCGCGGGACACGGGAACAGTAAGGAAAGGGACAAACGAGACGACGAAAGCAGTCGAGCGCGGGAGCGCCGAACTCGTCTACGTCGCCGAGGACGTCCAGCCCGAGGAGGTCGTGATGCATCTCCCGGAACTCGCGGACGAGAAGTCGATCCCCTTCGTCTTCGTCGGTGCACAGGACGACCTCGGTCGCGCCGCGGGACTCGAGGTCGGAAGCGCCGCCGCCGCTGTCGTCGACGCAGGCGATGCGACCGGGGACGTCGAGGACATCGCCGAGAAGGTCGAGGAACTCCGGTGAGTTGAACGATGAGCGCAGAGGAATCAGACGACGACGGTTCCACACCGGCAGAGGTCATCGAAATCGTCGGCCGGACCGGGATGCACGGGGAGGCCATGCAGGTCAAGTGCCGGACCCGTGACAACGGGCGTATCATCACCCGGAACGTGCTCGGTCCGGTCCGCGAGGGTGACGTCCTGCAGTTGCGCGAGACGGCACGCGAGGCCGACACCATCGGAGGCCAATAATGGTCGAGAAACGCACCTGCGACTACACCGGTGAGGAGATCGAACCGGGGACCGGCAAGATGTTCGTCAAGAACGACGGCACAATCCTCTGGTTCGTAGACTCGAAAGCGGAGAAGAACTACTTCATGGGCCGGGAAGCCCGTGACCTCGAGTGGGTCGGTGACGAAGGCAGCAGAGCCGATCGGGAGTCGGAGGCTGCCGAGGAGGAAGCGGACGCCGAGGTCGAACCGGCTGTCGAAGATGCGGCTGCGGCGGAAGCCGAGGCGATGGACGACGAAGGCGAGAGCGGGGACGAGGGGACGGAACCCACGGTTGAAGACGACGTGAGTGCCGACTCTGCGGACGGGGGGGATGCAGCCGAGGACGACCCCGACGACAGCGAGGAGACGGAGGCCGAGGTATGAGCGAGCGGACGTTCGTGATGGTAAAACCCGACGGCGTCCAGCGCGGACTGGTCGGTACCGTCATCTCCCGGCTCGAAGACCGCGGCCTGAAACTCGCCGCGGCGAAGTTCGTGGAGATCGACCGGGACCTAGCCGAAGACCACTACGGCGAGCACGCCGACGAGCCGTTCTTCGACGACCTCGTGAGTTTCATTATCTCGGGACCGGTGATGGCGATGGTCTGGGAGGGCCAGGACGCGACCCGACAGGTCCGCAAGATGATGGGCGAAACCGACCCTGCCGAGTCCGCCCCCGGCACCATTCGGGGCGACTTCGGGCTCGATCTCGGGCGGAACGTCATCCACGGGTCGGACCACGAGGACCCCGGTGCGAACGAGCGGGAGATCGACCTGTTCTTCGACGACGACGAACTCGTCGAGTGGGAGCGAATCGACGAACCCTGGCTGTACGAGTAACCGGCTACCGGGCGCGGGTTTATGCCCACACACGGTGAATGTCGGGTATGGGCATCACGTACGAAGACTTCCTCGACCTCGCGTACGAGCCGGCGGCGTCCGACCTCGTCTGTGAGTTCTACGTCGAACCGGCGTCGGACATGAGCTTCGAGGCAGCGGCGAGCCGCGTCGCGAGCGAGAGCTCGAACGGGACCTGGGCCGAGTTGCAGGTCGAGGGCTCGGTCCGTGACCTCTCTGCGACGGCCTGTGCCATCGACGAGGGGACGAACGTCGTCACCGTTGCCTACCCCGACGCGCTGTTCGAGCCCGGTAGTATGCCCCAGATACTGTCCTGTATCGCGGGCAACATCCTCGGCATGAAAGCGGTCGACCGGATCCGCCTGCTCGACTGTGCGTGGCCCGAGTCGCTGGCGACGACTTTCCCCGGTCCGCAGTTCGGCCCCGACGTCCGAACCGACCTGCTCGATGCGGGTGACCGACCGCTCACGGCGACGGTCCCGAAACCGAAAGTCGGGCTCTCGACGGCCCAGCACGCACAGGTCGGCTACGACGCCTGGACCGGCGGCCTCGACCTGCTGAAAGACGACGAGAACCTCACCGACCAGTCGTTCAACCCGTTCCTCGACCGCCTCACGGAGAGTCTGGCACGCCGTGACCGGGCCGAAGAGGAGACCGGCGAGCCGAAAGGCTACCTGCTGAACGTGACGGCGCCGGGGACGGAGATGCTCGAGCGGGTCGACACCGCCGCCGAGCACGGCTCGCGGTTCGTGATGGTCGACGTGGTAACCGTCGGCTGGGCCGCGGTCCAGCAGGTTCGCGAGCGCTGTGGGCACCACGGGATGGCCATCCACGCCCACCGGGCAATGCACGCCGCGTTCGACCGGATCCCGACACACGGCGTCTCGATGCGCGTCATCGCACAGGTCGCCCGTCTCTGCGGGGTGGACCACATCCACACCGGTACCGCCGGCCTGGGGAAACTCGCAAACGAGGATACGCCGGGGATCAACGAGTGGCTCGCGAGCGACCTGTACGGCCTCGCGCCGGTGTTGCCGGTCGCCTCCGGCGGCCTCCATCCGGGGCTCGTTTCCCGCCTCGTCGACGAACTGGGGACGACACTCGCTATCCAGGCCGGTGGCGGCGTCCACGGACATCCAGACGGGACACACGCCGGCGCCCGTGCGCTCCGTCGCGCGGTCGGCGCCGCTGTTGCCGGCGAGTCCCCTGAGAGCGCAGCGGAGGACTGTCCCGAACTCGCGACCGCTCTCGACAAGTGGGGGACGGAGACGCCGCGCTGACGCGACCAAGGTACTTTGTCGACTCGGCGAACGGAGACTGCGGCGGCCCCCAGCCGTCCGTCTCATACGGATTGTTGTGCCTATTTTCGGTAGTGGCGCCCAGGTATCGGCGTCTCCGGGCCTAACACTACCACATTCTCTCTACGTCGCGGTACCGACTCACAACAATCCGTCTCAGCCCCCCAGTACCGCCTCGACGTCCGGCCACGAGATGCCCGTCCGGGCACCGACACTACTGGATGCGAGTGCCCCGCAGGCGTTACCGACGGCGAGCGCGTCTCCGGGTGCCATTCCGTCGAGGAGAGCCGAGAGAAACCCCGCGGCGAACGCATCCCCGGCCCCGGCGGTGTCGACGGGTCCCACGTCGAACCCGTCGTGGTGTGCCCGCTGTCCGTCCCACTCGACCGTCGCGCCGTCGCCGCCTTTCTTGACGACGGTCTGTGTCGACTCGCCCGATTCCACGGCTGCTGCCTCACGCTCGTTGAGAAAGATGATATCGGCACCCTCGAACACGGGACCGAACTCCCGCTGGCCGACGCGTCGGCCGGGATCGACGCTGACGAGAGTCTCCGTCCCGCGGGCCCGCTCCGCAAGCCGCTTGGCCGTCCCGGGGCGCTGTCCAGTCAGGTGGAGCACGCCGGCGCCCGCGAGCGTCGGTTCCGGCACGTCCTCGGGTCCGAACGCCTCGTTGACACCGTCGCTCGCGAGGACGTGGACCTCGGCGTCCGCGTCGACGATGAGATACTTCACCGTCGTCTCGCCGGCGACCTGCTGGAGGTGGGTGCAGTCGACGCCCGCGCCCTCGAGTTCCTGCCGGACGAGCGGGCCAAAATCGTCGTCGCCGACGCTGCCGACCACGAGCGGGTCGTGTCCGAGTCCCGCGAGCGCGGCCGAGACGTTCGCGGCGCTGCCGCCGCCGGCCCGCCGGTGTGACTTGACCTGCGTCTCGCCGTCGGCCTCGGGGAGCGCCTCGACCCGGAGCGTCACGTCCCAGTTGACGTGGCCCGCACAGACGACGCGCGTCACGGTTCCTCCCAGGGTCGGTTGGGGCCTTCACCGAACAACTCACGCATCAGCGTTACGATGCTCTCGGGTGGGAACTGGCCGCGTTCGGTGACGATCGCGTCGACGTAGCGGGGTGGCGTCACGTCGAAGGCCGGGTTCCGAACGCCGATGTCGCCGATCTCGGCGCGGGTCACGTCGTCGATCACCTCGCTTTCGTCCCGGTGCTCGATATCGACCGTGTGTCCCGACAGCGTCGCCGGGTCGAGTTTCACCGTCTGTGCGGCGACCACGATGGGCGTGTCACGCTCGCGGGCGATGACAGCGAGCGAGCGCGTCCCGATCTTGTTGACGACTGACCCGTCCGCCGCGATGGAGTCCGCACCCACGAACACGTGGTCGGCGTCGTCCAGATACCGGCCAGCGGCACCGTCGACGATGAGTGTGACTGGAACGCCCAGTTCGCGTAACTCCCGGGCAGTGAGGTGTCCCTGCTTTCGCGGCCGGGTTTCCTTGACGATAGCGGACAGTGACTTCCCCTGGTCGATAGCCGCCTCGATGCAAGCCAGCGCGTCCGTCGAGTGACAGTGCGTGAGCACAGTGTCGCCGTCCCGCAGGCGATTGGCACCGACAGCTCCCAGGTCCTCCTGTGCGGTCTCGAGGCGATCACAGAACTCAGTCGCCCCCGCAACCGTGTTCGCCCGCAACTCCTCGACGGTCGTTCCCTCCGCCCGTTCGAGGACGTACCGGAGCGCGTTCGGCAGACTGACAGCCGTCGGCCGGGTATCGAGCAAGTGACGGGCCGCCGTCCGGATCTCGCGGCGAAACGTTGCCGGGTCGGAAGCGCTGCTTTCCTCGGCCTGCGTCCCCAGCGCCTCCGCGGCCACCCTCGCGATGGTCGCCGCGCCGCGGGTCTCCATCGACGAGATTTCCGCAGCGACCGACTCCACCTGCGGATGGATGTTCTCCGTGCTCATAGCGTTACGTTCGTGAGGTGACGGTAAAAGCGGTCCCCCGGCCCCGCAATGGCCGTCGGGACTTCCGGGCTACGAGGGCCCCAGTCCGGGAAGGCGCCACTGCGCGGAACGACCGACCCCGGGATCGAAACAAAGGGGACGACAGCACCGCCCGACAAATGTGGAAGGTCGTCATCATCGATGCCGCCGTCGTGGGCGAACCCGAGTTCGTCGTCAGTGAGAGACACCGTCCCGCGCTGGACGGTCACGCAGACTTCTGCACGGGTTGACCCTTCCGCCTTGCCGTCAGTGGCCGGTCCGTCCGTCGAAGGTTGCGCCGTGTTTCGGACAGCCCCCGTCACGGACGGCGGCGCCACACCCCCGGTCGAGGTGCTGGTCGGTCTCGCTAACACAGGAGTTTTTCGGGACAATGACCTCGCCGTCGAGACGGAGCAGGATGGCCTCCGACTCGCCTCCGTTCGGTTCGCACACGGGAACAGATATCCGGGCTCTCCTCGACCGCCGTTATCTGTTCTATGTACAGGCGGTCCAGGGCGACTGCCCCGGGGTGTGTTCACGCTGCAGGCGCCAACTCGGCAAAATATCTACGGGGACCCTATCGCTCGTCGTCGCGCAACTCCATCCGTGCGACGATATCGTACGCGCTCTCGCCCTGGCGGATGCTATCGAGCAGGGCAAAGGCGTCTCCGGGCGAGAGGAAGTGAGTCGTCACTGCACGGCCCAGCGGCGTCGGTTCGAGGCCGTCGAGAAACCCGTACTCGAGCAGTTTGGCGAGCGCGTGTTTCGTCGGCACCTCGCCGACCATCCGTTCGTTGAGCAGTCTGGCGTGTGTGCCCGCGACAGTCACGTTGGCGAGCGTCTCCTCGACGGCGGCCCCCTCGTCGTACTGGGTCTGGACGGGTTCCATCTCGCCTTTTAGCAGTTTGAACGCCACCTCGTCCTCGGTCATCTCCTGGCTGCCGTGGTATGCACCGTCGGGCTCGACGAGGAGGTACACTGTCCCTTTGTCGTGGTAGTCGGGCCGACCCGCCCGCCCGAGCATCTGGTGGAACTCCTGGACTGAGAGCCACTCGATACCCATCGCCAGCGAGTCGAAGATGACCTGTGAGGCGGGGAAGTCGACACCGGCAGCCAGCGCCGCTGTCGTCACCACGGCGGCCAGTTCCTGGCCGGCGAACTGGTCCTCGACGCGGTTCCGGCGGCTGTTGTCGAGTCCGGCGTGATACGGGGCCGAAGAGTACTCGAGTTGCCGGGAAATCTCGTGACACCGCCGCCGGGAGTTGGTGAAGATAATCGTCTGTCCGCGGTAGCCTTTGCTCGACTTGCTGTCGAAGGCACGCCTGACGAGTTTGTTCTCCACCGGTATCTTCTCCCGGCCGTCGAGGAAAGTCACGTGGCGCTCGATAGGGACCGGACGCTCCTCGAACTCGATGAGCGTCGCCTCGAGGGCACCCGCCAGCGTCTCCGGGTTTCCGACCGTCGCCGAGAGGTATATCCACTGCGTGTCCCCGGCGGAGTTTGCCCCACAGTAGTACTTCAGGCGGCTGATGAGGCCGTCCAGCCGGTGGCCCCGCTCACCCTCCCCCAGCGTGTGGACCTCGTCGATGACGACGGTGCCGACGTCACCGAGGTGCCTCCCGGTCCGGAGAGCGTGGTCGACGCCTTCGTACGTCCCCACGATGACGTCCGCACCCGGGTCGAACTGGTTGCCACTCCCCGTGATGCGGCTCGCGCCGACCCGCAGCGTCACGTCTACGATGTCGCCGTATCGCTTCTGGAACTCGCCGTACTTCTGGTTCGCAAGCGCCACGAGCGGCACCAGGAAAAGGAGTTTGCCCTTCCCGTTGAGCGCGCGGTCGAGCCCGGCCATCTCCCCGATGAGCGTCTTGCCGGTCGCAGTCGCGCTCACGACGAGTTGGTCCTCCCCCTCGGTCGCCCCGTTCTCGACGGCCAGGCTCTGGACCGGCAAGAGCGTGTCGAACCGCGATTCGACTTTCGACTGGATACCGGGATGCAAGCTCAGCGAGTCGACGCGGACCGGGTCGACCTCCTCTACGGTCGGGCTTATCTCGTCGAATTTCGTCAGTTCCGGGTCGAGGTTCCCCTCGAGCAGATTGGCGATGCGGTCGAAATCCTGGACGTCGAGTAGCAACTCCTCCAGGCGGTCGCGGGCAGTGCCGGAGATCTCCCCGCGGTAGGCGAGTTGCCGGTCCAGTTCCTCGCTGGCACAGTCCGGACAGATGTGTTCGTCGTCTTTCGCGATAGCCGTTTCCTCGGTTATCGGCGAGTACCGCCCGCTGTCAGCACAGAACCGACAGGTCCGGACGACTTTCGCCGATAACTGGTACCCATCGAGCATCTCCCGCAGGCGGTCGCGGCTCAGCCGGGAGGTCTGCTGTGAGATGCGGATCCGCGAGGCTCGTCGGGCGAGTTCGACGAACTCGTCGGGACTGCGGGGTTCCTCGCTTGTTCCGTCGACGACCCGGAACCGTGCCGGTCGTGGACCGGCGTCGGTCTCCTTGAGTTCGAGTTTGCCCGTGAACACTCGTGCACCGTCGCGCTGGACCGCGACGCGGTAGTCGCCACCGTCCTCGTGGAGGAACAGCGTATCCACCCGGCCGACCTGCTGTGACACACCAGTTCGTACGGGAAGCCGGTATTTCAGTCGTGCGGACTCGTCCCGTTGTTGGACCCGAAGAAGGTCCTCTACTCGACCAACCGAATGTCGTCGTCCCCGGTCGGGACAGCACAGAGGAAGACCCCAGTCTCGTCGCCGTCGTTGCGGTACCAGTGCACAGCCCCCGCGGGCACGTGGATAGCGTCGCCGGCCTGTACCGTGTGCTCGGTGTCGCCGAGACCGACGACGTACTCGCCCGAGACGACGTACTGTACGTGTTCGACGTCGTTCGTGTGGCGTGGTACCTCACCGTCTGCTGCAAGCGTGAACCGTCGGAGGGCAACGTCGTCAGCCCCGGTCGTTCCGTCGAAGAGCACTTCCTTGCGGAGTCCGTCGGCGGCTGCGACGCGCTCACCGGTGATCTCTGCGGACTCTCGAACACGGCCTGCTGTGTCGTTGCTCATACCGACACGTTCGTCGTCGTGTCCAATATACGCACCGCCTCGGCGAGGACGCTGGCTCCCATCGCCGGCTGTGTGCGTCGACGGTCGTGTCGGCGCGCTGCACACCGAACGGTCGGCTGGAGTGGCTCCAGTGACCCGACACTTTCCGATGTGTGAACGTACTACACTTTTTTGTACCAATCCTAAAGAGCCTGAAACAAACCTATATTACCGTCAGTAGACAAGTCTGAGAGGCGATGCGGCCCATCCCCCACCAAACCGACCCCGAGAACGAGGAGAGTAAAGCTGTCGACACGCTGGACGCGGGCCGGAACCGCAGTGCCGAGGACGAACTCTGGATCGAGGTACAGGAGTTCTGACTCCCACTACCGTCACGACGGACACGTGACGGAAGGCCCGGTCTCCGGCTGGTATTTATAATACCCTACATATTCGGGACCATCCTACGTACGCACGGAGGGACGAGTGTAGAGTAGCGATGCCACAGACGCGTCTGACACTCACGGTTCCCGAGCACGTCTGGATCGGCGATATCTCGCGCGACTTTCCGTCGGCACGGTTCCGTATCCTTTCGGCGTTCTCGGACGGCACGAGCGGGTTCGGCCTGGTCGAGATTCACCACGAGAACCCCGAAACGCTGCTGTCGGCGGTGGCCGCCCGGGAGCAGGTAACCGACCTCACGGAGCTCAAGCGGGGCGACACGCGGACCGTCGTACAGTTCGAGACGTCGGACCCATTGTTGTTGCTCCCGGTACAGGACTCCGGAGTGCCCCTGGAGATGCCTTTCGACCTGCAAAACGGGACTGCCAGCTGGGAGTTGACGGCCCCGACAGAACGGCTGTCCGCACTCGGCGACCGGCTCGAGGCCTTCGGCATACCGTTCTCCGTGGAGTACGTCAGACAGGGGTTCGAGACCGAACAGCTTCTCACCGACACGCAGCGCGAAAGGCTCGCCACCGCGATCGAGATGGGGTACTACGACACCCCCAGGGGCTGTTCGCTGACCGACGTCGCCTCGGCACTGGATATCGCCAAATCGACTGCGAGCGAGACGCTTCACCGTGCTGAAGAACGGATTATCAAGAAGTACGCCGAGGATCTCGACCCTCCACTCGAGTGAACGGCCCGGTGCTCACACGACCGTGGCGGGGCTGGCTGTCGTTTCGGCAACCTGTCCTGTCTGGCGATCCGGGCCTCGGCTGGTCACGGAAATTCGCGGAGAAACCCCCCTTCTCCAGACCGGAGGGAATATCAACTTTCCGACTCGACGGGAGTGTGCGTGACGAGCGCCGTGATCGCCCGTCGGATCGTTCGGTCACCGCCTGGTCCGAAATCCCGAGTTCGTCCGCGAGTTCCCTGATGGTATAGCCCTGTGGGATGTCGTTGTTCGCCACGCACTCACGATCTTCGATACCATGGTATACCAGCGGTATCGTCAACTGTATCGAGCCAATCATACGTTCCTCGGGAGCGTTTCGGTCCTCACAGGAGTCTTGCCTCAAGGCAGGAGAGGGTCACCTGGTATCCAATGTATTCTTTCTATAGGCCCTGGGTGAGAACGGGTAGTATGGCGACCGTTATGGAGTTTACGAGCCCGGCAGAGGAGTTTCCACTGGGGAGCGTGTTCGAGACGTTGCCCAACGTAACGGTCCAGCTAGAGCGACTGCTCCCCAAGGACACGCTTGTCATCCCGTACTTCTGGGTTCGTGGCGCGCAAGCCGAGGACGTCGCAGCCGCGTTCGATAGCCACGCCGGTGTAACCAACATCAGACTCATCGACGGCGTCAACGACGAGTATCTGATGCGCGTAGAGTGGGACAGGGAGTACGTCGGCGTGCTGAGCGCACTCTCCGAGACGAACCTCGTCTTCCTCTCGGGGACTGGAACAGAGGAGGGGTGGCATTTCGAGGTCCGCGGGGAGGATCGAGAGGAGATCAGCAAGTTTCGGGCGTACTGCCAGGAACACGGTGTCCCGATCGAGATCACGGCTGTACACGCGTTGCTCCCGATTCAGGGCGAGGGGTACGAGTTGACCGACCCCCAGCGGGAAGCGCTCGTTCTGGCATACGAACGCGGATACTTCGACTCGCCGCGCAAGGCGTCACTGGAGAACATCGCCGGGGAACTCGGAATCACCCAGCAGTCGCTCTCTTCCCGTCTCAGACGCGGTCACCGACGCCTCATCGGTGCGACGCTCATTCACGACACGTTATAACTGGCCCGCAACACT
The DNA here is from genome assembly GCA_036625385.1 of Halovenus sp. Lineage (GTDB taxonomy): Archaea > Halobacteriota > Halobacteria > Halobacteriales > Haloarculaceae > Halovenus. The sequence goes on along the minus strand of JAZKTU010000066.1, from coordinate 5,368 downwards.
TTTTCGCGGTACAGGAGTATCCGGCGTATGAGCTATCCTGGGGAGTTTGATTTCGACCGCTCCCAGATTCGCGTCCTTCACGTCGACGACCAGCAGGAGTTTCTCGATGTCGCGGCGGAGTTTTTGCGGCGGGAGACCGACACGATCGAAGTCGTCACCGAGACCAGCGCACGGAATGCGTGCGAGCGACTCGACGGTGGACAGTTCGACTGTATCGTCTCCGACTACGATATGCCCGGTCAGGATGGACTGGAGTTTCTCGAACAGGTCCGGGCGGAATACCCCGATTTACCGTTCATTCTCTTTACCGGCAAAGGGTCGGAGGAAATCGCCAGTGAGGCGATCTCGGCGGGTGTCACCGACTACCTGGAGAAACGGGCGGGGGCCGAGCAGTACGCCGTCCTGGCCAACCGGATCGAGAACGCTGTCGACCAGGCCAGGTCCCGGGACGCGCTCGAAGCGAGCCAGGAGCGCCTCTCCTCGTTCATCGAGCAGTCACCGCTGGGTGTCATCGAGTGGGACGACAACTTCGATATCGCCGGCGTCAACGAGGCCACAGAGGACATCCTTGGCTACCGGGCGGAGGAACTGAGAGGCTGCTCCTGGGAACGGATCGTTCCCGACAGTGACCGCGATACCGTCTCCGAAACCGTGGCCGAACTCCTCGAGGCCGAGGGCGGGTATCACAACATCAACGAGAACGTCCGGAAGGACGACGAACGGATCATCTGTGAGTGGCACAACCGCGTCGTTACCGACGACGCGGGCGACACTGTCGCCATCCTCTCACAGTTTCAGGATGTCACCGAACGGAAAGAACACGAGGAGCGCCTCCGGAAGACCTCCGCCCGGTTGCGCGCTCTCTTCGAGAACTCCCCCGTCATGATCAACGTTCACGACGGGGCGGGGAACATCGTCGACGTGAATCCGCCCCTCTGTGAAACCACGGGTTACACGGAGGCGGAACTCACCGCGATGAAGGTATGGGACCTCGACCGGATGATCGGCCCCGAGCAAGCATACGCCCTCTGGGAGGGCATGGCGGTTGGCGACAGACGGCAACTGGAAGGCGTTTACCAGCGCCAGGACGGCTCGACGTTCCCCGTCGAGGTCCATGTCAGGCGCCTCGCGCTGGACGGCGAAGACCGGTTCCTGGTGATCAGCCAGGATATGACCGGGCGGAAAGAACGCGAACGCGAACTCGAAAGCTACGAAGCTATCGTCGAGAACACGGAAGACGGCATCTACGTGTTCGACGACGAGAGTCGGTTCGAGTTCGTCAACCAGAGGGTTGTCGACGTCTCCGGGATACCGCGCGAGGGGTGGGTCGGTGAACACGTCTCGATCCAGACTGACCTCGGCACGCTCACCCGGGAGGAAGTCGCGGAAGTCGAGGCGGGAATCGAATCGATCGTCGAGAGCGACAGAAACGAGGTGCGGATAGAACTCGCCCCAGACGTCCCCGAAGCCATCGAAACACTCGAACTCCGGTTGGCATCGCTCCGGACCGGCGACGGGCAGACACGAGTCATCGGGTATACCAGAGACATTTCCGACCGCAAATCACACGAGTCCAAACTCGAGAACCTCCAGCAACGGACACAGGTACTGATGTCGACCGGTACCCTCGAAGAAACAGCACAGGTCGCCGTCGACGCCGCGCGGGAAGTGCTCGATGCGCCCTTGAGCGGCTTCCACCAACTCTCGGCGGACGGGCAGCACCTCGAACTCGTGACGGCCGCCGACGGGCTGGACACGGCGTTCGATACCCTGCCGGCGTACGACCGGACCGACGACTCAGATTCGGTTGGAGCAGTTATCTGGGAGGCGTTCGATGCCGGAGAGAAACGCATCATCGACGATACGAGCTCGCACCCACGACTGGCGGACAATACGCCAGCAGGAAGCGGTATCATCTACCCTGTCGCGGATCAGGGAGTGTTCATCGTCTCCGCGACCGAACCGGATAGCTTCGACGAAACGGACAAGCGGTTGATCGAACTCCTCGCAACGACACTCACGACTGCGCTGCAGCGGGTCAGCCGCGAGTCGGTGCTTGAGGACAGAGAACGCGAACTGACCCGTCAGAACAACCGGCTGGAGGAGTTCGTCAGTATCGTCTCCCACGATCTTCGGAATCCGCTCAACGTAGCCAGCGGACGCCTCGACTTGCTCGCCCGAGAGTGTGACAGTGAACATCTCGACCACGTCGAACGGGCACACGACCGGATGGAGGTTCTCATCGAGGATCTGCTCACTCTCGCCATGGAGGGCAACAGCGTGACTGAACCCGAACCTGTCGATTTCGCAACGCTCGTCGAAGGGAGCTGGGAGACCGTCGAGACGGCCGACGCCACCCTCGTGACCGACCTCGACCGAGAAATACAGGTCGACGAGAGCCGCATCAAGCAGATGTTCGAGAACCTCTTTCGCAACGCGGTCGAGCACGGTTGCGAGGGCGTCACCGTGACGGTCGGCGAACTGAGCGACGGGTTTTTCCTCGAGGACGACGGCCCGGGTATCACCGAGGGAGACCACGACAGGATCTTCGAGGCCGGCTACTCCGGCTCGCCCGAGGGGACAGGTTTCGGTCTGAGCATCGTCGAGGAGATCGTCGATGCACACGGCTGGGAGATCCGCGCCGCCACGGGTACCAATGGCGGTGTACGCTTCGAGATTACGGGCGTCGGTAGCTGAGCGGCCCCGTCACTGCCAGTTCTTGTATCGAAGGAAGGGTATTTTTCCAGCCCGTGACGACGTGTCGACCCGGTTTCTGGCCGCAAAACGGCTGCAGGCCGGAAACTGTTCGAGACCACAAAACCCATTACATCAATCGCCAATTTGTTAGCCACCGGTCGTCCTGACACCGGTCGCAGCGCGAAAAGATGGCCGGATACACAGCCGCCTCCAGCCGAGGGCGGTTATCACCCGGATACTGTCCGTCGTGGGCCGCCCCCGGGCGGGCGGCACGATATCACCCGAATCACCCTCGATTCGGGAACGTACGAGCCCGCCCCATTTGCGGGCTCGTCCCGGATACGATGCCTCCGAGGCGGGCGTATTTGTAGCTACACGCTTGAGCAATTTATGCGTGCCGACGTTTTACCCGTCGTGGAACCGAAATCCCGTACCAGTGGAGCGTTTCCGACCGACACCACAGTAGCGCAGGGACACGATCGCGACGGGAGCGAATCCGGGGACGCTGCCGAGCGGGGGATACCACCCGACAGTCGGTGCCACATCCCGGCGAGTCAGTATCCCCCTATGCCTGCGAAGGTGCTGACTGAAGCCTGTCGCGTCTGCGGATCACGTACCGTCAGACCGGCGCGAGACGAGGGCGTACTTCTCTTCCGGGAGGGAAACCGACTCCGTGAGAACGAATCCGGCGTCCCTCAGCCATTCCCTGATCTGGGCGGACGCGAGTCGATGGTCGAGCGGTGGCCCGACCTCGCCCGCGGCTTCGGGACGGTACTCGGCGACGAGAAAGGGGGAGCGTGGGGGGAGTGCGGATCGGATAGCGTCGATGGCTGCTTCGGGCGCAGTGAGGTGATGGAGCACGAACGCCGCAATGGTCGGGATCGGTTCGGTGGAGCGTACCGGTAGAGCTGTCACGTCGCCACAGACAGCGTGTGTTCGCGCTGTCTGCTGCTCGACTGTTTCACGGAGGTGTCGAAGTGCCCCGGGATGACGGTCGATCGCATAGACGTTTCCCGGCGACACGTTCTCGACCAGTTTCGAGGTCGTGTAACCCGGACCGCTGCCGAGCTCGAGCACGTTGTCACCCGCCTCGAGTCCCAGCAGATCGCAGAACCGACCCGTCAGATCACCGCTACGGGCCGCTTGTCGCTCGTACATCGCCGTCCAGTCCACGTCGTGCATCTCCTTGTCGAAGGTATCGCCCCCGGACATACGACGACTAGAATCATTCACGGGAATAACAGTTATCCCTCCCTGCCGTCGTGACCTGCGATCGATCGTGGCTGCCGAGAGAATCGACCGACGTGGCTGTACGCGTCCGTATGCCCGGCCGGAGCCTCACGAATTTCCGCCGAGGACGGACTCCTGAGAGCCCGCAAATACGACCAGGGCCACCATCTCCTCTTCGATATCGAAAAAGTCGTGCTCGACACCCCGCTCGACGTAGATCACGTCACCCTCGTCGATGGCATACGTCTCGTCCCCGACAGATGCCATTCCGGATCCGGAGATGATAAAGTAAAGTTCGTCTTCCCGGTGGGGGGTTTTCGGCGCGGGGTTCGGATAACGTGCCAGTTCGACACTCATCGATTCCTCGTGAAGCACCTCCAGGTAGCTCCTGTCTCCCTGTTTGAGCTGTTTGAGCAGGTCGGCTGTGGAAACGTGACTCATCTTTCATTCGAGTCTAGCAGTGCCGTCTCCGATGAATACTTCGGTTTTCCGACTAACATAACGCCAGCGCTGAAGCGGACCAACGTCGGTTGTCCTTCGCCCGCCGTTACGCTTCGACCGCTTCGAGGATGGCCGCTGTATCCTTGTAGAAAATATCCGCCCGAATGATCTGCTCGTCTTCTATCTCGTAGACCTCCATGAGGGGTTGTTCGACGACCCCGCCCGAAGCCTCCGCTTCGACTTGCCACAGGACAAACACTTTTTCGCCTGCATCCCAGATATCGGGCCCCTCGAAGTCGAAGGCGTCCCAGGTCCCGGCGATGTCCGCGAAGATGTCGGGAAAAGCGGTTTCACCGGTGTACTCGCCACCGTACGGGAGCGACTCCGGTTCGTCGACGACACAGTCCTCGTGGGTCAGTTCCTCCAGTCGCTCCATGTCGCCGTTCTGTCCGGCTGTCAGCAAGTCTTCCATCAGTTCCACGTTATCTCGTGACATGCTGTTCGTATTTGTACACTGATTATAAATAGCTATGGGCGGCCAGCCCGGTGGGGTTCAGAGAAGCTGATACGGACGGTTGTGACTCTTTACCGCTCTGCTGTGACAACATACACGTTTCGCGGGCTGATGCGCCGTATATCGGACGTCCCTGTCGAAAATAATCACAACCGTCCGTATGATTCCATGCAAGGACGAACGAGCGAAGGCAGTCGTCGGCTGTATTTGCCTCGGCGTTGCTGGAGCACTTTGAGAACAAATAAGTACGTCGTTTTACCTCTGGAAAAATACGTCTAACACCGTTCCTATTTCCATGTTTTGCGGATCGTCGAGATGAGTTTTCGGCTGAAACGCGTACCGAAGTGCCTCGCCGGGTGGGTGTTCTGGATAGTGTGATTGGAGCGCTAACGTCGTTCGCTCAAGGTCAGAATTATAATTTGTCTCTTCGACTGATACGGTCGTGCGTGACTTTTTACCGCTCTGCCGTCACAGATGGCTGGTTTT
>JAZKTU010000065.1:0-15905 GCA_036625385.1 Halovenus sp. | reverse complement strand
CATCTGCGGTTGCGGTGCGGTATCAGTACCGAACTTTGTGAGGTACTGAAACTAGTAGACGAAATCATTGCCGACTGGTACCCCCGTAACGCAGGGACGTTTGTCGGTTGTAAAATACCCCGATCTATCGGAGTGATCTTCGCTTTTCGAACACCTGCGCGTAGTGGTACGGGGGGAGTTCGAAACTCTGTTCGAGGGTGGCCGCTGCTGCATCGAGAACGCTCTGTTCAGTTTCCTCGGGGGACATCCGCAACTCGGTCGGCGGCCCGCGTGGTTCGCCGGCGATTCGCGTTGCCTCCCGCGGGGAGTCGTTCCAGTTGATGATGATGACCGCGCCGCCGGGGCGTAGCGACTCGAAGGCTTGCCGGACGAACGGTGTCCTCTCGTCGACGCCGTGGAAGGTGTTTGCCACTAACACGGCATCGACTGCTTCGGGAAGCTGCTGCGATAACGTCCGCGCATCGCCCTCGATGGCCCTGATATTCTCGATCCCCTGCTGGTCGGCGAGGTGGGTACACTCCTCTAACAGCGACCTCTCGATATCGACCGCATAGACCAGCCCCGGGGCGGTAATTCGGGCTGCAGGGAGTGCAAAGTAGCCGTTCCCGCTGCAGACTTCGGCGAGCGTGTCGCCGGACTCGACCCCCACTTTGCGGAGCGTTTCGCCCGGCGCTGGCCACAGCCGTCCCCACCAGTCCCAGTCGGGTTGGCGCGTGTTCTGGAATCTGTCCACAGGCACGATGACACGGCGCACGCTGATAAATTCCCACGCATCGGACGACGACCCCGGTGTCCGCACTGATCGGGACGTGGCCTGTTGACGGTCTTTCGTACGGACTGCTGTGACCCCTTGATGCTGTGTCCCAGGAGTTCGTGGATCGGGACACGAACGTCGCGGATCGATGGCGGTACCCACTCACGGCAGTCCGTATCAGTCAACCCCGCGCGAGAGCAGCCGTCACTTTCATCTCCGCATCGGGCGACAGAAGCCTGCGCAGCGACGTATCGCTCCAGGAGGGCCCAACCACGCAGAATCTCGGGAGTACAGTTCCGGTCCGGGTTCGGTGACGGGCTGTGCCGTGGCGGTCGGTGTCGCTCAGGCTTCGCTCGTCGCCGTGCCGGGATCGCCGCTCCCTGTCCCGCCGGGTGATTCGCTTTCACCGGCCTGGTCGTCCTTGCCGACGTCGTCGGAGGAGCTGTCGTCCGGGCGCTTGGTGAGGTCCCCACCGCGCCACTTCCCGAGCTCGAACCAGCCGGCGGCGACAACGGCGGCGATGACCCCCGAGACGGCGAACGCGAACCAGATCCCGGACGGCGTGGGGCTACCGAAAAACCAGAGGTCGAAGGGGACGATCCCCTGGGATGCGACGTAGGCGATCGGCAGGCGGATGAAACCGAACAGTACGACGGCGATAGCGGCGGCGGTCAGGGTCTTCCCGGCGCCGCGAAAGCCCCCGCTGTAGGCCCGCAGCAAGCCGACGAACCCGAACGTTGGGGCGATCCAGCGGAGAAACGTCGCGCCCTCGGCGACGACCGCTGGCGAGTCGTCGAACACACTGATGATCTCGGGAGCGAAGACGAACGTGACGACGCCGAGAGCCGACAGGACGAGGAACGACGTTTTCGCGGCAAACCGGTTGGTGGCGACGACGCGGTCTTCCCGTCCTGCGCCGATGTTTTGCCCGGTCATCGCTTCGACGCCCCGGTCGATGGCGATGGCAGGCATGAAGATCATGGAAAAGACGCGGATACCGACGCCGAACGCTGCGACGACCGGAGTCGAAAACAGGGTGACGATGATCAACACGGCGTTGACCGAGATTGCTCTGCCGGTGTTTTCGACCGACGCCGGGATACCGATCCGCAGGAGCTTCCGGCTGTAGCTGAGGTCAGGCACCATCTGGCGGAGGTGGATCTGAATGCCATGATAGCCCCGGAGCATGATCCAGATGCCGACAGCCATCGCCGACCCGCGGGCGAAGACGGTTGCGACGGCTGCACCCTCGACGCCCAGTTCGGGGAACGGCCCCACACCGAAAATCAGCAGAGGATCGATGGCGACGTTGAGCACCACTGTGCCGAGCATGACGAGCATCGGTGTGACGGTGTCGCCGGCACCCCGCATCAGGGCGATGAAGACAGTAAAACCAAACAGAAACGGCAACCCGAGGCTGATGACTTCCATGTAGTCGGTGGCAAGCGCCAGCACCGCCGGCTCCGCGCCGAAGATCTGTAGCAGTTCCGCGACGAAACTGAAACCCACTATGCCGAGCCCCACCCCGGCAAGGAGGGTCAGGATGACTGTTTGAGAGGCGGCATACTCCGCCTCCGCGGACTGGTCTGCGCCGGTGTGTTGGGCAACGAGCACGCTACCGGCAACAGTGAGCCCGAGTCCCAGAGAGATGAAGAGATAGACGAGCGGAAAGCCGAGGCTGATCGCCGCGAGCGCCTCCGTACTGTACCGGCCGAGCCAGAACGTATCGGCGAAGTTGTAACCGACCTGTAGCAGATTCGTGATGACGATCGGAAAGGAGAGAAAAAACAGCGATTTCGGAATCGAGCCGTCAGTCAGATCCAACTCCGATTGGCTCTTGAACAGTCCGCCGAGGCGAGTTCTGAGACTCACAGGTCGCCCTCGCAGGTCTCGGTCGTGCCGGCTACTGTCTGGCTTTTTTTGGCCCTACTGAGCAATAGTCTCCCGATCAGTAACACTACTGTGAATACGGACCTGACAGTAATAAATCGTGTGTAACGGAACTCCGGGCGCGCGTCATGCCGAACAGTTATATTGGTGAAGGCGTATTGTTTCGTATGAGCGAAACAAATGACGAGACGACAGTAGACGAACTACCTGATGACCTCTCCGGCGATACACTCGGGCCGGCTGTACTGGCGTCGGTCGGCTCCGTCGCTCTTGCACTCTACTACTACTACGTCCGTGGCGACAAACAGCGCGGACAGTTTATCGGCCTCTGGCCGGCGACTATCCTCGGACTCGCAATCTATCTCAGGCTCGGCGAAATTCTCGAGCACCTCCAGAACTCGGAAAACTAACCGCTCCTCGCGGAGCGGCGGAGCCAATCGCTTTTGCTGTTGGTCGTCTCCTGTCAGTAACGGCTGAAGGGACCGCGCCCGGCCGGGGCTTTGTCGGTCGCTTCCGTGGCAAACTCGTCCACTGGGAGTTTGGCGGCACCGCGGACAACGGGCCCGATGGACAACTCGGACCGTCGCCGGGTACCGGCGCGGTTCAGGCAGTTGGTCGAGTGTTCATACTGCCCGACGTAAGCCCGCGAAGAATATCGCTACCCGGGGGTAGTGAATATTTTCACGAAGTTACGTCGGGCAGTATCAGGAGAGGGTTCGAGTATGGCTCGCCCAGGCGGTTTCGTCCTCCCAGATCCGGATCTCGAGTCTGTCGGGCGTTTCGTCCGACAGTGCGTCCGTGACGCGGTCACCGAAGAGCCGCGCAAAGTGCTCGACACTCGGGTTCAGTCCCTCGAACTCCGGCAAGTCGTTCAGGACGATGTCGCGATAGCGCTCCTCCAGCTCGTCGAGAATCCCCCGGACCTCGTCGATGTCGACGAGATAGCCGTACTCCCCGAGCGTGGAGCCGCCAAAGCGCACCTCGACAGTAAAGCAGTGGCTGTGAACCTCCCCTTCGGGTGGCTCCGGATCCGGCACAGTGAGAACGTGCTGCGCGACGAACTCGCGGGTGACCGCTAGCTCGTACCGTGCGTTGTCAGTCATCTGTGGCTAACAACCGGGCTGCCGTCGACTAAAGTATATCCGTCGAGTCTCGATCGGACGACACTTCGGGAGCTCGTAGCGGTGGATCGGCTACACTCCTGCGAATCTCGGGTTCGACGAGTCGGTGACGGTCGAGCGCATACCTGGCTACCACGCTTCGGTCGAAGGTGGAGCTCGCGGTAATCGTTGTCCGGGAGTTCCGCGAGGGGTACTATCCCCTCGATTCTCGGTAACGCGGCCCGAGCAGGCCGACCTGTCGACACTCACCGCTCGTGAGCCCAGAACTCCTCGCTGACCGTGACTTCCTTCTTGAACAGGGGGACTTCGGCCTTGAGGCGGTTGATGCCGTCTTCGACCGTCTCGAAGGCCTCAGTCCGGTGTCCCGCCAGGACGACCACGAAGACGATGTCCTCGCCCGCCTCGACGACGCCAGTGCGGTGGTGCAAGAGCACCTCGTAAACGCCGTCGCGCGCCTCGAGTTCCTCCCGAATATCAGCCATTTTCCGTGTGGCGACGTCGTCGTACTTCTCGAACTCGAGATACTCCGTGGGGTCGTCGTCGGGACTGTCCTTCACGCGGACGCGGCCAGTAAACGTCGCTATCGCCCCTGCCCGCTCGGAGTGTGGGGACGTTTTGACTCTGGCGACCAGCGAGCCGAGCGTCTCGTAGGGCTCGGTCGCCTCGAGGGCGTCGAGAAGTGCCGGGAGGTCGACGTCGTCGGCAGTGTCGGCTCGCGCGAGACCCTCCCCGCGGGTCACGTCTCGGTCGCCCAGTACCACCTTCGGTAGACGCGTGTCCGTGAAGCCCTCGACGAGACCGTAGTCACAGGACTGTGCGAGGTCGTCGAGTGCGTCCCGGAGCGAACACGCTTCTCCGGTTGCGAACCACTCTCGATCGCCTATCCCGTAGGCTCTCCGCGCTCCAGCAGCACGGTGACGTGCGGTATCCTTGCCTTCGGTATCCAGGTCCGGCTCGCAGTCGATGTGTTTGACCGTCCCGACTGTGCCGCGCTCGGAGAGACGCTCCGTGAGTCGCTCCACCAGTGTTGTCTTGCCGGCCTCCGAGGGTCCGACAACTGCGAGGACGTGCATACACTCCCTTCGGGAGCCTCCGGTTTCAATGTTCTAGCCGGTTCCGGGCGTGTCGACCGGAAAAACTGGCCGGCAACGGAGAAACGCCGACGCTCACGCACCCGGCTTCGGGTCGCTTCCCTCGGCCGCGTCCGCGACTGCGCGGGTCCCGTCGCGTTCCCCCGCGCTGCGTAGTGCATCGACGTGAGCCGCCGCTTCGGGCGTTAACTCGTAGGTATCGTGGTAGTCGTCGGGGTCGCGTCCGCGACCCGAGAGCAGTCCCACGACACCCGCGATGTGTTCGTAGTTATCCCGCACCAGCGAGCCGACGATGCCCGGCGTTCCCGCACGGTCCGTCAACTCCTTTGCGGCACTCCGGCCGGCGTAGACCTGGCTCTCTTCGGGGTCGACGAGCACCATCGCGAACGGTTTGGCCCCGAACTGCGCCGACAGAAACGGTCCGACAGGGTCGGCGTACCACGAGACGGCAACGATCCCCTCGATGCGCTTGAGCGCGACTGCCGCGACCGAGCAGTACGGACAGTCGCCGTCGTAGATCAACACCGGCACACTCATTGGCACTCCTTGGGGTTGTGGCGGTTTAAACTGCCCTACTCATCCCTTGAGGTCTACTGGATGGCTAGCCGCAGAGGACTTCCTTCGTTTCGGCGTCGACCCGGGACCGTCTCGCGGGCCTCCTCCGACAGAGAGAAAGTGATATCTCCCTCATGGCTTCGGATCGGCGTGCGGCCTGTCTTTCGTGTGCCGATCGAAATTATACGTGTTTCATAATATCTCCGAATCTCAGAATAGATAACGAAACGACTGTTACCGACCAGAACGACGTGCCTGCTCGGAGCCAGCCGCAGAAATATAAATTTTCGAAACTTTATTAATCGTTAACTTATTAACCGCTCCCTCTCTGGTCCGGGAAAAGATGGTTCCACAGTCACGGCGGTATACACCAGCAGCACGTCGTTACAGGAAGTAACGAGGAGGGTGTCGTCGAGACGGACGGTCTCCGGACCGCAATCGACGACTGGCGTGGCGGTGACATCGACACGGATCTCCTCCGGGAGGTCATCACTGCCTGGCGGCGCGGGTGAGCCGTCCTTCCAGCAACCCGTGGAGCAGGTTAGTCCGGCGACCTGTCCCCCTCGTCGCCGCTTTCCCCACCGTCGTCACCCTTCCGCGCGTGCTCTTCGAACCAGTCAGTGAGCGTCTCGATGCGGTGGATCGCGCGGTCGGGGTCGCCGACGTTGTGGTGTTCGTTCTGGTAGATGACGAGTTTCGCCGGGACGCCCTGTTTTCGGACGCTGACGTAGAGCTGTTCGGCCTGGGTCGGCGGGCAGCGCCAGTCGTTCTCACCGGCGGCCACGAGCAACGGCGTGTCCACCTGGTCGACGTCGGTGATGGAAGAAATCTCGGCGTAGACTTCCTCGTTGTCCCACGGGAGGCCGAACTCCCACTCGTGCCAGAGGTGGTTGTCGTCGGTCCCGAACGTCGACCGGAAGTCGTAGATGCCGTGCTCCGCCGCCGCTGCCGCGAAAGCGTCCGTCCGGGTGACGACGTTCGCCGTCGTAATTCCACCGTAGGAGAAGCCGGTGACGACGCTCCGGTCCGGGTCCACCCAGCCCCGGTCGGCGAGCGCCGAAAGCCCCGACACCACGTCGTCCGTCTCCAGGCCGCCGCGGGTGCCCATGAGCGACTCCGCAAACTCCCGGCCGTAGGAGGTCGACCCGCGGTAGTTCGGCCGGTAGACCACGTAGCCCTGCTCGACCCAGTAGGTGTAGGTGAACGCGAACTCGGGGGCGTCGTAGGACATCGGGCCGCCGTGGATGGACGCGATGACCGGGCGTGGCTCGTCGGCCTCCGGGTCGAAATCGGGTGGCAGGTGCACGATCGCTTCGATCTCCTCGCCGTCGCCGTTCTCGTAGACGAGTCTGCGACAGGCAGAGCCGGTGTCGGCGAGCAGGTCGGCGTTGCGAGCGCTCACCTGGGTGAGCGACGCTGGTTCGTCCGCGCCGAGTTCGTCGGCTGCGACGGTGAACACGTCCGGTCCGGCTGCGGGATCGGAGAGAACCGCGGCGACGGTCCCGCCGTCGACGTCGGCAGCCGCCAGCGTCCGGTCGCGGGTCTGGGCGGAGAACGTTCTGACCGGGTCGTCCGCCGTGGCGGTTGCCCGGACGAGACGTGTCAGCCCCTCGTCGCCCACCGGCACGACGAGCGAGTCTGAACCGAGCCACGCCGGTTCGCCCATCAGCGAGACGGTACGGTCGAGCGAGGCCGTCACCGACCAGTAGTCGACGGGGCTGTCGCCATCGCCGGGTGACGCCACACAGAGCTCGGTCGGTTTGTACCAGTTCTCCGGGTCGCTTTCGAGGAACGCGAGCCGGTCACCGTCGGGACTCCATCTGTACGCGGAGGCCTGGATCTCCGAGTCCGTCAGTTGCCGGAGATTCCCGCCGTCCGGATCGATCGTATAGAGGTGCATCACCCCCGAGTCGTCGGGTCGCTCGGTGCGGTTGCTGCCGAACGCGATCCGTCCGTTCGGACCCCACGCGGGCTGGAGGCCGAACAGTGGCTCCCGTGCACCCTGACCGTAGGCGTCGTCGAGGCGCTCGCGCTCCCCGGTCCCGACGTCGACGACGAACAGGTAGGAGCGAACGTCGTCCAGCCAGCCGGCACCGTTTGCCTTGTGCTGGAGCCGCTCGATCTCTACCGGGCCGCCGTCCTCCCGGTCGTCGAGGTGTTCTTTCTGTTCGTCGGTCGGATCGCGCGCCGAGACGACGATGCGCTCGCCGTCCGGTGCCCAGTCGAACTCCCGAACGCCCTCGTCGTGGTCAGTGAGCTGGACGGCGTCGCCCCCGCGCGAGAGGTCGAACGACCAGACCTGCGGGTCCGGTTCGTCGTCGTCCCGTTTCCCGCCCGTCCCTTCCTCGTCTTCCTCGTCGCCGTCCTCTGCTTCTTCCTCCTCCGTGTCCTCCCGACCGACAGCCTGTGCGACGTCGGTCTCACGGGCGGCAACGAACGCCAGTCTGTCGCCGTCGGGACCCCACTTTGGCATCGACGCGTCCGATGCACGGGTCAGTCGGTGTGGATCCCGCGAGCCATCCGTGGGGACGACGAACAACGACGACCGGCGCTGTTCCTCCCCGGGGTCGAACTCGTCCGCGAGAAACGAAACCCGTTCCCCGTCCGGGGACACTGCTACCTGCGTTGGCGTCGAGAGGTCGTAGATACTCTCCGGATCGAGCGACATACATCACCCTGCAAGCATACCGTCTTAATTCCTGTGGCAGTCTGGCCGGTTTTTGTCCCGGTCAGACCGTCTCTGACTGTCTTTTCCCCGATCCGTGGCATCTCGACGGGCGCCGACAACGGAGTGCCCGGGAAATATGAAGCGGCACGGTCGAGCTACCACGCGCTGATCGGGTTTTCTCGACTCCCCGTGACGCCTGCATCCCGCTCGCCCGGGCTCGCGGCGCTGCCCAAAAATATATATTCTATATAGTTCTATTATGACATATGCTCACGAACGTTTTCCAGTGGGCGATCCGGTCGGTCGCGCGTCGGCGGTCGGTCCTCCTGAAGGCCGTCGGCTACCGCGTTCTCAGCGTGGTCGTCACGGTAGCGATCGCGTTCGCGGTCATCGGGAACATGTCGGCAGCGCTCGACATCGGGATCTGGGCGAACGTCCTGAAAACGGGCGTCTACTACGCCTACGAGCGGGCGTGGGCGGGGGTCGACGTCGGGGCAGTGTGGACTGCCCTCACCACCGGCCGGTAGGTGTCCGCTTTCTCGCCCATCTCGACCGCGGCGTCGAGCCAGTTCTCCAGGATCGCACACTGATACGGATTGTTGTGACTATTTTCGGCAGTGCCGCCCAGGTATCGGCGTCTGGGTGTCTGAAACACCCACACTGTCTCAACGTCGCGGTACCGAATCACAACAATCCGTATGACTCGCTCTGGAAACTCAGTTACTTTGATACGTCGACGCCGGAGCGCCGTCGATCACCGGTCTACGCGTGACCCACCGTGAATTCCACTTTGCACGTTCTCCCGGGAGACGTTCGTGAGCGCCACCCCCATACGGACTGCTGTGAGTGGTTCCCGCCATCGATCCCGTAACGACTCACAATACTCACTATCAGTCCGGCCCGTCACCTGTGACCGAACCCCATACATGGAGGCCGAACAAAAGTGCATTGAGTGACCCCAGCGTAGAACGTCCCGTGGATGCGACGCGGACGCTGTCAGAGAGTGGATCACACGGCGATTTCCAGAACCGGTAGCACACGATGAACCGAAACGACCGCGCCATAACCGGGTTTGCGATGGCTGGCCACGGAATGGTCCACACGTACGAACTGTCGATTCCGATCCTGATGACAGTCTGGCTGGTGGAGTTTCCCGTGACGACGGCGACACTCGGAACCCTCGTGGCTCTCGGCTACGGGCTGTTCGGTATCGGTGCTCTCCCCGGCGGCATCCTCGTCGACCGGTTCGGCTCCCGGACACTCATCATCGCCTGTCTGTTCGCGATGGGCGGTTCGTTTGTGCTCCTCGGACTGGTGCCAAATATCGCCGGCATCGCTCTCGCCATCGCGGTGTGGGGACTGGCGGCAAGCGTCTACCATCCGGCAGGGCTGGCGCTCATCAGCAACGGCGTCGAGAAGCGCGGTGCCGGGTTCGCCTACCACGGAATGGCCGGGAACATCGGTATCGCGGGCGGACCGTTCGCGACGGCCCTGTTGTTACTGGCGTTCGACTGGCGGATCGCCTCGCTCGTTCTTGCCATCCCCGCGCTCGTGGCGGGTCTCGTCGGACTGACCGTCGATTTCGACGAGCGCGCGGCGGTGGACGCGGTCGCCGACGGTGGCCAGGCCTCCTCGACTGATATCGATTCCATCCGGGAGTTTCTCGGTGCGTCGAGAGGGGTTTTCACTGCCGGCTTCCTCACAGTGTTCGTCCTGGTGTTGTTCAACGGCATGTACTACCGCGGGATGGTCACGTTCCTTCCGGAGTTGCTGAGCGGGTTTCTCGACCCGCTCGTCGATGTCGCCCCGAGCGAGGGGATCGGACTGATTCCCGACGGCCCCGTTGCCCGCGAGTTCGACCTCTCACAGTATCTCTACGCCGGGCTTCTGTCGATCGGTATCGGGGGGCAGTACGTCGGCGGTCGTCTGACTGACGCGGTGGAACCGGAACGCGGGATGGCGGTCATGCTCAGTCTGCTCGTCATCATTGCGCTGCTGTTCGTCCCCGCAGCGGACACTCTCCCGACACTGCTCGGCATCAGCGTCGTGCTCGGTTTCGTTCTCTTTGGACTCCAGCCACTCAGCCAGGCGACGATCGCGAAGTACTCGCCGTCGGAACACCGGGGGTTGTCCTTCGGCTACACCTACCTCGCTATTTTCGGCATCGGCGCACTGGGTGCGTCACTCGCTGGCGCTGCCCTCACGTACGGGTCGCCGACAGCCGTGTTCGTCCTGCTTGCCGGGTTTGCCTCGGTCGCCCTCCTGCTCGCAGTGTTTTTGATTCTCAGAGCCTGGTGAGCGTCCACCAGTCCCGCATTGGCGTTTGTTCCCGGGAAGCGTGTCCGACCGCAGGGACGTCCAATAGAAGGCGTATCAGCTCGCGAAACGTGTATTTTGTCACGGCAGAGCGGTACCGAGTCACAACCGTCCGTATGAGTAATCCGACGACCCGGCACGGACTCAAATTTGTCTCCCGATCCTTCTGCTGAACTGCTCCCGGGTGATCTCACCGGCGTTGAACTGTTCGGCCCACTCGCGTTGCACGAGGACCCGCTCCTCGGCGGTTCTGGTCCGGAGGTTGACAAGGAGGTCGCCTATCTCGTAGCCGTTTGCAACGAGGTCGGCGTACACGGGGAGGAGATTGATCCTCCCGTCCCCGTCGGGGATCGAATACCAGACCCAGACTTCGACGTGGTCGTCTTCGAGAAACTCGGTCTGGACCGCGTCGACGTGTGGATCGGCTGTGACGCGCTCTTCGAGCGCGGTTGCAGCGGCTTCGGTCGATCGGTTTTCACCGATGGCCGTACAGCCAGCCGCTGCGACCGTGACAGCCCCGATCAAGAAACGCCTTCTCTCCGGTCTGTCACTCATTCTATAGCTGGGGCTAGCCGAGCGCATCACATTATTGTTTCGTGGACCCAAGGACGTGCGATGCCTGCGCTAACCCGTCGACAGGTTCTCCGAAAGACGGCAGTCGGACTGGTCGGAACCGCCGGAGTCGCATCCGGGCGGGCAAGGGGGCAGTCCTCTGCTCCCGACCCCGACGAGTACACCGATATCCTCGCTCGGATGGACGGACAGGGAACTGACGATAACCCGTACGTCGTCACCGACCTGGACGGGTTGCAGGCAGTCGCCGGCGACGTCGGCGCACGGTACGAACTCGGGGCGGACATCGACGCCTCGACAACCGCGGGCTGGAACGATGGCAGGGGGTTCGATCCGATCCTCCCGTTCGTCGGTCGGTTCGACGGCGCTTCACATGTAATCCGGTCGGTGACGATCGACCGGGCTCTGGCGCGAGACGTCGGGCTGTTCGGGACGGTCGAGCGGGGGGAAGTTACTGACCTCACCGTCGTCGACGCTGACGTCACCGGGGACCGGTTCGTCGGCGGACTCGTGGGACGGGTCGATAGCGAGAGCCGGATCCGGGGGGCGACTGTCGAGGGAACCGTTCGCGGACAAAACCGCGTCGGTGGACTCGTGGGTCTCGATGACGGCGGCACTGTCAGTGACGCGTCCGCCGACGTCGATATCGATGGTGGACGCCGGGTCGGTGGGGTTGTCGGCTCTCTCGGTGCCGGTGGCGTCGTCGAGGATTCCAGTGCTGACGGGATAGTTGTCGGCGAAAACCGTATCGGCGGGCTCGTCGGCTCCAACGTGGACGGGACGGTACGGGCCTCGACCGCAAGCGTCAGCGTGGACGGACAAGAACGCGTGGGCGGACTCGTCGGGGCCAACGTCCACGGGCCGGCCAGGAACTTCGACGTAGAATCGACGGAACCGTTGGCTGTGCCCGACGCAACAGGGAACACCGAAAATCAGCGGCCACTGGACGGCAGCGACGAGGGGGAGGGTGTCGTGGTCACCTCGTCGGCCATCGGTTCGGTCCGCGGCGAGCGCCGTGTCGGCGGCCTCGTCGGAACGAACGCGGAAGGCCTGGTCGTCGCCTCCGATGCCGGTGGCCGTATCGATGGCGAGCGCCGGGTTGGCGGCCTCGTCGGGAACAATACCGGCGAACTGTGGGGAACGCGAGCGGTTAGCGACGTGGTCGGCGTGGAGAGTGTGGGCGGCCTCGTCGGGGCCAACACCGGAACGGCGGACCTCGCGGTCTCGTACGCTCTCGGGAGCGTCAGCGGCGAGCGTCGTGTGGGCGGCCTCGTCGGGGTCGACGACGGCGGCACCGTCAGTGAATCCTTCGCCGCTGGGGTCGTCTCGGGCGACGCCGATACTGGCGGACTCGTCGGCCGCTCCGGGTCCGGAGGTGAGATACGCCACGCCTACTGGGACGTCCCGGCGTCGGGCCTCACCGGAAGTGACGGCGGCGTCGGGCTCGGGAGCCCCGGCAGTGACCCGCCTGCCGAGCAGATGACTGGAAGTGACGCCACCGAACACATGGAGGGGTTCGATTTCGCGAACCGGTGGCGGTCGGTCGAGGACCCGGCGAGTTATCCCGCGTTGCGCCTCGACGACGAGACGGACTCCGGAGCCGACGCTGTCGGCCCCGGGTTTGGCGTCGGCGCAATCGTCGCCGCCCTCGGCGGCGCAGCGTACGTGCTCAAGCGCCGGGTCGAGTGAACCGACCGTCCGGAACCCCGTTCGCTATGCTTGCTCACCGTCGTTCCGATAGTTTTGTCGACCCCGTCAGTAACTGATAGTGATTAGTACGAGTCGTTACCGGTCTCTCACCACCCCAGGGTGGTGAAGAACCGGTAAACAGTCGCACTAATCACTATCACCCGAACTCTGGCGGGTCGAAACCGACTGGAGTGTGTTTTCGTCACCGACCATCGTCGATAACGTGGTCTACATCGGGTCAGAGGATGACAACCTGTACGCCGTTCGCACAGATACTGGCGACCTGGAGTGGGTCTTCGAAACCGATGGCTTCGTTTTTTCTTCGCCAACCGTCACTGAGGAAACCGTCTACGTCGGGTCAGCCGACACCAATCTGTACGCGGTCGAGAGGGACACCGGGGAGTTATTCTGGGAGTCCCCGTTCGCGACCGGCGGAACGGTGACGTCCTCTCCCACCATCGTCGAGGAAACGGTCTACGTCGGGGCAGGGGACGGCAACCTGTACGCCATCGATGCTGAAACGGGCGAGAGCGCGTGGGAGACGCCGTTCCAAACAGCGGGAAGCGTCAACTCCTCCCCACCGGTAGCGGACGGCACCGTCTTTGTCGGGTCGGCAGATGGCAATCTCTATGCTGTAGATACGGGGACAGGAGGGTTGGTGTGGGACGAGCCGTTTGAAACCGACGATGCGATCTACTCTTCGCCCACAGTCGTTGACGGCGTTGTGTTCGTCGGTTCCTACGACAACCACATCTACGCGGTTGATGCCGGAGTGGATGGGTCGAGTGAGGGGTCACGTGTCACCTCGGGGACGCTAGGTCATCACCACACGTGGGCAAATCAGTAGACCGCAATCGTTGTCCCTGCCGGCAGTCAGTGGGCAGGACAACTGCTTCGACTCGGGTCATACTGCTGGCTGTACGTCTGTCGAGAGATTCGCCACCCCGGGGTGGCGAATTCTTTCACGATGGTACAGCCGGCATATCAGTACAGGGTGTCGGGCGAGATATGCACCCTCCCGCTTGCAGACGCCGACCCAATCTTTACCAACGTCGAGAACAGGTGGACTGCAACACCCTGTGGCTAAATCGTTCACCGGCCTCCGCGCGAGCACAGCGAGACGCGACTCCTGGAAGCGCCTCGGAACGGCGAATGGCGGGACCGTGAGCCAGCGAGCGCAGGTCCCCGACGGCGATGCTGGCCGGTCGGTAGCGCTGCGGTCGTCCGCCGGAATCGCCGCTGTCGGGTTCGGTGTTCCCGGGTGCTGACTCGGGGGGGCCGTCAATCAATCCCTCTGATAGTGATTAGTGCGACTGTTTACCGGTTCTTCACCACCCCGGGGTGGTGAGAGACCGGTAACGACTCGCACTAATCACTATGAGAGTACGTCGGGCCCTACCCCGCGATGACAGGACGTCCCGCCGTTTCATGCCGACGCTTCCATTGTCAGGACGAACGTATCGTACCTCGCTGCATAGATCTCCATTTCCCGTCCCTTTTCTGAGTACCACGTATCAACTACCGCAAGAAGGCCAGCATCCTGGAGGTTATCGATGTGATACATGGCGTTTTGTGTGGACGTATCGACTGTCTCGGCAACCTCAGAGACCGGCCTGGGTTTTTCAGCTAATATCGCGAGAATCTCACGGCCTGTCTCCGATGTGAGGTGATCGAATAGGGTGGCTGCGTGTCGAAGCGGAACTCGAACCGGGTCTGGATCGCACTCGGGAGGGGACTGTTCTGAGAGGAGGCCGGACGTGCTCGTCATCTCTGTGCTCGGAGTAAACGGTGAGAGGGCTTGTAGTCACCCATCGTAGCGCACCAGCTCGTTTGAAACCAGTCACAGCAGCTGACAGCTGGTTCGGGTAGTGAAATCGGCTCACCGGACGAAACGGCTTAGTGGCGGTGGACGATAACAAGTACCATGGGAGAACTGGAGTTCGACGACGAAATACTGGAGACAGCGGTCCAGCGCAAGCCAGTCCTTGCTGTCTTCGCGGAGGAACCCCGCTACCGTCGTGAACTCCAGGAGGCACTCGACTACTCGAAGGCGACCTGCCACCGCATCATTCGATCGTTCGACGAGAGGGGACTGCTTCGGCGAACGGACGACGGATACGAACTCACCGAACTGGGTCAGGCCGTCGCAGCACAGGTCGAGGCGTTCGAGCGGAACATCCGGACAGCCTATCAGTTGAACCCACTACTGGAAGCGTTTGACTCGGTGGCTGTTGACTTCGATGTGGAACTCTTTACCGATGCGACGATCGTTCGTCCCCAGCCGGATGACCCGTCCCCACCTGTGCACCGGTATCTGGAACTGTTCCGGGAGGCACGATCCGTCCGGACGCTCGCGAGAACATCGTTCGTTCCTCCGCTGTATCTCGACGAAATCTTCGAGACGGCTTTTACCGACGACAAGAAGGGCGGGATAGTGATATATCCAAAATCCGTCGTCGAGAAACGGTACGCCGAGTACCCCGAGTGGCATCGGAAGGTGGCGGAGCAAGGGATTCCGCTCCGATACCGGATCTACGACCGAAGTCCGTTCGGAATGACGATCTACGATGACGACCACGTGGGATTGCGGGCGTACGACGAGGAAACCGGGACGCTCGTGTTGTTTGCCGACACGGACAATCCCGCCGCCCTCTCGTGGGCCGAGGACGTTTTCGATTACTACTACGAGCGGTCCGAGCCGCTTGGGGCCTTTGATTCGTTTCCCGACTGGGTGCCGGACTCCGATGTCTACGATGAGATCCCATAACGCCCGGGTGGCGTATCGATTCCCGGCGGTCCGAGCCGATGGATGTACACTCCACCGCCAGTGTGCCGCTGAAACCGTGCACTGATTGCGAGTTTCACCTATGGAAACGCTGCTACCTAGACAAACCACCGTTTTCGACAAAATAGTTACGCCGTCCTGTAGTCTGCGGTGCTCCCAGCCGGCAGGCGGACGATATCTTCTCGCGGTGCGGTCGCTGTCTGGCGAAAGCCGTCGCTAACGCTGGCCCCGACCGGCCACTGAGGGCCGCCCGCGGCATCCGGGCTGTAACGCCCATGACTCGGCTTCTTTCGCACACGGACCAGTCAGCACGACGTGCTCTGTGGCACGGAATACAGGTCGGTCTCTTGCGCCCCATCCTGGTTCACGCTCTCATGGCGTAGCAGCGTTTCCATCGAGTCAGCACTCACCGTCCTGGATTTCGTCAGACAGGTCAACCACATAACTGTTAGATGGAGAGGAT
>JAZKTU010000213.1:0-2540 GCA_036625385.1 Halovenus sp. | reverse complement strand
TTGACGACGTTCACCGCGTGAACGCGGGAGTCGAACTGGGCCGCAATCTCGCATGCGGGCTCGACTGCGGCCGCTGCGGGCGCGCTTCCGTCCGTCGGGACGAGAATATCATCGTAGGGAGCGGTGTCGCGACTCCGGTCGGTTGCACGAACGGTGAGGACAGGGACATCGGCCTGCCGAAGGACGTTCTCTGTCACGCTCCCGGCGAGATACCGTCCGACACCCGTACGGCCGTGCGTGCCCATTGCTATCAGGTCTACATCGTGGTCGTCGCGGTACGTGCGAATCTCGTCGGCAGGGCTTCCCTCGCGGACGCTCGTCTGTATCCCTCCGGGGACATCGATAGCGTCCGTGATGTCGGTGAGTGTTTCTTCGGCGTCGGCCGTCATGCGGTCGATTATCTCGTCTTCGAGGTCACTGCCGCTGAATGGCCCGCCCGCTGTTCGCGTGTCTATGACAGCCAAGACGTGCAGGCTCGCGCCGAATACACGGGCCAGGGCCGCCCCGTGTTCGGCGGCCCGGGTCGCGTGTTCGCTGCCGTCGGTCGGAATCAGGATTGAATCGAACATTGCTGTGTTTGTATTTCATTGCTGTCAATAGATAAACTGTTGCGCGATTCTCGGGATATTGGAACTCCAGCGTGCCCACAGCATAGCTCGATTGTGTCGCCAGCGGGTCTCATCAATGTGCGACCCTGAGTATGGAGGGGGAGCGTAACAATCGTACAGGTATTACCAGCAAGTGTCGGGAATATATCCAATTGAGGACAGGCCGTGAGAACCGCTGCTGGAGTCCCGCCTGCAGGCTCTCAACAGACTACTGTGGGCCACCGCCCGTTTGCGCCTCTTCCGCCTCGCCCCAGCCGCCGGCATCGACGATTCCGAAGAGTTCACCCCAGTTTTCATCGTCTTCGCTTTCCGGGAGTTGGCCGCGGAGATCCTGAAAATCGCCCGCTGGAACGACCGTATGCGTCAGATCGACAACGACGCGCGCGTGGTACGCCGCGTCCGACGGGTCGGCGCCCGATATTTCGGCGACGCGGTCGACGAACTCAGACCAGTCAAACCGCTGGCCGTGGTCCTGGACCGCACCAGTCATGTACCACTTTATCTCCATCGGGAGGGAGGCGGCGAAGTCATCAGCGTTCTCTTCGGGGATGCGCTGCCCCAGGGGCAGCAGCGTCGCGCGGATCGCACGGACGGCCTCACCTGTGCCGGGTAGTTCGAGCCTGTGCTGTATCTCGCCGGTGAACTCGTCGAAGTCCATGCGTTCGTGTTGGTCGTGCAACAGTATAGAGCCCCGTGATACTTCTCACTGGCTGAAAACGAGCGGACACATGTACTACTGGCCGGCGAGTACCGGGCGACTTCGGAGGAGACAGTATCCGTATCACACTCCACTGGAGTACCTCGCTCTACTTTTTTTACCGTGGGGTCGCATTCGTGATACGTAACTGGATGATCAGACGCGACCCATGACAATCGACCAATTAGAAGAGTATGGCCTTGAACAGATGGACGACGAAGAGATTCGGGAATTCCTCGCCGAACACTCGACCGGGGTACTGGGGCTTCCGACGACGGACGTCCCGTATCTGCTGCCGTTATCGTACGGCTTTGACGACGGGGCCTGCCTCTATTTCACCTATCTTTTGGGTGAATCGAGTCAGAAGGCGGACCTGACTGAGGAGGCCGGTCGTGGCCGGTTTCTCGTCTACGAGATCGAGACGGCGTTCGAGTGGCAGAGCGTGATGCTTGCAGGCGATATCACCAGGGTGCCTGAAGAGGAGTGGTCGGATATCACGGCGATGACCCAGAACGCCTGGCGGCCCAACACGCTCCAGACGGCCACCACCTCCGGCGGGGTCGCACTCTACGAGTTCGAGATAACGGACCTGGCCGGAATCCGGCAGACCGGATTGGCACCGGGCTTCCGGGAGAACATCGAGCCGTGACTGCCACCGGCTCGTAAAAAAGACAGTTACGCCCTCGGAGGTGTCATAGCCGGTATGCTACCTGCGCTGCATTATGGGTCTGGTGACGCTCGCTCGCGCCGTATATGACAACTGATTACCACTGTCTGAGAATGGTAAGCAGATTGAAATAGGTGCCGGGCATGTCAGCTAGTATGTACGACACAATTGTCGTTGCGACAGATGGGAGTGCTGATGCGAACCGCGCAGCGACACACGCGCTCGAACAGGCCGAGCAACACGGTGCCGAGCTTCACGCCGTCTTCGTCGTCGATACGGACCGACACGCCGAGCCGGCCCTGAGCAGCATGGAACTGGAAACCATCGAAGTCGAAGAATGGGGGAACGATGAGCTCGCAGAGATTGCAGAGAGAGGTGAGGGACTCGGCGTCGAGGTCACCACTCGCTGCTGTCACGGGAAACCGTACGTCGAGATTATCAGCTATGCCGACGAAGTCGACGCCGACCTGATCGTGCTCGGATACCACGGTCACTCCCACACGGAGACCGATCAGATCGGAAGCGTGACCGACCGGGTCGTGCAGAACGCGGGACGACCGGTTCTGGT
>JAZKTU010000212.1:0-2584 GCA_036625385.1 Halovenus sp. | reverse complement strand
CGCGCTCGCGGACGGGACCTGGCTGCTCGTCCGGCCCTCGGGGACCGAGCCGAAGATGCGGGTCTACGCGGAGGCCACGAGCCAGGAACGGGTCGAGGAGCTTCTGGTTGCCGGCCGGGACCTGGTCGCCCCGCACGTGTAGGGTTACTCGGACCCGGTGTGGCGGACCCCGCGGTATCGGTCGGGCTCCTCGGCGGGCTCGATGTCGAACCCCAGCGACTCCCAGAACGGCCGGACCCGGGCGTCACACTCCGCCACCAGCCGGTCGCGCCGGTCGGCGGCGGCCTCGACTAGCGCGGTCCCGACCCCCTGGTCGCGGCGGCCCCGGCGCACCGCGACCGCGGCGACCCGGTCGCCGTCGAGGACGAGCGTCCCCAGTACGCGCCCCTCCTCGACGGCGACGAGCACGTCCCCGCTGGCGATGCGCTCGCGCAGGTCGTCGACGTCGACCCGGAGCGCGGCCCCGTCGATGATGTTGAGCACGTCCGGCAGGTCCACGATGGCCGCCTCGCGGACGGCCGTCACGGCGACTCACCGGCCGCCGGCGAGGTCGGGAGTGCCGGGAGGGAAACGGCCATATTTGACCGAACGGGTGCGGTGGAAAAAACCCCTTCGCGGTTTTCCGCCGGGGCTACCCGCCTTCGACCAGCCGGACGACCTGCACGGTCCCCACGTCCCCGGGGACGGGGGCGTCGGTAGGGACGGGGGTGCCGTCGACCAGCACGGCCACCTCGTGGCGACTCACCCCGAAGGGACCGAGCAGGTCCGCGTAGGTCTCCCCCTCTACCTCCCGGACTCCCTCGCCTGCGAACTCGACGGCGACGGTTGGCATAGCCACGTCTCGGCGGCCGAGGGATTTCAGCGTGTCGCGTTCCCCGTGTCTTCCTCCGCGGACGGGTGCCCGGCATCGGTCTCGCGGGGTTTATGCACGCCGCGAGCCATCCCGTGAGTATGAGCGAGGCCGAGGCCGACGCCGACAGCGGGGGCCGCGAGGAGATCTGGCTGGAGAAGTACCGCCCACAGACCCTCGCGGAGATCGTGGGCCAGGAGACCATCACCGAGCGCCTGCAGAGTTATGTAGATAGAAATGACTTATCACATATGTTATTTTCAGGTCCGGCAGGTACAGGCAAAACTACCGCATCGATGGCTATCGCCAAAGAACTCTACGGCGAGGACTGGACCGACCACTTCCTCGAGCTCAACGCCTCCGACGAGCGCGGCATCGACGTGGTCCGCGACCGGATCAAGTCCTTCGCACGGACCTCCTTCGGCGGGGCCGACTACCGGATTATATTCCTTGACGAGGCCGACGCCCTGTGTGTGCCCCCGGGAACGGAGGTCGTCACTGGATATCCATCATCACCCGAAGTGAAGCCAATAGAAGAGGTGGACCCTGAAGGTGAACCGATGCCGTCCGTCGACTTCGAGACGAACGAGATCCACTCGGACAAGGGCAAACTCGTCGACTCTGGCGTTGCGGATTTCTTCGAACTCGAACTGGAGGGTGGACGGACGGTTCTCGCGAGCCTCAGTCACCCGTTCTTCGTGGTCGGGAACGACGGGCGTCTCGTCGAGAAGGAGCTCCAAGAACTGGAAGTTGGCGACAAAATAGCCGACTTCAAAGACGATATTGGGGTGTCTCGGTGCGAAATCTGTGATACCTGGACTGCGGGTAGATACTGTTCTCTCGATTGTAAGAACGAGGGCCACAGCCGTGAAATGCGAGGACAGGGTAATCCTATGTACGGGACAGAGTGGTCCGACGAGCGTCGCGAAAAAATTGTGAAGAGCCTCTCAGACGGGAGGTTCTCGGGAGAGAACAACCCGAACTACGGGGGCAAGTTCCACGGCATCCCGGTCTGGGAAATGGATGAGAAGACTATCGAACAGTTCCGACAAACGCTTAGCGAGATGCGCTCCGGCACCTCGTGGGAGGAGTGGGTTGTCGATGCTGACCCCGAAACGGTCAAAAAAGAGATCGGAGAGACCATGATTGAGTGGTGGGCCGGTCTGAGCGACGACAGGCGAGAAGAACTCATCAAAAAGAGCACTGAAAACTGTGACTACCCAGTCTATGACATCACGGGGGACAACAATCCGATGCGGGACCCCGAGGTCGCACAAAAAGTTTCGGAAGCACTGCAGGGACACGCGCCGACGGGAGGAGGGAACATCCGACACAGCGAGGAACTTGGCCACCTCGTCCGGTCCGACTGGGAGTACGAGGTCGCAAAGACGTTGCAGGCTGCTGAGGTCGAGTACGAGTACGAACCGGCGTTCGAACTCTCCGACTCGGTGTTCCATCCCGACTTCCTAGTCGACGATACGGTAATTGAGGTCAAGGGAGTCGCCGAACTGTGGGGGCAGACGGAGAAAGTGGAAGAGTT
This sequence comes from Halovenus sp., assembly GCA_036625385.1. Classification (GTDB taxonomy): domain Archaea; phylum Halobacteriota; class Halobacteria; order Halobacteriales; family Haloarculaceae; genus Halovenus. Next base: position 194 of record JAZKTU010000212.1, on the reverse strand, counting down.
CCTGGAAACGTACGGCGACGAGTACACTTTCGTCGTGGTCGGCGACGGAGAGCTCCCTCATCACGAACACTACAGGAGGGAGGAATTCGAGGCCGGGCTCGTCTCCGACGGTGGTCTACAGGAGGTTCAGACTACTGAAATACGCCGGATCGAGTACAGCCACCGCGGGAAAGCGTACAACATCAGCATGGAGG
>JAZKTU010000064.1:0-16363 GCA_036625385.1 Halovenus sp. | reverse complement strand
AGAATCGGCGTCAACGAAAATCTGCACTCTAGCTCAACCGGGTCTCGAAAGTGAGCATTCACATAAAACTACCCTCGGTTTCCTGCGCACCGCTAACTTAGCGACCGGAGTTGGTCGCTGCTGGCCAACAGAAGAGAGTACGCTCACGAGGGCTTCCAGGGGTGGCGTCAGTGCGCCGTCGCCTTCGGTTGCTTATCCTGCAGACTTCGTTCCTAAGTTCACACTGCCGTTCCCTGATACTGCCGGCTGTACGTTCGTACAGATATTCGCTACCCCGGGGTGTCGAATTCTTTCAAAACGTTACAGCCGACAGTATCAGTCCCATGCTCCGATCAGGAGGTCGCCGAGCGCCAGTCGCGCCGGTCGATAATTTCGCCGTCGATGGCGTCCGCCGGGGCATCGACAGCCGCCCACCGGAACTGTTCGGCGACGTCTTCCGGGTCGTGGCCCCGGCCGCCGCTGAGTGACGTCGCCACCTGACCCGGATCGACGACGCAGATGGCGTGGTCGGTGTCGGCGGCGAAGCCGCGGGCGATCGCCTCCGCTGCGGCCTTCGAGACGGCGTAGGACCCGTAGCCGGGGTGCGGTTCCCGTGCGACCGACCCGGAGGCGACGAGGACTCGCGCGTCGTCGCTGAGATGGGGGATCGCCTCCCGGATCGTGGCGAACGTGCCACGCGCGTTCGTCCGGAGGTGGTCGTCGAACGCGGCGTACGACTCCGCGGAGAGGGGGGTTCCGCCCGTCTCGCCGTGATACACTGCTGCATTTGCGACCACGATGTCGATCCCGTCACCGACTGCCGACGCCTTCTCCATCAACCGCTCCACGTCGAACTGGTCGCGCACGTCGGCGCGGGTGGCCGTCGCCCGTCCGCCCTCCTCGCGGATCCCCTCGGCGACCTGCTCGATTTCGTCTTTCTCCCGGGCACAGATGACGACGTGGGCGCCCGCCGCTGCGAACGCCCGCGCCACTGCTTCCCCGATGCCACGGCTTGCACCGGTCACGACTGCGGTGTCTCCATCCATATCGGCTCTTGTACCGGTACTGTCTTTTATTTATTCCCGCCGCCGGTACCGCGAGACCTGGCCCGCCGCGCTGGCACACCCACGTCGTTTGGGGGGCTGTTTATCCCGCTCGCCCCCTTACAGGCAGGCGATGACACGACTGTCCGGAACGACGGTGACCGTCGTCGGCGGCGGGTTCGGAGGACTCTCTGCCGCCTGCTATCTCGCCGATGCCGGTGCCGACGTGCGCGTGCTTGAGAAAAACGAGCAGTTGGGTGGCCGGGCGAGTCGCCTCGAGCGCGACGGCTTCCGTTTCGACATGGGGCCGTCGTGGTATCTGATGCCCGACGTCTTCGAGCGCTTTTTTGCCCACTTCGGGACGACGCCGGGGGAGTACTACGACCTGCAGCGCCTCGACCCCCACTACCGTATCTTCTTCAAGGACGGGGACCGGGTGGACGCAAGCGGCGACCACGACCGTATGCGCGAGGTGTTCGAGTCCTACGAACCCGGAGCCGCCGATGCGTTCGACGAGTATCTCGAGACCAGCCAGCGCCACTACGAGACGGCCATGGAGAAGTTCGTTTACGAGGACCGCTCGCGCTGGCGCGACTGGGTCGACCCCGACGTGATGCGCGCCGCGCCGATCGGGTTGCGGCTGGTCGGTTCGATGCAAAGCCACGTCGAGAAGTACTTCGACCACCCGAAACTCCAGCAAATCATGCAGTACTCGCTCGTCTTTCTCGGCGGCGCGCCACACAACACTCCGGCGCTTTACAACATCATGAGCCACGTCGACTTCAACCTCGGCGTCTACTACCCCGACGGCGGGCTGGGCGCGGTGGTCGACGGCGTCGTCGAACTGGGCGAGGAACTCGGGGTCACCTACGAGACGGACCGGGAGGTCACGGGCATCACCCGCGGACACGACGGTTTCATCGTCGAGACCGAGGCAGAGACGTACCGGCCCAACCGTGTCGTCGCCAACGCCGACTACGCCCACGTCGAGCAGGAGTTGCTGCCGGCCCACGAGCGCCAGTACGATGACGACTACTGGGAGTCGCGCACCTATGCCCCCTCGGCGTTTCTCCTGTACCTAGGTGTCGAGGGCGACGTGGACCCGCTTGCCCACCATACGCTCGTCTTGCCCGAGGACTGGGACCCTCACTTCGAGCAGATATTCGAGGAGCCGGCCTGGCCGGACGAGCCGGCGTACTACCTCTGCGTTCCCTCCCAGACCGACGAGTCGGTCGCACCCGCAGGACACAGTAACCTGTTCGTGCTCGTTCCGATCGCCCCCGGCCTCGCAGACGGCGACGCGCTCCGCGAGCAGTACCGCGACAAGATCCTCGCCGATATCGCCGAGCACACCGGCGTCGACCTGCGCGACCGCATCGTCGTGGAGGAACAGTTCTCCGTCTCCGACTTCGGCGACCGGTACAACGCAACCGAAGGGACCGCCCTCGGGCTGGCACACACGCTCCGACAGACGGCGCTCCTGCGGCCGTCGAACCGCTCGTCCGCGGTCGAGGGGCTCTACTTCACCGGGTCGTTCACCACGCCGGGGATCGGCGTGCCGATGTGCCTGATCAGCGGGCAACACACTGCGAACGCGCTCATCGAAGACGTGGCCACCGTCCGGCCCTGATCGGTATCTCCCGCTGTGTTGCCCGGAACCGCGGAAAGTAAAACGATGGAGCCGTAGTATTCGTTGAACGCGTGCCGGATGTCACCGACCGTCTCACAGCGCTTTCCCCGTCCGAGCAGACCCTCGTGGGCTACCTGTTCTGGCTCTCCCGGCCGCGCTTCTGGCTGTATCTCGCCGGCCCGCTCGTCGTCGGTGTCGTCTATGGCGCGAGCACGCCCGGCGAGTTCTTCTCGCCGGTGACCGTCGCCCTCTTCCTCTACTTTCTCGTCCCTGCAAACCTCTTTCTTTACGGTGTCAACGACGTGTTCGACCGGGATATCGACGATATCAACCCGAAGAAAGCCGACGAGGGCAGGGAGGTCCGGTTCAATGGCCGCCCTGCCGTCACCTTCACTGTCGCCGTCGCGGCACTCCTCGGCCTCGCGTTCGTTCCAGTCCTCCCGACGCCGGCACTCGTCGTCTTTGCCGGCTTCTACCTCCTCGGCTACGCCTACAGCGCCCCGCCGATCCGGTTCAAGACGACGCCCTTCCTGGATTCGCTCTCGAACGGGCTCTACATCCTCCCGGGGGTCGTCGGCTACGCGACCCTGACCGGTTCGTTCCCGCCGGCGCTCGCCGTCGCCGCCGGGTGGGCCTGGACCATGGGGATGCACACCTTCTCCGCGATCCCCGACATCGAACCGGACACCGCTGCGGGTATCCGGACGACTGCGACGGTGCTCGGCGAGCGACGGACGCTCGCGTACTGCGCCGGCTGCTGGCTCGTCGCCGCCGTTCTGTTCGCTGGCGTGCACCTGGCGCTGGGCGCGCTTCTCGTGGTTTACCCGCTGTTTGTCGCCGGCATCGTCCTGCTGTCGGTCGATATCGACCGGGCGTACTGGTGGTTCCCGGTGCTGAACACGGTTGTCGGTGCCGTCCTGACGATGGGGGGCATCTGGGTGATCCAGTATGGCTGAAGGCGACTCCGGCGGCGGTATTCCCGACGTCGAGACCCTCCGGGGTGCGTTCTCGGACCGGCGGACCGCGGAACTCACGCTCGATGGGTTTGTCAGAAACAACCGCTTCACTATCGCCATCGTCTTCCCGCTCGTCGGGGGCGTGATGCTCCTTGCCAGCGCGGAGGGGTTCCTGCCTGACCCGCTTGCGTTCAACCCCTGGTTCGTCCTCGCGGGGGTGTTCGTGATGCGCCTGCCGCTTCTCTCCGGTCTCGCGCCGCTCGTCGACCGCCGCGCGGGACTCGCGCTCGGGACGCTGATCACCTACACGTATGCCATCGAGTACGTCGGTGCCAGGACCGGTCTGCCGTACGGCGAGTTCACCTACGAAGTGTCGCTCGGACCGATGCTTTGGGAAACTATTCCCTACGCGCTCCCGCTGTTTTTCATTCCGCTCGTGCTCAACAGCTACCTGCTCTGTCTGCTCGCGCTCGGCGAGCGGGCGCGACACGCCCCGATCAGAGTTCCAGCCGTCGCGGCGACGGTCGTCGCCGTCGACCTGGTGCTCGACCCGGCGGCGGTCGCACTCGGGTTCTGGTCGTTCGGGGCCGGCGGCTACTACGGTGTGCCGCTGCTGAACTACGCGGGCTGGGTGCTGAGTGCCGTCGTTGCGACTGCACTCATCGACGTTGCCTTCCGCTGGCTCGACATCCTCGACCGGGTCACCACCTGCCCGTATATCCTCGACGATATGGTGAGTTTCGTGTTGCTGTGGGGCCTCGTGAATGCGTTCTACGGCGCGTGGATTCCCGTCGCTATCGCCGCGCTGTTTGCTGGCTCACTCGCCGCCGTCGACCGGTTCGACTTCCCCGTCGGGACTGCCCGTATCCCTTCATTTCGGTGACGGGATCCCGTGCTCCGACTCGCCTCGCTGGCCGTCGTCGGCAGGAACGGCACTGACACGGCGGAACACGGTCACCGGGTCGCTAAAGCGCCGCCAGTTCCACCACGTCCGGGCGACGACCCACAGCTTCCGTGCGCGGGAAAGCGATGGGGGGCTCGAGAGCACGTCGAACTCCTGTTTGCGGATGAGCCGGTGGTGTTCGGCGTAAAGTACCGCCGCGAGCACGACTGCGAACTGGCAGTCTCTCGGCAGGTACTCGATACCGGAAACGCCCTTCCTGTACAGCTGTTCGGCGCGCCTGACCTCGGACTTGACCGCCTGTCTGAGCCCCGGCGTACATTCCTCGCGGCGGAGCTGGTCGACGGTCACATCGTACTGGCGGAGTGTCTCCTGGGGCAGGTACACCCGGTCGAGTTCACGGATATCCTCGCGGACGTCACGGATAAAATTCGTGAGCTGAAACGCGTTCCCGAGTGCCATCGCGTGGGGGCGTGCCTTCTCCGGGTGGTCGGACTCTATCACGGCCAGCATCATATTGCCGACCGCTGCCGCCGAGCCCCGCATATATCCCTCGAGGTCGTCGTACGTCTCGTACCGATCCGTGTCGATATCGGCGAGCATCGCATCGATGAACGCGTCGACTTCCTCGTCGGGGATCCCTGCGTTCTCGCGCACGTCCGAGAACGCCTCGACGACTGGCTCCGTCGCGTCCTGGTTGCCAAGAGCCACCTCCCGGATCCGCTCGAGTTCGGTGCGTCTGGTTTCTGCGGGGCGGTCGGAACCGTCGTCAACAACTTCGTCCGCGATGCGGAAAAACCCGTAGAGGACGTACGTCTGTTCCCGGATACGCTCGGGCAGCACCCGCGTGGCGTAATAGAAGGTTTTGCCGGTCTCCCGGTGTATTTCCTTCCCCTGCCGTCGCTGGGATTCGTTCACACTACCAAATAGGCTGGTTCGTAGTTAAATCACCGGCATTACTATGTTGGTACGAGTGGCCCGAATGCAGGGTGGGGGGACTGGCGTCTCACGCGCTGTTAGCTGTGCGTTCCATGGGATATACGGCTTCGCGATGGCTCACCGTTCGCGGAGCCGCATCGGCATCCCGTCAGCCGGGTGCATCGTCAGCGACGGCCGGAGGTCGAACGTCCCGTCGCGGGCGTACTCGAGTTCGTACCTGTCGGCCACGACCGCGAGAATGAGCTGTGCCTCGAGTTTCGCCAGATGCTTGCCGATACAGTGCCGTGGGCCACCGCCGAAGGGGAAATACGCGAACCGGTGTCGGTCACGGCTGCGCTCTGGCTGCCAGCGCTCCGGCTCGAACTGTTCCGGGCGGTCCCAGTGGCGCTGCGAGCGGTGAACGGCCCACTGTGGGAGCATCACCGACATCCCTGCCGCCACCTCGTAACCCAGCAGTTCGACGTCGTGAACGGGCTCGCGAAAGATCGTATACACCGGCGGATAGAGCCGCATCGCCTCGTCGATCGCCCACTCCGTGTACGTCAACTCGCGTACGTCGTCCATCGTCGGCTGCCCGTCGATGGCGTCGATCTCCTCGTGAACGCGTTCCCGTGCATGCGGGTGTTCGGAGAGCAGGTACCAGGTGTAGGTCAGCGTCAGTGCGGTCGTGTCGTGTCCCGCGAGCAGTATGGTGACGACCTCGTCCCGCAGTTGCTCTTCGCGCTGTTCCCCGCGCTTCTGTGCCCGGAGGAGGATCGACAGGAGATCCATCGGTCCGTCTTCGCCGCCCTCGGTTCCCCGGCGCTCGGCGACAATATCGTCGACGACGCTCTCGAGTGTCGACAGTGCCGACCGGTACTCGCGGTCGCCCGGCATCGGCACCCACGACGGCATCGCGAACCGGACCGGGTCGGGCTCGAACTGCGCCCCGAGCGGTTCGAGGCTCTCCTGGATCGTCCGAATCCGCTCCTCACCGAGCTGTGTCCCCAGCATCAGGTCCGTGATGACGTCGAGCGTGACGTGGGTCATCTCCCGCTCAACATCCCGCTCCTGTCCCACCTCCCAGTCGGAAAGCATCGACTCGGCGTGGCCGACGATGCGGTCGTCGAACGACGCGAGCCGTCCCATGGAGAAGGCCGGATTCGCCAACTTGCGCTGTTTCGCCCACGTGTCACCTTCGCTGAGCAGCAACCCTTCGCCGAGCAGGTCGCCGAGCGCGTCGCTCTGGAAGTCGGGCTTGCGGTAGCTGTTGGCCTCCCCGACCAGTATCCGCTGGATCGTTTCCGGGTCCGTCACGAGGTACGTCTCCATCGGCCCCAGGTCGAACCGGGCGATATTCCCGTAGGCGCGCTCGCAGGCCGAGAGAAACCGGAATGGGTCGTCCGCGTACCGGCGGCTGCTCCCGAAAAGCGGTTCGCCACGCGGCCCTGGCGGCGTTGTTTCCATCTGAAAGAAACAGGGGATCCGACTGCTTGAATCTTCCCCCGCCCACGGTGGTGCGGGGTATTCGCCTCGTACATGAGTATAAACCTGCCGCACGTGCGACCTCCGTGGCCTCCGGCGCGGCGGCCTCGTATGGGAAACTGCGGCGAGCGGACGCGGACTGCGACGCGGGCTATTGGCTGCTCGCGTCCTCGGCGAGCGCCGGCGCTTCCGGGATCACGAGCCTGTCGATAGACATCCTGGCGGCGTCGGCGTTGCCCGGGAGGACGAACACCGGGACCCCGTCGATGATGCCGGCGGTCGCCCGTGTTCTAATAGTCGCGCTGCCGACAGCGTCGGTCGCGTACCGCCTGAACAACTCCCCGAACCCCGGCAGATGCTTGTCGAACAGCGGGTCGAGCGCGTCGACGGTCCGGTCGGACGGTTCGACCCCGGTTCCGCCGACGAACACGACTGCGTCGACGTCCTCCCGGTCGGTCAGCGCCACGGCAACGTTCTGCAACCCGTCGTACTCCGGCTGGACGAGGTCACGGGTCGTCACAATCCCGTCTCCGCGTTCGAGTCCGGCCACGACAGCGTCGCCGACGTCGTCGTCTTTTACCGACCCCTCCCCGGTCACCCGGACCACCGCATACGAGAAAGTCTCTTCGCCCTCGTTCGGTTCCGTGTCGCTGTGGTCGGCCGTCTCGTCGTTCCCGGTTGCGTCGGCTTCCGGGTCCGTCCCGTCGTCGCTCGGCGCACGACGCGTGTCCCGCGACTGAAAATCGACCATACCGGCTGTTTGCCCTGCAAACGCAAAAACCCGGTACCAGTCTGTCCCCCAGCACGGCCACCCGGCGCCGGCCAGTCACTCGACTCCGGACAGGCGGCGGTGACCGCTCCGTTTGCCGGCTGTCAGTGGGACAGCGCGGAAGTTATCGGTCGCTGGCACGCGCAACCGCTACAGTTATCGGATCGGTGCCCCTTCGCCCCGATATGCACGCAGTTCAGTTCTCTGAACACGGCGACAGGGACGTTCTCGAGTACGGCGAGTTCGAGGACCTCGACCCCGGCCGCGGCGAGGTCCTCGTCGACATCAAAGCCGGCGCGTTGAACCATCTCGATGTCTGGACGCGGCGGGGGATGCCCGGCCTCGACCTGGAGATGCCCCACATCCCCGGCAGTGACGCTGCCGGTGTGGTCGCTGCGGTCGGCGACGCTGTCGACCGGTTCGAGGAAGAGGACCGCGTCGCCGTCTCCGCAGGGGTCTCCTGTGGCGAGTGTGAGTTCTGCCGCGACGGCGACCGGAGCAGGTGTGTCAACTTTCATCTCATCGGCGAGCACGTCCGGGGCGTCCACGCCGAGCAGGCGGTCGTCCCCGCCGAGAATCTCGTCCCGGTTCCGGCGGATGTCGACTGGGAGACCGCCGCCGCTGCGCCGCTCGTCTTCCAGACGGCCTGGCGGATGCTGGTCACGCGTGCGGACCTCGACCCCGGCGAGTCCGTCCTCGTGCTCGGAGCGAGTGGCGGTGTTGGCCACGCCGCCGTCCAGATCGCCGACTACGTCGGTGCGGAGGTGTACGCCACCGCGAGCAGCGAGGAGAAACTCGCATACGCCGACGAGGTCGGCGCCGACCACCTGATCAACTACGAGGCCGATAACTTCGCCGCCGAGATCCGCGACTACACCGACAAGCGTGGGGTCGACGTCGTCGTCGACCACGTCGGTGCGGTCACCTGGCAGGACTCGCTGAAGAGCCTCGCAAAGGGCGGCCGGGTCGTCACCTGCGGTGCGACGACCGGCGGCAACCCCGAGACCGACCTCAACCGCATCTTCTGGAACCAACTCGAGGTACTGGGCTCGACCATGGCCACACCCGGCGAGGTCGACGATGTCCTCGACCTCGTCTGGGAGGGTGCCTTCGAGCCCCGCATCCGGGACGTCCTCCCGATGAGTGACTCCGCCCGCGCACACGAGATGCTCGAGGAACGTGAGGGTTTTGGCAAAGTAGTTGTAAAACCCGACAGCGTGTATGACGCCTAACACCGGGGACGCATCCAGACCGGCAGAAACGGACGGCGGCGGGCAGTCTGCGAACGCTGCGCCGACATCCGACGGCGGCGGGCAGTCTGCGAACGCTGCGCCGACATCCGACGGCGGCGGGCAGTCGTCCCCGAATGCCGACGGGTCGACCGACAGCGCCACGGACACACCGGGAGCCGAGCCAGCTCCGACGGCAGCCAGTGCTACTGTCCCCGGGAACACCGCCCTCACCAAACACAAGCCACCCGAACAGGAGGCGTTCGACTGGCGTGGCTGGCTGCTGGTCGGGGTCGTCGTCCTGGCGTTTCTGGTCGTTCCCGCTATCGTTCTCTTCTTGCCCCAGCTTCACGGGGTCCTCAGCTACGCCGGTCTCTCGCTGACCCAGACCTACCTCATCTTTCCCATGATCCCTGCACTGCTACTGGGTGGTATCGCCGTCTGGGCAGCGGTTCGCTCACGAACCGCCGAGTGAGTGGCACGTCCCTCCCGGCAGACGGTCGGCGAGTGGAGCGAGACGTCCCTGTACCACTCCCGCGGTGTTGGCCTGTGGCTCGCCAACTGGCCTGTCCGTCGGGAACACGGTGACTGGCTGCTGGTCGGGGTCCGGCTTCCCCGTGCCACCCCTCCATCCGTGGAGCGGTTCGTTCCGTCAGCCGACAGGGGGAACCGGGCACTGTCCCCCGGCCACCCACTCCGGCCCACGCCTGTAGCGCGCGACCCTTCCCGGGTAAGGGTTTTTTCCTGGGGGCCCGAACGGATCTGCATGAGTCGGTCGGGTCCCTCCCGTCGTCGTTTGCTGACCAGCCTGTCGAGCGCTGTCGCCGTCGCAACACTCGCGGGCTGTGCCGAGAGCGGGGACACGGATTCCGGGAACGCCGACGACGGACCGTCGACGGGGGACGACGCGGACAGCGACGGTGCCGATGGGGGAGACGCTGACGGCGAGGACCTCGACCCCCGGGAGGCAAACGTGGTCGGCGTCGCTGTCGAGGAACAGAACGGGACGTACACGTTCGACGTTACGCTTCATCACGACGACGACGGGGAGGAGGGCTATGCGAACTGGTGGCAGGTCGAGCGACCGGACGGGACACGCCTCGGTCGGCGCGACCTCCTGCACGCACATTCACAGCAGCCTTTCACCCGGTCCGAGGCGATCGACGTCCCTGCGGAAGTGAGTTGTGTCGTCGTCCGTGGCCACGACCAGACACATGGTTACGGGGGGCTCGCTGTGGTGATGGACCTCGCCTCCGGGGAGACGCGGACGGTCAACCAGGGGACTGCAAAACAGTCGTTCGACACCGATAACTGTCCCTGAGAGCGTCCGGGGTGATCCGTCGAACCCACCGAGCCGGAGGACCTGTCAGGCTCGCTCGCCGATCACTGCTGGTCCCGGCGCATCGCGATCTCGAACCACGGGCAGAGCCGGAGCTGGCGGTACCACCGGGGGTTGTTGGAGAGCCGGCTGTAGGGAACCCACATGACGCCACCGACCTCCTCGGGGTCCGGCTCGAGGTGTGTGTCCAACAGCGTCGCCTGCAAGACCGCACAGACCTCGTGTTCGATGCCCTCGTTGTGGTAGTATCGCTTGTACTCGAAGCGGTCGGTCACCTGGAGGTCGTCGTACTGGGTGGGGGCGACGCCGAGTTCCTCCCGGAGCCGTTCGGCGGCGGCTTCGACCTGGGTCTGTCCTTTGACGGGATGGGAGGCGACAGTGCCGTCCCAGTACGTGTCCCAGAGGCGTTTGTCCGGGCTGCGCTGTGCCAGCAGGATGCGGTCCCGCTGGTCGAAAAGCAGTGTGGTGAACGCGCGGTGTCGAACCCCGTCTCCGGTGTGTGCCTCGAGCCGGTTGACGAGGCCCTGTTCAGTGTCGTTGGCGTCGACGGCGATGACGTCTTCCCCGGCGTTCTCGTGCTCGCCCTCCGCTCCTGGCTCGGTGGGGTTCATTGACGAATGTACTGACGACCGGGCACAAACCGGCTTCGATTGCTGTCGGGGCTCACTCGAGCCACTCGTCGAGGATCAGGCGTGTCTTCGTCGAGATCACTTCGTCGCGCTCGCGGACTTTCGTGATGAGCGCGTTGAGCGCGTCGGTGTCTGCCGTATCGACGACGAGGACGATATCGTCCTCGCCTGACACCTGCCAGACGTAGTCGACGGGGTCCCACGCCACCAGTTCCTCGGTGAGCCAGTCGGTGTTGACGTCAACGTCCACGCTGACCTCGATCATCGCCTGGACGTTGCCCGTCCGGGTCGCGACGGTGAACCGGTCGATGACACCGGATTCGACCATCCGTTCGACCCGGTTCCGGATGGTTCCTTCGGAGGTCCCGACGCGGTCCGCGATTTCGGTGTACGGGGTCCGCGCGTCCCGGCGAAGGATAGCCAGTATCTCGTGGTCGAGGTCGTCCATCGAGATGTGTTGGTTCCGGGGCCGACAACTTCAACGCTACGAATTTCGTAACTCACCTTCGAAAGCAACCCTTATGACCGGACCTTGCATACGCATCTCGTAATGACAGACGCCTACGTCGCCATAGAGGGGGAGCGCGTCGTCGAGGCGCGCGCCCGCTCGCCGGGCACGACACGCGGGGAACTCGTCTTCACGACTGCCTACACGGGCTACGAGGAGAGCCTCACCGACCCGAGCTACGCCGAGCAGTTGCTCACCTTCTCGTACCCGCTTATCGGCAACTACGGCGTCCGGGAGGATCGCTTCGAGTCCGACCACGTCCAGCCCGAAGGTGTCGTCGCCCGCGAACTGACCGCGGACGTCGCCGACTGGCTCCAGTCGGAGGGAGTCCCCGCCATCGACCACCTCGACACCCGCGGAATCGTCACCGAAATCCGTGACGAGGGGGCGATGAGAGCCGGCATCGCCGCCGGTCCCGACGCCACACCCGAGGACGCGCTGGCAGAACTCGAGGTCTGCAAGCACATGTCCGAACACGAGGACATCGGCGCGTCGGTGTCGGTCCGGGAACCGACGGTTCACAACCCGGACGGGACCGGCCCCGACGTTGCGCTGATCGACTGCGGGGCGAAAGGAAGCATCGTCTCGTCGCTCGTCGAGCGCGGCGCAGTCGTCCACCGGTTGCCCTACGACGCGACAGCCGACGAGGTGGCCGCCGTCGACCCCGACGTGCTTTTCATCTCCAATGGGCCGGGCGACCCCGAGAACTTCGTCAGGGCCGGCGACGTCGTCGAGGAGTTCGTCGGCGAGGTTCCCCTCGCGGGTATCTGTCTGGGACAGCAGGTCGTCGCCAACGCCCTCGGCGGCCGGACGGAGAAAATGGAGTTCGGCCACCGCGGTGTCAACCAGCCAGTCCGGGACCTGCGAACCGACCGGGTGGTCATGACCACTCAGAACCACGGATACACGGTTGCCGACCCCGGTGACAAACTCGAGGTCACGCAGGTCAACGTCAACGACGACACACCGGAGGGCCTCGACAGTGACGACCTCGACATCATCACCCGCCAGTACCACCCCGAGGCGAATCCCGGCCCCCACGACTCGCTTTCGTTCTTCGACGAGGTCGTTTCGATGGGCGGGGACTGATACGGACTGCTGTGAGTATTTTCGAGCGGTTCGGCAAATATCGTCGTCTCAGCCGCTGACACTGACACTCTGTGCCGACCCGGCGGTGAGCGACTCGGAGAGTCGCGAGCCTCGTCGAACCGTGTTCGACGGCGGTACCGAGTCACAGCAGCCCGTATGACGCTTCAGGGTTCGTGACCGATCACGATATCGCCGAGGCTGGACTGACAGCCCGCACAGCGGTACAGCCGGACGAGGCCGTCGGGTTTCTCTTCGACAGCATCACAGCCACAGTCACAGGACATCAGTGTCGTCGGGGCAGCGGTTCGCTTCCACTCCATCGAACTACCTGGTGTCCCAGTCCAGTATAATACTGTCGCAACGGCAGACAACGTGCCGACTGTTCACAGTGTCCGGGAGCGCTGGGCCGTGTTCCGCAGGGCGTCCGACCGGCCGTACTCGCCGGGTGCGACGGCGACAGTTTCGATGCCGCGGTCGGCAGCCAGTTCGAGTACCGGCTTGAAGTCGGTGTCACGGGAGACGACGACCAGCACGTCGACCTGACCGTCGGCGACGGCGGCTGCCGCGTCGACTGCGAGGCGGACGTCGACGTCACCGCTGGTGACGACCACCTCGAATCCGCGGGCTTCGGCGGCCTTGAGCAGGTCCGGCGTCGCGTGTTCGTCGAGGTAGAGCCGCGCAGCGGTCACCCGTCCCTCGTCCTCAGCCGCGGCACGCACCTCGTCGAAGTCCGTGTCGAACTCCTTGCGCAGGACGTTCGGGCCGTCGACGTAGAGGCCAACACGGCGTTTCCGTCGGGAGACGAACCGGCGCAGCCACTCCATATCCTGCCGTGGGTCCTGCGCGACATAGGGATGTCGGGCGCGTCCCGGACCCGAAACCTCTAATCCCTGCCGCCGGGAACACGTAGCTATGGCAGACGACGACGAGGACGACGAACCCGCCGTCGAACTGGGCGAGGGCGACCCAGTCGAGGGTGCCCCCCTTGCACGCATTTCCGCGCGGTTCATGTGGGGCATCGAAAAGAGCGAAATCGAACGACGGGAGGGTGATACACGGATACGGACCCCCGACGGCCCGCAGGCGCTCGCGGACCTGCTTGCCGAGGTAGACGAGACGTACTTCGCGACCCGCCAGGAGTTCGAGGCAGCCGTCGGCGCTGTCATAGGCGACGGTCCGGTTCCGGCTGCGGGGAACTCCTGATACCGCCGGCTCTCCGCCCGCGAGCAATTCCGACCCCCGTGGAGTCGAATCTCTTCACGTCGGTATAGCCGGCAGTATACTGTCGGACGGAACTGTTGATACTTTCACTCGCCCCACGTGGAACGAGCAGAATATCATGACTTCCGTCCGACAGTATATGATCCTGTCGGCCGTGAACCCTCGAAGATGGTCGTAGCCCCGGGGCGGCGACGCTCGGTCCGACCGGTGGTACTGGCACTGATTTATTAATGAGCACACCGAACTGGACGTATGACACTGCCAATCGATCCACAGCAGCTCGCGGCGGCGGATATCGGCGAGGAACAGGCGACACTCGAGATGGACCACGAGGAGGCAATCGAGTTCGTGCGGGAGTGCTGTGCGGAGACAGGCTTTGGGATCCCCGTGGAGTTTTCCCCCTCGGACATGCTCAACGAGAAAGTCGACGCCGGACGGGACCCGTACTACGTGCTCGGAGCCTGTAATCCGGAGATGGCCAACCGGGCGCTCGACGCCTCGGAGAAACGGGTCGGCGGTCTCTTCCCGTGTAACGTCATCATCTGGGAGAACGAACCCGGCGTCCAGCAGGTGTATCACGTCTCGATCATGCGCATCGCCCGGCTGGTCGGAATGGCACCCGACGACGAGGTCTGGGCCGATATCGTCGCGGATACGGGCGACCTCGTCGACGACCTGTTCGAGCGCATCGAGACCGGCGCGGTCTGATACTGCTGGCTGTGCGTTCGTCACGATGTCCGACACCCGGGGTATCAGATTCGTTCACCGTGTGACAGCCGGCAGTCCCAACGTCCGGTCAGAGGTCGCTGCGGGCGAACTGCAGATACCCCAGACCCACGGGCACGAGAAACCACACGACTGCGATGAGTACGCCGGCCCACGGTTCCATGTAGACCGGTGGGTCTTCGGGCACCGCTCGGGCGACGACGGGAAACGAGTCGGCGAGTTCAGCCGACACCCCCGCGGTGGCGTTCCGGACAGCGGCGAACGGTGAGAGCTGCTCGAACACGAGCGCCCACGTCGGGCGGTCGCCGGAAAGGCTGAACCCGTTTAGCAGATACCGGACGCCATCGGGGAGCAGGCCCCACAGCTGGAAGACGAAGAGCAGGTAGGCGCCGAAGGCCCCCAGCGACGCAAGCGTCGTGCTCCGGGTCGCCGTCGAGATGCCCAGCGCGATGCTGACGAAAATGAGTCCGAGGGCGAGCGAGAGGCCGAGCCCAACGACAAACAGCTCGATTTCGACTGCCGTTCCCGAAACGACGGCACCGACTGTGGTCCCGACGTAGATGCTCACCAGTGCGGCGGCGAGCAGTACGGCCCGGCCCAGGAGCGTCCCGACTACGACGTCCCGACGCGAGAACGGGAGTCCGAGCAACACCGTGAGTTCGTGGCTCGACCGTTTGCCAACGATGGACTGCTGTGTGAACGCCAGCCCGACAAGCGGCGCGAGGAAGGCCAGAAGCAAGACGAGTATCCCCCCGAGAAACCCGGTGGCTGCGTATCCGATGACCAGCCCCACGAACAGGAAGAACCCCACCAGGAGATGCAACTGCCGGCCACGGATCGCGTCGCCGACGTCCTTGCGGGCGACCTGTTGCCAGCGCATCTCAGCTCCCCCCGGTGTAGGCGGCAAAGAGGTCCTCGAGCGATGCCTTGCTCGTCTCGATGTTCTCGACTGTCGCGCCAGCCTCCTGGCAGGCCCGGACGACCGACCCTTTCGCCTCGTTACGGCACCCGACTGTCAGCGTCTTCTCGGTCAGTGAGACGGCTGCGACGCCGTCTATTGCCTCGATCCGGTCCGGGAGTCCCTCCGGGACCGCCGCGAGGGTGACCGTCATCTCGCCGGTCGTGCCGGCGGCGTCGCGGAGGCCGTCGATGGTGTCGACGGTGACGAGTTTCCCCTGTGCGAGGATGGCCACGCGATCACAGACGGCCTCGACCTGATCGAGGATGTGACTCGAGAAGAAGACCGTCGCGCCGCGTTCGGCTTCTTCCGTGACGATACGGCGTATCTCCCGGGCACCGTTGGGGTCCAGTCCCGTCGTCGGTTCGTCGAGTATCAGGAGGTCCGGCTTGCCAGCAAGCGCCATCGCGAGCATGAGTCGCTGTGCCATCCCCTTCGAGTAGCCGGCTGCCTGTCGGTCCCCGACGCCGGCGAGGCCAACCCGGTCAAGCAGCGTGTCCGGGTCCTCGTCGCCGCCTTTCACATCCAGCGCGAAGACGACGTGCTGTCGACCCGTCATGCCGTCGAGTGGGCCGAAGTTCTCGGGGAGGACGCCGGTTCGCTCGCGTACGGCCACTGACTGGTCCTGTGCGTCCATCCCGAGGACGCGTGCCTCCCCGCCCGTCGGACGAGCGTAATCGAGGAGGATGTCGATCGTGGTCGACTTCCCTGCGCCGTTCGGACCGAGAAAGCCGAATATCTCTCCCTCTCTGACGGTCATGTCCAGTCCCTGGAGGGCTATGACGTCACCGTAGCGCTTGGTGACGCCGTGGAGGTCGATTGCGGGCACGCACACGAGTTTCCTGTCCCCACGCAAAAACAATTTCTATCCGATCGTTCGAGCGCAAAAAATAACGGTCCGGACTGATACGGGCTGCTGTGACTCGGTACCGCCGGAAGACGAGGTCTTCCGAGGCTCGCCTCGCTGCGCTCGCCTCACCGCC
>JAZKTU010000211.1:0-2610 GCA_036625385.1 Halovenus sp. | reverse complement strand
GGGGCGGTTACCACACCAGCCCCTGCCGTTTTTTTATCGCACGTCGCCCACACCCGGACATGGTCACAGTCAGCGAGACGTACATCGAGAACCGCGAGCGGGTCCAGCCGAACGACACCAACAACTACCACTCCGCCCACGGTGGCAATATCGTCAAGTGGATGGACGAGACGGGCGCGATGTCAGCGATGCGTCTCGCCGGCGAAACGTGCGTGACCGCCCACATCAACCGGCTCGATTTCGAGCAGCCCGTTCCGCAGGGACAGATCTGTGTCGTCGAGTCCTACGCCTACGAAACCGGCCGGACGAGTGTCCGCGTCCGCCTGCGTGCCCATCGCGAGGATCCGCGTACCGGCGAACGCGAACAGACCACCGACTCGTTTTTCGTGTTCGTCGCGGTCGACGACGAAAATCACCCGACTGAGGTCCCCGGACTCGACGTCGAGTCGGAGCGGTGCGAACGGCTCCGGGCGGAGGCGCTCGAGAGGGAACCATGACCTGCCGGCCACGCCCAGCTCCGCCGCGACACCGGGAGTCGAACCGCCAGCACGACCGGGCCGGCGTCACGACATTCCCCGGGACACCGATAACCGGGCAAAAACTCCGTTCACACGTGTGGAGCCGCCAGGCGGTTCGATCGGGGCCGTCCAGAGAAATTAAAGAGTTAACATCACCGGGAGTGATGCGACACACATGAGTGACGTAGCCGGGAGTGTCGGCACGGTCGTCGTCGGGCTCGGCGTTGCCGCGGACGTTTCCCTCGGGACCGCCGGGACCGCGGCGGTACTCGTCGTGTTCGCGATACCGGAGGGCGACCTGCTCGAGGTCGGGCTCTGGCTCGCGGCTGGCTGTGGTGTTCTCGGCATTACCGGCTGGGTCGTGGCGACCCTGTTTTTCTCGAACATCCCGGCTGCCGCCGGGCTCGGGGCCGGTATCGCAGTCGGGGGCGGGCTGGGTGCGGTGATGCGCCTGCTCGTGTTCGGGCAGGAGGAAAGCCAGGCCGAAACCGTGACCGTCGACATGGACGACGGAAAAACGCCCGGCCCGAGGCCAGCCGACCTCTTCGAGGCCAGCCCCGACCCGTTGCTCTACTACACGTCGGGCGAGGGGCCGGTCGTCCGTGCGGGAAACCGCGCATTCGAGGAGACGTTCGATGTCGGCGACAACGCGCTCGACGGGACGAGCCTCCCGGAAGCACTGATGACTGCCGACAGCGACGACATCGTGCGGGCGGCGACGGCTGGCGAGACGTTCGACGCCGTCCGCCGCTGTGAGACGGTCGGCGGGGAGCGCGACTTGCGGATACGGGTCGTTCCTGTCGGGGACGGCACCCACGGCTACGTGATGTACACCGAGCCGACACGCAGCGGGTGACCGGCAGGGGGCGAACCCCGCAGTTCCGGGACTCCTACCCTGGGTGGCGGTCGATATCCCGAAACGACTTCTCGATCTCGTCGAACTCCTCGAGCATCCCGTCCATCGACTCCTTGAGCTCCGCAGCGCGGTTGCGCAGGCGCTCCAGGTCCTCGTCGTCTTCGAGTTCCTGGGGCGGGAGTTCGGACTCGAGCAGAGCCAGTTTCGAGGTCACTTCGAGATACTGTGAGAGTCGCTTGTCGTACCGTTTGACCTGGAGTTGCTGTTCGATGGCGTCGACGAGGGCCTCCTTCTCGACCGGCTTGCACAGGTAATCGTCGAACGGCATCTCGACGATGTCGAGCCCCGGGTCGACCGCAGTGAGCATTATGACCCGGCAGTCGTACTCTGTCTCCCGAATCTGCTCGAGAACGTCGTCGCCGGAGAGGGTCGGCATCCGCCGGTCGAGAAGTACGATATCCACGTCGGCGTCGAGTCGCTCCATGGCCTCCTCGCCGCCGTAGGCGACCCGCGTCTCGTATTCGTTTCGTAGCCGGAGTGCGTACACGTCAGCGACCTCCTCCTCGTCGTCGACGACGAGTACCGTGGCTGGCTCGCTCTCCGTAGGCACAGTATGAGTGGCGTTGCTCGGTCGTAATAAGTCTGTGTTATCTGTCCCCGTACGCCCCGAACGACGCCGGATCGGGAGACTCGTGCCTATGTTCGGAGTGTGACAATACACAGGCATTTATTGTTGTATCTCTAATGAAACACATGAAGACAGTTCTGCAGGTCAGCGAGGTTGCCTGGCTGCTCCCCGCGGTGCTCGTGTTCGCCATCGTCGTGATCGCGGTCTGGCAGAGCGTCGAAATCGTCAACGCCTACGAGAAACGGGCGTTGACGGTGTTTGGCGAGTTCCGCCGGGTTCTCGAACCCGGCGTCAGTCTCGTGCCGCCCTTCGTCTCCAAAACGTACTCGTTCGACATGCGGACCGATACGATGGACGTTCCACAGCAGGAAGCCATCACGCGGGACAACTCCCCCGTCACAGCCGACGCCGTCGTCTATATCCGGGTCATGGACGCGAAGAAGGCGTTCCTGGAGGTCGAGGATTACAAGCTCGCGGTCTCGAATCTCGCACAGACCACGCTCCGGGCCGTCCTGGGCGATATGGAACTGGACGACACACTCTCGAAGCGGGCGGAGATCAACGCGAAGATACGGACGGAACTGGACGAGCCGACCGACGAGTGGGGG
>JAZKTU010000063.1:0-16518 GCA_036625385.1 Halovenus sp. | reverse complement strand
CGACGTGAGGGTCCCTCGTAGGCTCGTATGTTCGGGATCGAACTCACACCGGAACATCCGGTCGGGCAACTCACCGAGTGGGCAGTTGCCGCCGAGGACGCCGGCTTCGACACGGTCTTTACCAGCCACCACTACAACAACCGCGACGAGTTCGTCGCGCTCGCCGATATCGCCCGTGCGACCGACGAGATCATGCTCGGTCCGGGTATCACCAACCCCTACGAAACCCATCCGGTGACGCTCGCCTCGCGGATGGCGACACTGGACGAACTCGCCGATAGCCGGGGCGTGTTCGGCGTCGGTGCCGGCGACCCCTCGACACTCGCGAACCTCGGCTACGGCGCCGACGACGCCCTCCGACGGGTGCTCGAGACGCTGCAGGTGGCCCGCACGCTGTGGGACGGCGACCGCGTCGACCACGACGGGACGTTCCAGGCCGTGGATGCGGGCCTGAACTACGAGACGGGTTCGCCGCCGGTGTACGTCGGGGCACAGGGTCCTGACATGACGCGGATGGCAGCCAAGTACGCCGACGGCGTCCTCTACAACGGCTCGCATCCCCGCGACATCAGGTGGGCCAGTGAGCGGGTCGCGGAGGGGCTCGAGCAACGCCCTCCGGACAGGGGACCGTTCGATTTTGCCGCATACGCGAGTGTCAGTATTGCGGGGGATGGCGACCGCGCCCGGGAGGCGGCACAGCCACCAGTGGCGTTTATCACCGGTGGCGCACCGCCGCCTGTTCTGGACAGGCACGACCTCGACCGCGAGCGCGCGGAGCGGATCAGTTCGGCGATCGCTTCGGGCGAGTTCACCGAAGCGTTCGACCTGGTGACGCCGGAGATGGTCGAGGCGTTCTGTGTGGCGGGAACGCCGGAGACCGTTGGCGAGCGTTTGACGGCAATTCTCGCCGAAGCTGACAGCCTCGTCCTCGGGTCGCCGCTGGGGCCGGACCCGGGGGAGGCTATCGGTCTCGCGGGTACGTCTCTCCTGCCGTCTCTGGGCGAATGAGGTCGAGACCGGCACCCGCGACGAGCAGGCCGAAGACGCCCAGCGACGCCAGGACGATGACTGCGCCGACCACGACAAGCAGCGCCGAGATGGGGTCGTGCATCGCGACCTCTGCGAACTTCTCGGGCGTTTCGAGGATGCTCCGCACGAGGCGTCCGAGTACCATGCCTGGCAGTTCTGACCCGGGGTACTTGTGTGTTCCCTCTCGGCGCAGGGGACCTGTGAGGCTCATACTGCCGGCTATAATTACGTGGAGATATTCGGCCCGCCGGGGATCGAAATCGCTCACGGGCTCACAGCCGGCAGTATAAGACAGTTCCGTCCGAAAGGGGCGTATGAAAGACCGCCGTCTCACCGAGTTTACAGACGCCGAGGGTGACGGTGGGAGCGCTGACGGTGCCGGCGACGCCGACGAGCGAGCCACCAGCGAAAGCAGGCCATCGAGTGACGCGTCGGAGGACGCCACCGGTGACGATTCGGAAACTGTCGACCCGACGGACACCGGGGGCCCGGCGGGAGACCCCGCCGTTTCGACCTCGCGCTGGGACGCGACCGGTCTCGCGTGTCCCGCCTGTGGCTCGACTGTCACCCGCCTGTGGCGCGAGGACGGTCGCCACGTGTGCGGGGCGTGCAAGGGTTGGTGACTGCCAAGCAACCCTTAATGTGCTGGCTGTCAAAGGGACGGTCACCTGTTCACCACGTTCCATCATGACGGATGCCGACACAGACACGACCGATGGTGACACCCTGGAGAGTGACAAACCGCCGGACGTCGCGGCTGCCAGCGACACGGTGGCCAGCATTGCCGACAACGTCGAGAAGGTCATCGTAGGTAAGCGCGAGACGATCGAGCACATCCTCACGGCGCTTTTGGGCCGGGGACACGTGCTTCTCGAGGACGTCCCGGGCGTCGGCAAGACGATGCTCGCCCGGGCCGTCGCGTGCTCCTTTGGCGGGGAGTTCGGGCGCGTTCAGTTCACCCCCGACCTGCTTCCCTCGGATGTCACGGGTGTCAACGTCTACAACCAGCAGACCGAAACCTTCGAGTTCCGTGCCGGCCCCGTGTTCGGGAACATCGTCCTCGGGGACGAGATCAACCGTGCGCCCCCGAAGACACAGAGCGCGTTGCTCGAGGCGATGGAGGAAAACCAGGTCACGGTCGACGGCGAGCGCCACCCGCTCCCGGACCCGTTCTTGATCATCGCGACACGGAACACTGTCGAAGGGGACAAGTCGTACGACCTCCCGATGGCACAGCTCGACCGGTTTACGAAGGCACTCCGGCTGGGCTACCCCGACCCGGCGGAGGAAGCCGAAATACTCGGTCGCGTCGTCGGGACTCATCCGATAGCGGACCTCGCACCCGTGGCCACCCTCGCCGACGTCCGGGCGGCACGGACAGCGGCGTCTGCAGTCACCGTCGCCCCGGACATCCGGGAGTACACAACCCGCATCGCCCGATACACCAGAGAGATCGCCCAACTCGGCGTGAGCCCGCGGGGCAGTATCGCCCTGTTGCGCGCAGCGCAGGGCCGGGCAGTGCTCGACGGTCGGTCGTACGTCGTCCCGATGGACGTCCAGACGGAGGCACCGTCCGTGTTGGGCCACCGGATACGGACAACCGGCGAGCGCACCGGCCTCGACCTCGTCGCGGAGGCGCTCGAGACTGTCCCAGTTGACGAATCCTGATATGAGACTGACCCGTCGCGGCTGGACCGCAGTTGCGGTGTTCGTGCTCGCTTTCGTCCTGGGCTGGCGGTTCGGGGCGCGCTCGCTGAATGCAGTCGCAGCGCCGCTTCTCGCGGCGCTTCTCGTGGGGGCGGTCTCGGTCCGTCGCGCCGACCGCCCGAGCACCGAACTATCCGCCGTCTCGCCCGGATTCCAGGACGAAACCAGGCACTTTACCGTAACCGTCGACGGCGACGGGCTCGCGACAGCCGCCGTCTCCCTTCCCGACGGCGTTGCTATCGACCGGCCTGCTGCGACGGTAAGGCTCCCGCACACACTCGAATACACGCTACACCTGGAGGAGCGGGGTGCCTACACGCTCGGGCCGGTCACCGTTGCCCAGCGCGGCCCGCTCGGGTTCGTCGAGGAACGGTTCGTGACTTCAGACACCACACGTCTGGTCGTCTACCCCCGCCCGTACAACCTGCCTGGGGTGACGTCGCTGCTCTCGCAGTTCGACATCGGGTTCGCAACCGAGCCGGGGGAGTTCGACCACCTCAGGGAATACCGTCCGGACGACGCGTTCCGGCGCATTCACTGGAAATCGAGCGCGAAACGCGACGAACTCGTCGTGCTCTCGTATGCACCTGTCGACCGGGAACAGGCTGTCACTGTCGTAGCGACCAGCACCCGGTCCTGTGCGGACGAGATGGCAACTGCGGCGATCACGGTCGTCGAGGCGTTGCTCGATGCCGGGTTCTCGGTCGCGCTCGTCCTTCCCTCGACACGTCTCCCGCCGGGCCGGGGGGCAGACCACCGGGAGACGGTGCGCCGGTCGCTGGCGGTCGCCGACAGCGGCCTCGTCTCGCGTCCTGACGAGGCGGCCGCGGACATCATCATCGACGCGAGGTCGTCGGCGACAACAGTCCGTGCTGGCGGCCAGTCCGCTGCGCTCGAGTCACTCGTCGGTAGACCGGTACAGACACCGTCCGTGAAGGTGAACGCATGAACTCGGCAGTCGGCAGCCGGGAGTCGTGGTTCCCTGCCCGTTTCGACCGTCCGTCGCTGCCCCGCGTTGTAGCGCTGCTTGCGGCACTCGGGGTCCTCTCTGCGTTTCTCTCGGTCCCGTCAACTATCGTCGACACCGTCGGCAACCCTGCCAGTCTCTCAATCGTCGCTCTGGTTTCTTTCGTGGCGGCAACACTCCTCTCGCGCGTCCTGCGGGTACGGACTGCCCTCGCCGTCGCGTCACTGCTCCTGGTCGTCGGTCTCGGTCTCTATCTCCTCTCGCTTCCCTACAACCCGGCGATCCTCGCGGTCGTTCGGAGCAACGTTGGACTCCTCACCGGCCAGACACTGCTCCGCATCGAGCAGGCGGGCGTGTGGGCCCTTCTGATTGCACCGGGACCGGTCTTTGCCATCTGGTTTCTGGCCCTGCGCCGGCGGTACACCGGCGCGGCGCTCGTCGGCGGACTCTCTGTCGGCTACTTCGTTCTCACCGGTGACGCCGGCACGCCGGTGACGTTGCTCGGTATCGTCGGTATCGGTGCGCTGGTCGCGTTTGGCGACCTCGACCAGGCCGGCGCGTCGGGTGGCGCTGTCGAGTACGTCGCCGCTGTCCTCGCGGTGATGGTCCTCGCACCGCTGCTTGTGACTGTCGTCCCCGGCGGGGCCGCGTCGCCGATTACCTTCGCCGGTGGTAGCGGCGTTACTCCGGCGATGGAGGAGAACATCGTCACCACCGACGACACCCTCGAGATCCTCGGGAGTATCGAACAGTCACCGACGGTCAGATTCACGGTCGAAAGCGCCGAACCGCGGTACTGGAAGACGGGAAGCTACGACCGGTACACCGGTGATGGCTGGGTGCGCTCGACCGGCGAAGAAACCTACAGCGACATCCTCGACGGGCCGCCGGGACCGACACAGCTTCTCAGGCAGACCGTCGAAGTCGAGACGACGCTGGCGACACTCCCGGCAGCGTGGCGACCGGTCGCGGTCGACGAGACGCTCGAGGACCGGACGATCGTTACCGGATCCGGCGAACTCCGCCCCGAGGGCGTCCTCGAGGCGGGCGAACAGTACGAGGTCGTCAGTGCCGTTCCGGACCCGTCACCGGCCACGCTCGAGCGCGCCGGCGACTCCTACCCCGACGGCATCGTCGACCGCTACACGCAACTCCCGGACAGTACGCCCGACCGGGTCGAGGAACGGACCGCGAATATCGCCGCGGACGCCGACACTCCCTACCAGGTCGCGCTGACAGTCGAACAGTGGCTCCGGACCGAACGGGAGTATTCGCTGGACATCGACCGGCCGGACGGCGATATCGCCGATGCCTTTCTCTTCGAGATGGAGGCCGGCTACTGTACGTACTACGCGACGACGATGGTGACGATGCTTCGAACACAGGGTATCCCGGCCCGGCTCGCCACCGGATACACGCCGGGCGAGCGGGTCGACGACGACCGGTGGGTGGTTCGCGGGCTGAACTCCCACGCCTGGGTCGAGGTGTACTTCCCGGACGTGGGGTGGGTCTCCTTCGATCCGACACCGTCGGGTCCCCGCATCTCGACCGAGACCAGTGCGCTCAGTGAAGCGCGGGCGGAGGGCACCCCCGGTACCGAAACCGAGGAGACCCGGCCGGGACAGGGCACGGGGACCGAGTTCCCTCTCGATAGCCGGCAGATCGATCCGGGGATCGAAACGAGCCAGCCGGTAGAAACTGGGCCGGTAGACATCGAGACGTCGGAGGTGTCGACCGAGCCGCGGGAGCCAACGGGCGATGGCTTCTCGCTGCCCGATCCGCCGCCCCGGGAGCACCTCGCGCTCGGGGGGATTGCACTCGTCGGGCTGATCGCCGGTCTCCGGCAGAGTCGCAGTGCTGGCCGTCTCGC
This sequence comes from Halovenus sp., assembly GCA_036625385.1. Taxonomy (GTDB): domain Archaea; phylum Halobacteriota; class Halobacteria; order Halobacteriales; family Haloarculaceae; genus Halovenus. Next base: position 10,945 of record JAZKTU010000063.1, on the reverse strand, counting down.
AGCGCGCGTCCGGTATCGACTCCGGCCGCAGTCGGACCCGCGGGCCGACGTCGAACGGGCACACGATCAGCTCCTGCTCGTCCTCGAACGGCGGTACCGTCCACGCCGGTCCGACGAGCCGATGCGAGCCTATCTCGACGCGGTCGACGCCGGCCCGCAAGTCCGGCGCCTCGCCGAACTCCGCGAGCGCGCCCGCTATGGCGACGGGGTGACCCGGGAGGAGGCCGACGAAGCAACGCGACTGGTAGAGTCCATCCGGGCAGCGGGAGACAACGGTACGCTGTGGCCTCGGTGACTGTGTGCGGGTGCCGGTCGGTTGTCGGCCGTCCCGACAGTATTTAATAGGTCCATATCGTAGGGCCAAAGCGTAATGTCGGAAGTCTGCTCGACGTGCGGACTCCCGGACGAGCTTTGCGTCTGCGAGGATGTGGCCAAAGACTCCCAGGAGATTACCATCCGCATCGACGAGCGCCGCTACGGAAAAGAGGTAACGATAATCGAGGGCTTCGATCCGAACGACGTCGATATGGACAGCCTCTCGTCGGATCTCAAGTCGAAGTTCGCCTGCGGGGGAACTGTCGACGAGGACCAGATCGAGCTCCAGGGTAACCACACCGGCCGCGTCGAGGACTTTCTCCGCGACAAGGGATTCAACGTCGCCTGACGACCGTCCCGTCGTGCCGCTACCGTTTTTTGAGTTACCTCCATCGCCGCTACGGTTTCCGTTCCGTGACTCACTGGACTCGATACACTCCGGTACCCGGGCGTCGGAAGGCGACGATTAGCCGGACAGGACCGGGGAGACGGCGGTTAGCCGGATGGAGTCTAGGAGACGGTGACTACCGGGATGGGATTCAGAAGAAGGCAAACAGGTCGTCGCGCTGGGCCTCGTGGAGGTGTTCGCGGACTGCTTCCTCGAGGGCGGCGATGTTCCCACGTTTGGCGCTTATCGGTGCAACCGTCTCCTGCCACTGCTGCCACGGCGGGAGCAGGCCGAAGCGGTCACAGATCGCGTCCAGTCGCTCGTCAGTGTCGTCGACCTTGTCCATCTTGTTGACGGCGATGACCGGCGGAATCCCCACGTCACGCAGAAAGTGGTAGAGCTCGATACCGTACGGGACCGAGTCGGGTCCGGTGTGACGGTCGATGATATCCACCGCCGCCTTCCCGTCGAGGACGAGGACGCCGACGAGGATGTTCTCCGCGTACTCCTCGATGTAGTGGACGATGTCGGTCCGGATCTCGTCTTGCACGTCCTCGGGGACGCCCTTCATGAACCCGAATCCGGGGAGGTCGGTGATAACGAAATCCTCCGCGGCCCAGTCGTAGTGGTTTGGTTCGCGGGTCACGCCGGGACGCTGCCCGGTGTCGAACGTGTGGCCGGTCAGTTCCCGCATGAGCGTCGACTTGCCGACGTTCGACCGGCCGACGAGCACCACCTCCGCCTCCCGGTCCGGCCGCGTCTCGAACATGTTACATCTAGCTCACTGATGGCGTTAAGTCTGTCTGCTCGTCTCCCCGAGTCGGGGTTCCCGGTTGCCCGTCGAGTCCGGCCCGACCGGTAGCTGGATACCATTCGTTGAGTGCGTCCTGGTAACCATCTGGAACCGCTCGTCGGCGACGATTCGACTGGCGGGCCGGGTGCGTTCGTTCTGACCCGCCAGGAGTTGCTGGAACTCGAGGGGGCCGCGGTCGACCGTGGCGAGATGCGGACCCACGTCAGGCCGCTGTCCGACGACGCGAGGGTCACCCTCCCGCACGCCGACCCCGACCTGTTTTTCGAGTAGGCCGGTAACTATCCCGGCCTGATTTTCGAGCGGGGAGCCAGCCGGCGCATACCCGCGACCCGGTTTCGGGTGGGAAGAGCGGTACCCCCGAATATTTGCCCGCGCGCGGCGAGAACGCGAACGTGCGACTCATCCAGATCACAATCCCGTCAGGCAAGCGCGAGACGATCCTGGCCGCGCTGGACGACGAGGAACTGGATTACGTCGTCGCAGACGAGACGAGCGGCCGGGAGTTCGCGGCGATCGCGTACGTTCCCCTGCCCACGAGCGCCGTCGAGCCGACGCTCGAGACGCTGCGCGAGGCTGGCCTGGATGACGATACCGTTACCGTCGTTCTGGAGGCAAACACCGTCATCTCCCGGCGGTTCGACCAGCTCAAGGAACGCTACGACGAGGAGGAGGACGAGGACCGCATCGCCCGCGAGGAACTGGTCGCGTCGGCCTCGGATCTGGCTCCGTCGCTGCGGACGTACGTCGTCATGACGGTCGTCAGCGCGGTGGTTGCGACCGCCGGACTCCTGCTGGACTCGCCGGCCGTCGTCGTCGGGTCGATGGTCATCGCTCCCCTCGTCGGGCCGGCGCTGTCGGCGAGCGTCGGTACCGTAGTCAACGACCAGGACCTCTTCTCTCGTGGCGTCCGCCTCCAGGTACTGGGCGTCGTCCTCTCGATTGCCGCGGCGTTCGTCTTCGCGTTCCTCGTCCGGCACGGCAATCTCGTCCCGCCGCTTGCGGACGTGACGGTCGTCCCCGAGATACGCGAGCGCGTCGCGCCGGATTTCCTCATGCTCGCCATCGCGCTCGGGGCGGGCGCAGCCGGCATCATCAGCCTGATGAGTGGCGTCGCTGTCGCGCTGGTCGGTGTCATGATCGCCGTCGCGCTCATCCCGCCGGCGGCGACCGTCGGTATCGGTCTGGCGTGGGGCCAGCCGGTCGTCAGCTTCGGTGCTGCCGTGCTCGTGCTCGTCAACCTCCTCTCGGTGAACCTCTCGGCGCTCGTGGCTCTGTGGTACAGCGGTTATCGTCCCGAACACTGGTTTCGCGAGGACGAGGCGCGGCGGGCGACGATCAAGCGCGTCGGCGCGCTCGTGGCCGGTATCGCCGTGCTTTCCATGTTCCTGGGTGGGGTCACCCTCGACTCGTTCCAGCGTGCAACCACTGACGAACAGATCCAGGACGAGGCGGCCATGGCTGTCGCCGAGTTCGACCACGAACTCGAACTGCTCTCCGTCGAGGTCGAGTATCCCCGCGCGACTCCGTTTCAGGATCCCGACCGGATCGTCGTGACTGTCGGCGTCCCACCGGGGGAATCGGTGTCCGGTCTCGCCGACAGTATCCGCGAGCGTGTCGCCGACCGTATCGGTGAGGACGTCGAGACACAGGTGCGGTACGTCCAGGTCGAAGGCGGCTGATCGGCTCACTCGTCGATCGGTAACTCGGGTTCGTATCCGACAGCGTCGATCGCCGCCTCGAGCACCGCCTGCACGTTTCTGTCCCCGGTGACGCTCATCAGGTACTCGCCCTCCCCGACCGTCGTGTCGTCGTCGAGTTTGTCGGCCATGGTGTAGACGGAAAGCACCGGCACGTCGAACTGCGCCTCGATGTCGTCCCGGAGTGCTCGCTGGACGTCGACGGGGTAGCCACACTCGCCGGTCGGGTCGAGCAGGACGAGTACGGCATCGGCGGCGTGGGCGAGCGCGCTGACTGCCTGTGACTCGATATCGTTTCGCTCCGCAGGCGGGCGGTCGAGCAGTCCCGGTGTGTCCACGAGTTGATACCGGATACGCTCGTGGGTAACGTGGCCGACGTGAATCTGCGTGGTCGTGAACGGGTAGGATGCCTCCTCGTTGCTGGCGCGGGTGACGGCGTTGACGAACGAGGACTTGCCGACGTTGGGGTAGCCAGCGACGACGATCGTCGGCTCGTCGGGGTCGATATCCGGCAGGTCGCGCAACTGTTCGCGGGCGTCCATCACCGCCTCGAGGTCGTCCCCGACTTCCCGGACGACGTCGGCGAGGCGGGCAAACGCCTGCTTGCGGAGCTTCCGGGCTGCGTCCACGCTGTTGTCGTACAGTCTTCCCTCGTACTCGTGGCGGATATCGGTCGCCTTCCCGCTTGCCCATCCGACCTCGCTGAGATGCTGGCGGAGGTCGTCGACGTCGACGATGGCGTCGGCGAGATCACGGTAGAACGGGTCGAGCGCGTCGAAGTCCGGCCACCCCGTGACGACGTTCTCGAGGTTGTCGGAGATGACGTTCGAGGCGGTCAACAGCATCGACTGCTGGGCGTCGATGCCAGTCTGTGCGCGGCCGGCACGCGCCGCTCGCGAGAACGCCTGGTCGACGAGTTCGTCGGCAAGCGGCGTGTTCGGCAGCGCCTCGAACGGATGGCTCATTGATTTTGGGTAGACGACGGCGGGATAAAAGGCCGTTCGTTCGGGTCTCCCGGGTCGGTTCGTACTGCCGGCTGTACCGTTTTGCACGTCTTCGCCACTCGGGGTAGCGAATATCGTTACGCGCGTAAGCAAGCAGTATCACCCGTCCTCCCAGACGTCCGAGAGGGGGTGGTTGCGCTCCTGTCCTCGCTCCGTGCCGCGGTCCCGCGAGGTGAAGGAACTGCTCGAGACTCCGGTCGTCGCCTCCTCCGGGGCGAACCCGGGGAGTGACGGCTGGTCCATCCGGTCGACCTGGGTCGCGAACCAGTCTGGCATGTCCGTCCGGGCGCGCTCGAAGAGGTCGAGCAGCGACGAGTCGCCGACGTAGGTCGCGCCGTAGTCGTCGGGCGAGCGAACGACCCTGCCACACGCCTGAATGACCGTCCGCAGCGCCGTCCGGTAGTACCAGCCCCACTGGCCCTCGGCCAGCCGTGCGGCGACCCGCGAGTCACGCGTGTTCGGGTACGGGGCCTTGCACAGCAGTTGCCACCGGCACAGGTCCCCCTCGAGGTCGAGTGCCTCCTCCATCTTGACGGAGAGGAACAGTTCGGGGTCGTCGCTGCGCTGCCAGGCCGCGAGTTGCCCGTCGCGGGCCTCCCTGTCGTGGCTCCGGACCCGCCCCTCGACGCCGAACTCGGCAAGCAGAGCGGCGAGACGCTCCTGTATCGCGTACGAGTGACAGTGGACCAGTCCCTTCTCCGAGGGGTGGTGTTGCATGAGCCGTACCAGCACCCGCGCAATCTTCGGGAGCGTCTCCTCGCGGTGCTCGTAGGTCATCTTCCCCCGGGTGACGTCGTAGAGCGGTCGGTGTTCGACCGGAAACGTGTGTGGCACGTTCACGAGCGCAACCCGCCCGGGATCGAGTCCGACGTTCGCACAGAACGCGTCCTTGTCGAGAATCGTCGCCGATAGCAACGCGAACGAGTGCCCGCGGTCCCAGACAGTGTGGGCGAGGTAGCGTTCCGGGTTCATCGGTTTGATCGTGACGCGGCTCCCTTCGCCGTCGGGCTGGTCGACGACCCAGGTCGTCGGGCTCTTCGGGTTGCGGTACCCCTCGGTGAACCACGACAGCTCCGAGCGTAGTTCCTGTAGCCGGTCCCGGCGGGCCACTTCCTCAGCGGTGAGTTCGGCGTTCCCGCGAAGGGTCTCCAGTCCCCGGTTACAGAGCGTGCCCAGGTAGTCGGCGTACTCGGCGGCGTCCGCGAGGTCGTCGATCGCCGGCGGTCGTCCGTTCTCCCAGGGCGGGACAGTGTCGGGGCCGAGTTCGATTGCCGCGTACATCTCCGCCCAGTCGCCCAGGCCGTGGGCTTCGTCGATGACGACGACGTCGCGCATCCCGAAGACGTCGGAGCCGGCAGTCTGCATGAAGTACGCGAGTGTCATCGCAGCGATGGACTGGTTGGCGGCGATCGCCCGGTCGGAAAAGTACGGACAGCGGTGCTTGACCTGGCAGTCGAACCCCCGTTCGCGGGCACACGGCGCGCGGTTGACCGGCGTGTCCGTCTCCCCGGGGAGGATGCAGCTATAGTTGTTCTTGCCCCGGATGACGTTCAGGTCGGCGAGCAGCGGGTCGCCGGCGACGTCCTCCAGCTGTGAAACCTGCGGCGTGGTGTAGTACGCGCCGAGGGACTCTCCCGGGCCGGCCTCGGCTGGCGTGGCGGCACAACCGGCGATAGCCCGCGCGAGCAGGGACTTCCCGCTTCCCGTCGGTGCACGGACGAGGACCACGTCGTTTCCGGCCGCGAAGGCGTCGCGGATGTCGGCGAGTGCCTGCTCCTGCCGGCCGCGGTACGACGGGGCCGGGAACTCCTCGAAGATGCGGGCGGGCTCCACGGTGGTAGTGGCGTCCCGCCCGTTGATAAGCGCACGGGTCCGCCCGGGCAGTGACCCCCTCGCCCGGCGTGACCGGGGTGTGGACGCTGTCGCTGCGCGAGGCCGGTCGTGGAGAGCCCCCCTCCGCCGATCCGGTCCCGGGGGTCCCCCGACAACCCGGACGGGGCTCTCCGGGTCCAACACCTGACTGGAACCGCCGGGATTATGGGCTCGCTCCCTAACTCCCGGTATGACACTCCGCGGCGCGATTGTCGACCTGGACGGGACGGTCTACCTCGGCGGCGAGTTGCTTCCCGGCGCCCCGGCTGGCATCCACACGCTCCGGGCGGCGGGGATCGACCTCCTCTTTTTCTCGAACAACCCGCTCAGGGACGGCGAGACCTACGTCGAACACCTCCGCGAACTGGGACTCGACGTCGGCGATGGGGAGGCCTGCTCGGCTGGTGTCGCGACCACCGAATACCTGCTGCGCGAGCACGCGGGCGACGACATCCTGCTTATCGGGGACGAGGGTCTCGAACACCAGCTTCGCGACGCCGGCCTGTCGCTGACCGACGACCCGGACCGGTGTGACGTCCTGGTCGCCTCCTGGACGACGGCCTTCGACTTCGATGACATGAAGACTGCGCTCCGTGCCGTAGACGACGAAACTGCCTTCCTGGGTACCGACCCGGACAGGACGATCCCGACGGCTGACGACGAAGTCGTTCCGGGGTCCGGGTCGATCATCGGTTCGGTCGCCGCCGTCGTCGGCCGGGACCCGGACGCGGTGCTCGGCAAACCCTCTGACGTGGCACGCGGCCTCGCGCTCGACCGACTCGGCGCCTCACCGGACGAATGCCTCGTGGTCGGCGACCGCCTCGATACGGACCTGCTGCTGGGCGACCGGGCAGGGATGACGACAGTCCTCGTCCTGACGGGCGTGACCGACCGGTCGGACGTGCCCGGGAGCGACGTCCAGCCCGACTACATCATCGACGGCCTCGGCGACATCGACACGGTGCTTGCCGAGTTGCAGTAGCCCGGCGAACACCCTCTCGTACTGCCGGTTATACCTGCGTGAAGATATCCGACCCGCCGTGGGGTCGAAATTGCTCACGAGCGGATAGCCGGCAGTATTACTAGCCTGACCGGCCCGGCTGCTATCCCCACCACGACCGCGAGCCCCAGAGTTACGGGGCCGTGAGTCCGACGCCAGTACTGCGGATTCGAGCGGGCAGACGGCGACACCGACGAACACCTGTCTGGCCAGTCCCATCGCGCCGGGCTTACTCGAGGCGGGATCATCGCGGGTCACCTGCCTGTACCGCACCCACGATGTCGGGAATCTCTTCCGCTCGACTCGACGGTTGACGCGGGTTCGCGCGGTGCGCTCGGGACGGCACAGCGCGAGTGACATAGTGGTTGTTGCGAGTATTGTCGCGACCGGATTGCGTATTTCCGCGTTTCAGACCGTGAAGCGTGCGTTTTGTCCCACCATGGCGGTAAAGAGTCGCGACAGCCACTATCAGCGGCCACATCAACCGGACGCGTGCACCCAGTTTCGGGGGCTCCTGCACGTCTCGGTACGTCTGGGGACGGAGACGGCGTCGTTCCTGCCGTCGGAATGAGTCCGTCCTATACCTGCAGTATCTTGTCGTCTGGCCGTTGCCGGTACGTCCGTTCGGCGGGCACCGACACTGTCTGGTCCCGCGTGCAGTCGTACGCCGTCAGCGACCCACCGTAGACACATCCGGTGTCGAGGCCGACTGCACCGTCGCTGACAAGCGGCTCGTCGAGGACGGTGTGGCCGAAGAAGACCCGCGGTTTTCCACCGTACAGCTCGAACCAGAAGGGGCCGTCGTACCCGTTTCCCGGCGGGACCGCCCGCATCTCGAGGAGGTCAGACGGCCCGTGTTCCCGCAGCGGCCGGCGCGGGTCGACACCGCCGTGGACGGCCATCGACTCCTTCCACGAGACAGCCAGCGGAAAAGACGAGATGACATCAGTCACTGGCTCGAAGGGGGTCGTGTCGACGCGTCCGCGAACGACTTTCGCCTCGTTGTTTCCCCTGACGCTTACCGCGTTCGGACGGGAGTGGACGAACTCCACGACTTCGACGCTCGCGGGGCCCTTCCTGACGAGATCACCGACGAACACGACCATATCCGAGGGGCCGGGGTCGAGACGGTTCCAGAGCGTCCGGAGTTCCGCGATGCAGCCGTGTACGTCCCCGACGACGTAGACGTTCTCGTATTCGTCTTCCCCTAACCGCCGGTGCCTGGCTGCCACTTCGCCGCCGAACGGTATCACCCCGTGAGTGCTCTGCTGATAGTCTTCGCGCACCGTCTTGCCCTCTGTCTCCATACGGTCCCTACATGCCTCGAAATAAAGAACGCTGCTAATTCATCCACGTTCTTGCATAGACCGCTCTATAGCACTATATATCGCCGGTCACTCGGGAGGTGGCCGTTCCGCTCGATGGGTTTTCGATACCTCGTAATCAGCCCACTCCTCCCTGGCTTCGTCCATCAGTATCGCCTGACAGTTCCTGGTCTCCTCGTCCGGCTCCGGTCGTCGCTGGGTGTAACTCCCGTCGGGGTGCATCTCCCAGCATTTCCGGGTGTCCGCGAGACAGAGGTCGAGGATGTGATCGAGTCGCTTCTGGATCCGCCGGTCGTCGATCGGCGTGACGGCTTCGACCCGGTTGTCCAGATTTCGCTCCATCCAGTCGGCCGAACCGATGAAGTACTTCTCCGCGCCGTCGTCGTGGAACCGGAAAATCCGGGAGTGTTCGAGAAAGCGGCCGACGAGGCTTACGACGCTGACGTTGTCACTGATACCGGCCAGGCCCGGCCGCAACCGGCAGATATCCCGAACCACGAGGTCGATATCCACCCCTGCCTGGGATGCCCGGTAGAGCTCTTCGATGATCTCCGGGTCTTCGAGCCGGTTCAGCTTGGCGGTTATCGCTGCCTCGCGCCCGTCCCTGGCGTGGTCTCGCTCCCGGCGTATCATCTCGGTGAACTGTCGGCGCATGTTCCCCGGCGCAATGAGCAGCTTGCGATACTGGTCGTGCCTGGCGTTTCCGGTGAAGTAATTGAACAGCTTGACCAGATCCTGCCCGACGTCGCGGCTCGCGGTAAACAGTCCGAGATCCTCGTACCGTTTTGCCGTCTCCGAGTGGTAATTGCCAGTCCCGATGTGCGAGTAGAGACGGACGCCGTCCTCTTCTTCACGGACGACCAGTGTCGTCTTCGTGTGTGTCTTGTATCCGATCGTGCCGTACGCGACGTGGATCCCCTCCTCTTCGAGTTTTTTTGCCCATTCGAGGTTGTTCTGTTCGTCGAACCGGGCTTTCAGTTCGACCATCACGGCGACCTGTTTCCCGTTCTCGGCTGCGTCGATGAGGCTCTGGATGACCTTCGAGTCACTCGCAGTCCGATAGATCGCGGCCTTGATCGCGAGGACCTTCGGGTCGTTCGCCGCCTCGTCCAGAAACCGCTGGACCGATCCGGTAAACGAGTGGTACGGGTGATGAACTAGCAGGTCGTCGCGCTTTATCTCCGAGAATACCGACTGCTGGTCGTCACTTCGGGGTCGTCCGAGCCGGGGATGGGGCTGTGGCGTCCACGTCGGTTCTTTCAGATCCGGCCGGTCGAGTTCGGTCAACGCCATGAACGCTCCGAGATCAAGCGGTGGTGGCAGCCGGTACGTCTCCTCACCGTCGACATCCAGGTTCGACTGCAAGGGTGCAAGCATCTCCCGGGACATCGACTGCGAGATTTCCAGCCGAACGACGGTGGCGAAGCGTCGCTCTTCGATGACGTCTTCGGCGAGCTGGATGAGGTCTTCCGCGACCTCCTCGTTGCGTCTCACTTCGGCATTTCTGGTCACGCGGAACGTCGCAGTTTCGACGACATCCACGTTTGGAAACAGCTGATCGAGGTTCGCCTTGACGAGGTCGTCCAGCAGTACGTACCGTGTTCCGCCGTCGACCTGCACCAACCGTGGCCGGTTCTGCGGGATCTTTATCCGGGAAAATACCGGTTCGTCCTCCCCGTCTTCCCGGGTTAACACGCCCAGGGACAGCGAGAGATTCGAGATGTGAGGGAACGGCTTCGCGGAGTCGATCGTCAACGGGGTCAGCGTCGGCAGGATGGACCTCTCAAAATAGGCATCGAGTTCGGATTGCTCGTCGGGGTCGAGTGCGTCGTACCCGACGATACCGATCCCTTCACTCGCCAGCGCTGGCTGGAGCACCTGCTGGTAACACTCGGACTGTCGCTCGAACAGGGGACCTGCCACCTCGAGCACCTCCCGCCAGTGTTCAGCGGGCCGCCGGCCGTCCGGTGACGCCTCGGTCAGCCCCGATGCCATCTGCTGTTTGAGCCCCCCGACCCGCTTCATGAAGAACTCGTCCATGTTCCGGGTGAAAATCGAGAGGAACTTCACGCGTTCGAGCAACGGGTTCCGGTCGTCCGCCGCTTCGTGCAACACGCGCTCGTTGAACCTGAGCTTGCTCAGTTCCCTGCTCAGGTAGAGCTGGGGGTCGGAGAGGTCCTGGTCGTCGCTCGATTTCCAGACACACGCCGTCTGCTCGCTGTCGATGTGGCTTTGGAGTTTCTCCTGAGCGTCAAACGACGCGCCACACGAGAGACACTCGTACTGCTTGTCAGCGCCGGCCATTTCGATGTTGTCCTGAGGGACTGCTCTCGGATTATGGTTTCGCATGTGACTCACAAAAACACCGTCGCGAGAAGTATACTCTACGGGGTAATATGTACTCTGCCGCGAATGATACGCACTTTGCCAGGAATTGCATCTGCTATCGAGAATAGTACATACTCTATTGAGAGCAGTATCAGTACCTCACAAAGTTCGGTACTGATACCGCACCGCAACCGCAGATGAA
>JAZKTU010000062.1:0-16940 GCA_036625385.1 Halovenus sp. | reverse complement strand
CCTCACCGCCGTCAGTTCCCTGACGAGCCTCGCCTCGCTGCGCTCGCCTCACCGCCGTCAGTTCCCTGACGAGCCTCGCCTCGCTGCGCTCGCCTCACCGCCGTCAGTTCCCTGACGAGCCTCGCCTCGCTGCGCTCGCCTCACCGCCGTCAGTTCCCTGACGAGCCTCGCCTCGCTGCGCTCGCCTCACCGCAAGGCCGACACACATCCCGAGAGTCGGCGTTCGAGCCGACAGTTCCCTGCGGGAGGTTCCGAAAGGACTCATACTGCCGGCTGTGCGTTCGTACCGGTATTCGAAGGGGTGTCACAGTCGCACAGGGTGAGGCAACCGCAGTACCGCACGATGGGACGGTCGCAGCACGAGCAGTACGTCTCCGGAGAAACTGAAACCGTCGTTTCAGCCTTCGGTAGGTGTTTTTGTAGCGCGGACCTCGCGGAGAATATGAACCGAAGAGAGTTGCTGTACACGGCTGGCACGACCGGGGTGCTTGCGGTGGCCGGGTGCATCAGCGACGACACCGGTGCACAACCCGAAGACGACCCGGACGGCGGGGAAGGCGGAAATACGGACGACGGGAGTAGTGGAAACGGGGACGGAACGGACAACGACGAAGATGACGACAGCGAAGGGGAACCGGAGGCCAACAGCGACCCGATAGAGACGGCCAGAGCGTTCCTTGAGGCGTTCGCCGAGGGGGAGATCGACCGGATCAACGCGCTCATCCACCAGGAGAGCGAAATGGAGGAGGTAGGCGAGGAAGCACGGGAGGAACTCGAGGAGCGCGCCGTTACTGTCGAAGACGTGGAACTGACCGAGGAGTCCGGGGACGTCGCGGTCGTCGCGGCCACGCTGCAAGTCGAAGGAGAGGAGGGGTCGGCACGGACCGTTCCCTGGGAACTGGAACTCCGGCGGGAAGGCGAGGAGTGGCGGGTCTGGGAGAGGCGCCCTGGCGACCGGTCCCGGATTCCCGGACCGAGGGTGGAGTTCGACATCGACCACGCTGACAGCGAACTCGTGATCCGTCACGAGGCTGGCGACACGGTGGCCGCGTCCGAACTGTTCGTCCGGGGCGAGGGTCTCGCGGAGACGGGATCGTGGCTCGAACTCGGCGGCGAGACGAGTGTGGAAAGTAACAGCGACCCCGCGGTCGCTGCCGGGGACAGCGTGGCTGTCGGCGTCGCCGACGAGTACGAAATCACCATCGTCTGGAACGACGGGACCGACAGCAAGGTCTTCCTCAACGCCGCCGGGGCGAGCGAGAGCGTCGGGGAGGGCAACGCACCGCCGGAAGTGGTCAAGTATCTCGCGGACGCCGACAACTTCGACGGCGTGGTCGACGCGACGGGCAAGGAGTCGGTGACGGTCCGCAACGGCGAGGTCGGCGGACAGACGTTTGCGTTCTCGCCGGCAGCGATACGGGTCGACGTCGGGACGACGGTCACCTGGGAGTGGGTCGGCGACACGGCGCATTCGGTCACCCACGAGGGGGGCGCCTTCGACAGCGGCATCCTCGATGGGGAGGGTGAAACGTTCAGCCACACGTTCGAGGAAGCGGGGATCTACCTCTACCACTGCGTGCCCCACAAGGCGCTCGGCCAGAAGGGTGCCGTCATCGTCGAGGGCAGCGGGTAGCGACGCGGAAGCGACGGGTCGCCTCGGCGACCGATCACTCACCGATGTAGGTAACCTCGACGCTGATCCCGACGCTCGCGCTGTCGGCGACGGGCTGGTAGGGCCCGTCTGTCTGACTGGTTCCGGGGAGATACGGCCGTGTGAAGTCGAACGCCTCGTTCCCGTTAGTGTCGCGGTGGGCGACGATCCGGACCTCGGTATCTCCGGTGATCTCCCCGTGTTGTAAGGGAATGACGACGCCGGTCTGGTCGTTCACGCTCGAGTGGCTCCCCGGCGGAAGATACCGGGTGTGGCCGAGCAGTTCCCCGTCGAGACCCTCGCCCTCGCTGGCGTCGTAGACGGCGACGAACCCGCCGTCGGAGAGTTCGACGCACTCGATACGTAACTCGTCGCCAGTGGACGTGGCCTCGAGCACGCTGAACGACGCGACCGGAGCGGAAAGCAAGATGAAGACGATGTACGCGACAGTCAGCATGAGCGCAGCGTGTTTGGCGCCGTCACGCAGCGAGCCTTCACCGAGTTGCCCGGCGATAAACCCCGCACACGCCGCCTGAATGGCCGCAGCGTGGAAGAAAACCAGCGTGTAGCTTGCGGTGTCGACATCGCCAAAGCGGGAGAAGGCGTCGACGTTCGGCGCGAGGCGGTTGACGTTGTCCTGTGGTGTCGGGACGGTGTCTGGCAGGCTCGGCACCAGCACTTCGTTGACGGCGGCGATGATGACCAGAAAGACGAGAAAGGAGACGTAGATGACGATGAGGTAGGTGAACATTTGCTGGCGGCGCTGCCGGCGCAGATCGACCTCGGCACGGGCCTGCTGGGCGGCGATGCGCAACACGGGACCCAGTTCGCCGCTCGCCCGCATCGCGTTGGTGAGCAGCGTCACGACCCGGGTGATGGCAGTCGTCCGGACCCGCCGACCGAACCGGATGAGGGCATCGTCGATGTTCGCACCGTACTCGATGTCCCGCCAGATTCGCTCGACCTCCGGCGAGAGGACGCCCAGGTCGCTCCCGCGGACCCGGTCGAACCCTTCGACGACGGACATCCCCGCCTCGTTGAGGCTGGCGAGGCGCTCGAGCAACTCGGGTGTCGCGGCCTCGATCCTGTCGATACGGCGCTTGTAGAGTTGCCTGACGACCGCGTACGTGACGAGCACGAAGAGAACCGACTGGATGACGATGTCGTCGAGGACGCGAACGGCAACCCCGTCGGCCTGGAACGCCGCCGGCGCACGCACGAGAACGGCAAGCAGGGCGATCGGCACAGTGATCCAGAGGAGTTTGGACGGGTGCCACAGGAACGTCTCCAGGGGGTTCCCGAGAACGCGTTTGGTGCGCGCGACCGTGTCGAACTGATCCAGAACGAGCCTGTTGTCGGTGTCGCGTCGGTCCGTAAGACCGCCGTCGGGGAGTCGCCGGCCCGCCGGCATCGACGCGACTGGCGTCGAGGTGGTCATCCGGTCGAGCACTTCGCCCCCGCTGCGCCGGGCGATGCCGAGCGCGTCGAGTTTCTGCTGGAGAAACACGGCGAAACCGGCGTTTCCCAGCGGGATCATGACGTAGATCAACAGTTGCAGAATCCACAGAGTGTCCGTCGTCGTCAGCCCGAACACGAGGAGAATGGTGATGAGAAAGAGCATCCCGGCGACGAGAACCGTGACGTACCCCTCGGCAATGGTCGCCAGCAGTTCGAGCACCTCGTCCTGTCGGTCTTTGGCCTCCTGACGGAAGCGCTCGTACTGCTTCTCGAGAAACACCGAGAGGTCGCTGCCACTCTGGAGAACGCTCGTCAGGTTCTCCGAGAACGTCTTGAACTGCTCGCTGGGCGTTCGGCGGGACATCCGCCGGAGCGCCGTGATCATGTCCCGCCCGAACAGGTCCATCTCCCGGACTGCGACCGACATCTCGTCAGCCGTCTCGCCGTACACCTCGCGGTTGTCTGTCAGCGTCCGCAGTACCTGCGGGAACTCCATCCCGCCACGAGCGAGCGCGTACATGAACGCGGTCATCCGGGGGAGGCCACCGTTGATACCGCGCCGCCGCACCGCCGCATCGCTCGCCGGCAACTGCCAGCGCATGACGTAGGCCAACAGACCGGTGAGGGCGCCGGTAGCCAGCCCGCCAACGGCGATAACGAGCCACCGCATCCCCGGGGAGAGCACGAGCCTGTAGTCCGGACGGATGCCGACCGGCCGCGTTATCGTCCGAGGCAGGCCGGCAAGCGCCTGCACGACATCCTCGAAAACCACCAACCCGCCGGCGACGATGTAGGCGCCCGCGACCCCTCCTGCGAGCAGACCGAGCAAAGCGTAGAGGATCGACGTCGTCGCGTACGTCCGGTAGGTCGTGTCGATGTACGCGGCCTCGAGACGGTGTTCGCGCCCGGTGTGACTGGAGACAAACCGGTCGAACAGCACGCGCCCGACGCGCGCGGTAGTGCGCTCGATACGCTCGCTCGACTTGCTTCCGAGCCACGCGACGAGGCCGAGCAGGACAACGACCGACGGGAGCAACCAGAGCGGGTTCATCGCTCACCGTCCACCCGGCGGGTTCGCTGTTCCGGCCTGCAGACACGGTTTGAGCGGGGCCAGGTCATGCGTCACCTCGCATTGCGGGACGGGACACTGATATTCTCGGCATCGATGCGGTCCATAACCTCCGCGGGGTCGGCGTAGTACTTGTTGACCATCGCGGTGAACCGCCGGTAGTCGGTGATGTCCTCCCCCTGGAGGTACTTCAGGAAGCGTCGGCGGTTCCGGAGTTCCTCGAGCAGTTCCGACTCGCTCCACCCCCGCTCGTCGCGGATCTCCTCGAGCAGGGCCGAGTTGCGCTCCGCGAAGGTGTCCCCGTTCGAGTCCCACTCGTAGGTGGTCGAGTAGTCGAGTTCGCCGGTCCGCTGGTCGATACCCTCGATTTCGGCGACGGTCTTCGTCCGCCGGACGCGTTCGCCCCCGGAGCGGCCGAGCACCTGCACCCAGAGGACGTCGAGTGACGTGACCATCGGCCGTGGAACGTTGATCGGGTCGTTCTCGAGCCGGTTGATGACCGTCTGGACCGAGTCGGCGTGCATCGTCGAGAACGTCGTGTGGCCGGTGTTCATCGCCTGGAACAGCGTGATGGCCTCCTCGCCGCGGACCTCGCCCACGAGGATGTACTCGGGGCGGTGTCGCAACGCCGACCGCAGGAGGTCGTACATCGTGATATCGGCGTCACCCATCCGCTCGCGGGTCACGCTCGAGAGCCAGTTGTCGTGATACAGCGACAGTTCGCGGGTATCCTCGATAGTGATCACCTTCGAGCGCGGGGGGACAAACATCGACACGGCGTTCATCGACGTGGTCTTTCCCGCTGCAGTCCCGCCGGCGAAGATGAGCGATTTATTGCTCTCGATCGCGAGCCAGATGTACGCGAGGATGTGCCGGTCGACGGTCCCGTAGTTCAGCAGGTCGATCGGGGTGAACGGTGCCTCGGCGTACTTCCGGATGGTAAACGCCGACCCCTTCGGTGTCACCTCCTCGCCGAGCGCCAGTTCGATGCGTGACCCGTCCGGCAGCGTCGTCGAGACGACGGGATCGGACACGGAGACGTGCCGGCCGGACCGCTGTGCGAGCTGGATGACGAAGCTGGCGAGTTCGTCGCGCTCGTAGACGATGTTCGTCTCGATGTCGGTGTAGCCGTCGTGATAGACAAACACCGGCAGGTCCGGCCCGTCACACGAGATGTCCTCGATGTGTGGGTCGTGCATCAGCGGGTCGAGTTTCCCGTATCCCTGGAACGACCGGTAGAGGTAGTAGAAGAGCCGATAGAACGTCTCGTCGCTGACCTGAACGCCGTACTCCTCGAGTCGGACCCGCAGTTCCTCCCGGAGTGCTGCTTCCGGCCCCTCGGAGATGTCCTTCCGGTACAGAAGCGGGCCGCGAACGTCCTCGAAGAGGCGCTCGAGCAGGTCCCGCTCGACCGCCGAGAGTGCCGGCTCCACGACGTAGTAGAGATGTTTCGTCTCCCCGGGGTCGTAGTTGAGGGAGACGAAGGCGAAGGGGGCGTTGACCCAGTAGCGCTCGACCTCCTCGTGACCCTCGAGACCGTCGAACGTCACCAGTGTGTCGTGGCGCTTCGGGTCGTAGTCGGTGACAGTGACTGTCGACCCGGTCAGCGCGCGGGCCGTCCGCGAGAGCCAGCCCCGGAGTCCGCCGGTCGAGCCGTTCCCGTCGCCGACATCGTCCCGGGAAACCGGAGTGTGGTCGTCCGCGCCTTGCTGTGCCATCGTGCTTTGATGCCCCCGAACCGTTCGGTTGCTCCCCTGTAACGTTGCCAACTACTTAAAAGAACGCCGAGACTTATACGGCAAGTGGGAGGACGGCACGCCCCCAGTTACTGGCGCTTGACGTCGTCGAGCATGAGATGCCGGAGGACGTCACCGTATGCCGGCCGCGTGATGGCAACACCGATGATGACGCCGACGATGGTGATGATGGCAAAGCCCTGGAGGTCACCAAGACTCAACACGGCGAGTGGGCTCATCGCGATGATGGTCGTCCCGGCCGCCATCAGGATGACCCAGAACGCCTTCCGGAACCGGCTCTGGAACACCCGCCCGGTCTCGACTGTTTGTTTGCGCTGTAATATTTCGTCTGCCATGATAATTAGGTCGTCGAGACCCGTCCCGATGACGGCGATGAACCCGGCGATATGCGAGAGGTCGAGTGCCAGTCCGATGGCTGCTGCAAAGCCCAGCAGCAGGAACACCTCGGCGCTCGCGGTCAGGAGCATGGGGATGGCGACGCGGACGTCGCGGTACCAGAAGTAGACGACGAGCGAGACGCCGATCCAGGCGGCGAGGGCCGTCAGCAGGGCGAGGGGCTTGAACCGCTGTGCGAGGCTGGGCGAGATGGAGGATTCGGTCTCGATGGTGAGTTCCGTCGGCAGCGAGCCCGAACGGAGGTCGACCTCGAGCTGTTCGGCCTCCGGCCGGGTCGACGCCTGGATGACGAACGACGGATCGGCGGCGAACTGGCCCGAGCGGATGGTCTCTGCGAGGTTCGGAGCCATGCCGGAGCCGAAGGTGATGTTGTCGTCGACGACAGTGTAGAGACAGTAGTTGGCGTTCTCGGGGTCCTCGGGCCAGAAGCACCGCTGGCCGCCCTCGGAGGTGAACGTGACCTCGTTGAGTCGTTCCTGGAACCGCTGGCCGGCATCGTCGGTCAGCGTCACCGGGACGTGGGGGTTCGGGATGCCCTGACCCGGCGGCTGTGCGGGCGAGATGCTCTGGATGTCGTCCTGCCCGTCGAGGAACGGTTCGATGACGTGTGTGCCGTTCCCGTTCGGGTAGCCGAGCCTGATTTCGACCCGGCCCGGGTCACCGATGAGGTCCTTCAGTTCCTCGAGGGACACACCCGGTGCCTCGACGATGATGAACGTCTCGCCGGCGGGGGAACTGACGGTGCTCACCTGGCCGCCGGTGAACCCGGTCTGGTCGATTCGCGTCGACAGCGTCTCGACAGCCCCGTCGATCGTTTCGTCGGTGACCCCGCGGGAGACGTCGCTGCGGGCGACGTCGACACCGGCTGCCTGCAACGCTTCGGCCACGTCGGCACGCGAGTGGTTGCCGTAGACCTCGACAGTCGCTTCCGACGCCGTCTCCTGTCGGACCTGGACGTCGACCTGTTCGACCCCGAGTTCCTCGGCGACGATCGACAGCACCTCGCGGCTCTCCGAGTTGGTGATCGGCGCGTCACTGACGGTGAGGCCCTGAAGCGTGCCACGGACCCGTGCCCCGCCCGACAGTTCGAGCCCGTACTGGAGGTTCGTGGGGTCCGAGACGACGTTTTCGGTGGCGTTGTCGAACCCGCCGTCGCTGGACCCGAGCGGACCGAACAGGGCGAGCGCCGCGACGAGACACAGCGCAACCAGCAGGAGGATCCGCCAGTTGTCGCGGACGTCGATCATCGTGCAATACCCTCGTACTTGTACCAGCGCAACAGACTCATGTTGAGCATGTAGGTGTTCAGCAGGTCGGCGGAGAGCCCGAGCACGAGCACGAGGCCAATGTCGGGCAACAGCGGAATGCCCAGAAGCCGGGCGACGACTGTCATGACACTCATCGCCGCGATCGACGTCACCGTCATCGACACCCCGGTCCGCATCGCGCGCCCGGCGCTCTCGTAGAAGTCACCGTGGCGTTTCAGGACGTGGTTGTTCAACAGGATGTCCGAGTCGACGCTGTACCCGATTATCATCAGGAGCGCCGCGACGGTCCCCAGCGTCAGGTCGATACCGAGGATGTTCATCAGTGCAACGGGAATCATGATATCCGAAAACGCCGAGGCGACGATGGCGAGGCTGGGAACGAGCGACCGGAAGATCAGCGCAACGAGGACGCTCATCCCGATGAAAGCGACGACGACGGCGATGAGTGCCTGAGTCTGGGAGTCGGAGCCGAAGGTTGCAGACCGCACCTCAACCCGTTCGATGGTGTACCCCGCCTCCTCGGCAACGTCCCTGTAGGGGTCGGCGTCGGTCGCCTGCGTCTCGATGATGTAGGAACTGTCTCCGCCGGCACCCACGGTCCGGGCGGAGCGAACCGACTCGACTTCGAGTCCGGCGTTCTCGAACGTCGCCTGGACATCGCTCGAGGACGCATCAGCACTCAGTTCGATCTCCGTCCCCCCGGTGAACGCGAGGCCGAGACCAACGGGTGTCCCGGTGAGGATGTAGAAGGCAGCGATGACGAGAAGCGCCGCCGCGAGAATCGCGAGCGGGATCGCCGCAAGCTGGCGGTTCGAGTACTCCTCGTAGGGCAGATAGTCCATGTCCACCCGGCGGCTCATGGACGTGCATGTGAGAGGGGCCCGAATAAGCCTTTCTTATCTTTCGCAAGAGGGTGGGACGACGGACGCAGGTCGGACCCTCGTGAGTACCCACCCGCAGATTGTCGGGACTCTCACTCGTGTTGTCGTGAGTTCCTGCGGGCTCGTACTCGTACGGCTGTTGTGACTCGGTACCGCCGGAAGCTCCTCTTCCGAGCCTCGCCTCGCTTCGCTCGCCTCACCGCCGGAAGCTCCTCTTCCGAGCCTCGCCTCGCTTCGCTCGCCTCACCGCCGGAAGCTCCTCTTCCGAGCCTCGCGAGTCGGCGGGTGAACCGACAGTTCCCCGGGGCAGGTGCCGAAACCACTCACCACAGTCCGTATCAGGGAAGATAGCGGATGGCGACGATCCCGTCGTCCTCGTCGGCGCGTATCTCCACGCGTTCCATGCCGTACCGGGCGGCGTTCTTGTAGGTCATCTCGTCGTCGGACAGTTCGTCCACGGTCCGTTCGGTCCACTCCGGATTGACCCGAAGGATATGAATCTCCCCTTCGCCTTCGCGGTCGATGGCCGCCGCCTGTCCCTCCTCCATCTCGGCGGCGATATCGCGGACCTGCGTTGTTGGCTGCTCCGGGCTCGTCTCGACCGGCACTGTCCGGCGGGAGTGGAGCTCGTCGAGCGTGTAGGAGACCTCCATGGGGGGTACAGCGATCAGCGTCGCTTCGACGATTTCG
Source organism: Halovenus sp. (assembly GCA_036625385.1). Lineage (GTDB taxonomy): Archaea > Halobacteriota > Halobacteria > Halobacteriales > Haloarculaceae > Halovenus. The sequence continues at coordinate 7,770 of JAZKTU010000062.1, read as the reverse complement.
TGACGCTCGAAGTCAGGATGCTGGAGAACGGTATATATCTGACTGGTGTCGACCTCGTGGAGGGTTGCCGCCGCGTCCTCGGCGTACTTGACGTAGAAGACGCCCGACTCCGGTTCCGGGGGCGCCTCCTCGTCGGAGATGGGCGCGTCAGCCGGCACCGAGCCCCCGGCGTCACCGCTCCCCGGCGGGGCCCCGAACGGCATGTTGTCGGGCGGACCGTCCGACTGTCCGTCCGGGCTGTCCGTCGCCGTCGTTCCGGGAGCGGTCTTCTCGTCCATCCGCGCCGGTTCGTTCGGCATCGAAGCCGTGCCGCCGTCCCCCTCGCCTGCTGTCCCCCCGTCGTCAGCAGGAACGCCGTACAGTTCCGCTGCGAGGTCGTCGTCGGTATCCCCACCTCTCGCCGCGGACCCCTCGTCCGTCCCGCTGTCGGAATCCTCCTCGGTCATACCGAACGGTTGGCGAGGCGCGCATTTCCCGGTTTCGCTACGCGCATCGGGGAAACCGCCGGGACGGACCGAACGGGGGCAACGAGTCGTGACCTCTAACACCCTGCCGGGCGACCACCGGGTATGAACGTCGACATCGGCAACGCGCTCGCGGCGGTGGCCGACCCCGGTATCGGGGAGGACACACTCGAGGCGCTCGACGACCGGGTCGGGACTGCTCACGGGACGATTGCTGCCGGTCGCGAGGCCGGCGACTTCGGCTACGCGGCGCTGAACCTGCCCGCGCGGACCGATCCTGCCCGGATACGCGAGGCAGTCGCACCGCTTGCCGACAGCGACCACGTCCTCACGGTCGGCATTGGCGGGAGCGCGCTGGGAGCCGCAACCGTCTCCGCGGCGCTCGAACCCTGTGACACCGACCACTACGTGCTCGACAACGTGGACCCCGCACACGTCGAGCGCGTCCTCGAAACGATCGCACTCGACCGGACGGCAGTCAACGTCGTCTCCCGGTCTGGCACAACCGCGGAGACGCTGGCGAACTTCCTCGTCGTGAGGGAGGCGATGACGGAGGCCGGCGTCGACTGGACCGAACGGACGGTCGTGACGACGGGCGAGGCGGGACCGCTCCAGGAGCTTGCGGACACCCACGGCCTCCCGGCGCTGTCGGTTCCGGAGGGAGTTCCCGGCCGGTTCGCCGCGCTCTCGACAGTAGGACTGGTGCCGGCGGCTGTCCAGGGACACGACATCGAGAGCGTGCTCGCCGGCGGGCAGGCAGCCGCAGAGACGCTCGCGCCGTCGCTGTTTGACTGTCCGGCCTACGCCTACGGGGCGGTCGCGTACGGCCTCGGCGAGCGCGGCGCGAGCATCAACGCGATGATGCCATACGCCGAGGCACTCGAACCCTTCGCGGAGTGGTTCGCGCAGCTGTGGGCCGAGAGCCTCGGCAAGGGGGGGACGGGACAGACGCCGGTGCGGGCCCTCGGCGCGACCGACCAGCACTCACAGCTCCAGCTGTACCGGGCCGGTCCGCGGGACAAGCTGGTGACGCTCGTCCGCCCGCGCCGGCGCCCCACGCGCAAGATTCCGGAGACGGACGTGTCGGACCTCGCGTATCTCGGCGGGACTGATCTCGGGACGGTGCTCGACGCCGAGTTCGAGGCGACCGAGGCGAGTCTCGCTGCCGCCGGCCGGCCGAACGTCCGCCTCGAAGTCGACCGGCTGGACGCACACGGCATCGGGGAGTTGCTCTACACGATGGAGGCCGCCTGTATCCTCGCGGGCGAGTTGTACGGCGTCGAGACGTTCACACAGCCGGCAGTCGAGTGGGGCAAGCGCGCTGCGCGGGGGTTGCTCGGTGGCGGGGACACCATCGAGAGCGACGCCGTTGCGAATAAACGGGAACTTCGCATCGAGTGACCGGGCCTGCAGTCCGGAACTGAACCGGTGGGGTCTTGTCGGTCAGACGGTAAGGAAGAGACAACCCGATGGCAGAGGACCACGAGCGGGCCGAACCGAGCGAGGAGGCGTCCGGCCTCTTCGGGGGGAGGGTCGAGCGGGACGACCTCGTCACGAGTACCGACTGGGGGACGCGAACCCGCTGTCTCGCCTACGCGTTGGCTGTGTTGTTGGGCGCGATCGTCCTCGGAAGCCTACTTACGTCGGTCGGAGCGGCGCTGCTTGCCGGGATCGACGTCACCGAGGCGGACAGTCCCGTCGTCTACTACGCGAGCACCACGGCGCTGAGTCTCGCCGGCTTTTTGATCGTTGCCGGTGGATATCTGGCCGTCGGAGAGGACTGGTCGCTGATCAGGGCCCGCCGTCTGACGCGCCGTGACGCCGTCTGGATCGCCCTCGGAACTGTCGTCTTTTTCGTGGTCATGGGTATCGGGACCGCGATCGTCTCCCTGCTCGACCTCGAAACCGCCGAGAACATTGCCGTCGAGCGCGGGCAGGAGAACCCCGAACTCTTCCTCGTCTTTCTGCCCATCCAGTTTCTCCTGACCGCGCCAGCCGAGGAGGTGCTCTTCCGGGGCGTCATCCAGGGACTCCTCCGGCGGGCCTACGGCGTCCTGCCGGGGATTATCCTCGCCTCCCTGCTTTTCGGTCTCATCCACTATCCGGCGCTTGCCGGGTCCGACGGCGTCCTCACTGTCATCACACTGCTCGTGGCAACCGGTGCACTGCTTGGCGCACTGTACGAGTATACGGGTAACCTGCTCGTCCCAATCGTCGTCCACGCACTCTGGAACGTCTTCGTGTTCGGCAGCGAGTACCTCTCGGCGGTCGGCGGGGTCTGATAGTGGTTGTTGCGGTTAATTTTACCCGGGGTCGAAAAACAGGGGTCAGCGGACCCGAAACCCGGATTCGGTAGCTCACTGGTGGGAAAGAGTCAGAACACTATGAGACGCAGGGGATCAACGATACGTCCCGGGACAGGATCCGCTGATCCTGTTGAAATCCACAGACAGGTTCGGCTGACGGAACCCGGCCGATGGACCGCCTTCGGTAGTTCGATCCGTTTCGACCTGTCGAGGAGTATGCAAACTGGTACAACAGGTCGTTGCTCGCCACCCGTCGACTACCCTCTCGATACGGCGACGACAGAAAGGTCGGCCTCCACAGTCAGAGTGAGAGTATCGTCGTCGACGGTAAACGTGTCTTTGGCCTCGAACGGTTCGTGGGAGAGAGCTGTCTTCTCGGCGGCGGCATACGGGTGAAAGTCCCCTGGCGCTACCGGGTCGATCCCGTGTTCGAGCAGAAACGCCATCGTTTCCGGACAGGTCGCCGAGGCAAGTGCTCAAAATCGCCTGCCACACTGATCACAGGTTCCCTCGCTCACGTCGTGGGACTCGCAAACAGCCACGGAGTCCTCGACCGTGCCCGAACATCGCGGACAGACTCCTCGACCCATTGCATGCACGGTGAGAGCAGTCCAGGTCTTCGACGCGTCGTGCATCTCCGCGGCGGTCCGTCCGGCAGCGGCTGCCGGCGGAAGCGGTCTGAAGCCGAGATTCCCGGTTTCGGTGAACGGGCCTTTCTCGGAATCCCGCCGCCCGAACAACCCCGGACACTCGGGGCAGTGCATCGTGACCCGCTCTTGCTCGTAGCCTACTTCGATTGGGGCCAAACAGAACGGACATGGCCTGTCCGTCCGAGTGAGCTCGTGGACGGGGGTCGCTCGAACGACGGACCGAGACAGCGTTCCTGGTCGCCGGACTGGTACTGCTCGGCTACGCTGTCTCGAAGGGAATCTACACGTTCGCCGAGGTGGCTCCGGTCGGTGCGTTCGATGTCGCATTCGGGGGATCGGGCTCCTCGTTGCCCTGCTCGGTCTGTTCAGTCTCTACCCGCGCCTGAGCGAGGGCGCGCCGCGGTTATCGCTCGCCGGCCTCGTGGCCGCGGTGATTGCGACGGCCGGCAACGTTGCGCTTCTGGGGTGGTTGGCCGGCGCGACGCTGACGAGAGCGGGTTATCCGGCGGTGCCCGAGGATGCACCCGGCTGGCCCGTCCTGGGCTTGATTGTTGTCTTCGTGACAATAGTCCTCGGATATCTCCTGTTCGGCACTGCCAGCCTGCGGACCGACGCCTTCTCCCTGACGGTCGGCTGCCTGCTGGTCGTGCCCGGTCTCGGATGGGTCGGGCTCATCGCCGGGAACGTCGCTCTCCCCTCCGGGCAGTACCTGGGACTCGTGTACGTGCCGACCGACCGCGCGGAGTCCGCACGCAGTCAGGAGGGTGTCCCCTGACGGCGTCGGTCCCACCAGGAGCGTAGAGAGACCAGCCACGGGCTGATGGCCGCGATCAGCTTCATTATCATGGGTGGAGACGAGAGTACGAAAGGAGTACGTACCAGGGCTAGCCCGTGACTCACGACGAACCGACGGGGGTGTGGTCTTCAGAGAGGAGTTCCACGACTTCGACGAGCAACGCGACAACGAGCGGGCCGACGATGAACCCGATCGCGCCGACGGTGAGGATGCCGCCGACGAAGCCCACGAAGTAAAGCGTCGGCGAGAGGAGGCCGGTTCGGCTGGCGAATTTCGGCCGGAGGACGGCGTCGGGTGCGAGGGCGACGAAAAACAGGCCGAGTCCGAGGACGGCAACCCCCCGTACCGGCATCTCGAGGATGACAACGTCGACGGACGCAAGCAAGAGCAGGAGTATGCTCGGCCCCAGGACCGGGACGAACTGGAGCACGCCGGCGACGAGCGCGAGCCAGAACGGCGAGGTGTATCCCAGTAGCAAGAAAAGAGCGACGGCGATGACGAACGTCGCGGCTGCTGTCGCGGCCTGGACGACGTAAATCGAGTAGAGTGTCGCCTGTGTACGTGCGTGGAGCCGGTCCACAATGTCGTGGTATTCGGATGGGACAAACCCGAAGATAGCCTCCCGGACGGCGGTTGGTCGGTACAGGATCCCGTAGAGAACGAGCACGAAAAGGAGCGCCTCCAGTGCAATACGGGGTGTGGCCACGAGCATGTCGACCGCCAGCGTCCGCACGAACTCCTCGGAGCTGTCCAGTACTGGGCCGACCTGAAGAGTGTACTCGGCCTCGCCGACTGTGTACGTCACCGTGTCGGGAATCTGCTCGAGTGTCGCGACCAGCTCCGCCTGGCGCAGATACACGAGTGTCGGAAGCGGGACGAGAAACGCCAGACAGACCAGGAAAGCACCGAGTGTCGCCGCAGTGCTCGCGAGCCGGCGTGAGAGGCCCCGCTGACTCAACAGCTGGCGGAGCGGATACAGAACGTACGCGACGGTGACCGCGAAGACGACGGTCGTCAGTACGGCAGAGAGCGCAACGTACGAGAGCAAGAGAACACCACCGAGTAGACCGGCCAGGACGCGGCCTCGCGTGAGTACCATAGACTCCGGTATCACGCCCGATTCAAATCAATTGCGCCGGGGGCCGGAGAGTCGGTTGATTCGCTCCTGATAGTGATTATTGCGATTGTTTTCGTGACCACGTCGCGTGAACAGCAGTTGCGCGGTCCGAAACACCCGAACTGTGACGGCCCGGCGGTAAAGAGTCGCAATAATCACTATGACAGGTTTCCCCGGTCCGGGGCCGAATTATCCAGTGGAGGGAGACGGTCGAACCGAACTCGATCGCACACGACCACACGACAGGGGGTATGCAGAACGGACACCGTCCCGTCGGACGGTCGTCTGACGGGTGTTTAAGAGTATGTTGGGAATTGACATACGTATGCCGACCCGGTACTCGGTCGTCTGTAACGACGACCTGGCGCGGGAGATAAAGCACCTGGCCCGGGAGAACGAGGTGACCGAAGCGGAGGTTATCCGGCAGCTTACCGACCTCGGACTCGAGCACCTCGACGAGGAAGCGCCGGCCTGATACGCGCTGTTGTGATTCGTTACCGCCGTCGAACACAGTTCGACGAGGCTCGCCTCGCTGCGCTCGCCTCACCGCCTCAGTTCCCTGACGAGCCTCGCCTCGCTGCGCTCGCCTCACCGCCGGAAGACGACACACATCTCGCGAGTCGGCTTTGAATCGACAGTTCCTGGGGGAGGTGCCGAAAACACTCCAAACAGTCCGTATGAGTGTCCACCTGTGGCTGTTTCCCGGAGGGAGTGACCGACGTACGGTCGGTTGGAGAACGACGGACGGTGGTCATACTGTCGGCTGTAAGCCCATGGAGAATGTTGGCACCTCGGGGTGGCAAATAACTCCACGAAGTTACAGCCGACAGTATCAGTGTGAGACGGCAGAGGGTGACGACCCGCGCTAGGCCGGGTTCTTCCGCGAGAGGGAACTCCCACAGACCGGACAGCGGTCGTGCTGGTCGTCGAACTCCCGGCCACACCCCTGACACTGGAACTGCCAGGCCCGCTGTTCGTCGATACCGTCCTGTGCGATGACCTCGACGGCGACGTCCAGCTTCTCACAGACGTTCTGCACCGCGTAATCGTCACTGACGAGCCGCCCGTCGAGCTCGAAGGCCGCCGCGATGAGCCGGATGTCGGTCCGCGACAGCGCCTCGAAGTCGCCCGTCTCTCGGGCCGCCCGCTCGATGCGCTCGACCGTCTCGGCGTCCGGGATGTGAAGATGCATTCCCGACCCCTCTAGGGCGTCGAACCGGTACGCGCTCTCGTCTTCCAGCTCCTCGCGGACGAGCGGAATCGAGGCGACCTGCTCGTCAGTGTGGTACTCGTTAATGAACGCGGATGAATCCAGAACGTACATCCTTTACTGCTCGATAATAATGTGCTCGTCGACGTCGTTAATTCGACCGACGGGAACGAGATACCGTCCCTGTGCGTCCGTCTCGAACTGGAGGTTGCCGCGGCTCCCTTCGTTCGGTGAGACGAGGAGGTTCTGGAGACGGCCGCTGTCGGGATCCATGGTGATGTTGTAAAGCATTCCCAGTTCTGTCCCGCCGTCGCCGATGACTGCCTTCTCCGAGAGGTTCTCCGCGAGTATGTCTGCCATGCACGGCTCTACCGACCCCGGGTACCTGAATCTTACCCTCGCTATCGGAGGGGGATCGAACTGGTGGTGTGAGCGATGGTCCGGGCACGAAAGCAGCGAGCGTTCGCAGTCGCCGAATTGATTACCCGTCCGCTCCTACGGACGGACATGCCCGCCACTCTCGAAGTTGTCTGTGAGTCCGAGAACTGCGAACTCGACATGTTCCAGCTGCACTACACGTACGATATGCCGGACGACGTCGGAGCTGCCGACTTCCAGTGTCCATACTGTGGCGAGACTGATTCGCTCTCGGAGGTCGAGTTATGATCCGCGAGGTCGGCGAATCGCTCGGCAGCACAGTTGTCGAGACGGTCGGACGGGCAGTCAGCCGGGCACAGGAGCGGCGGCCACTCCCCGTGGACCTGCTCGAGAGTGACGAAGCGTTTCTCGCGGTGTTCGACGCACCGGGCGTCGAGAGCACTGACGTTCAGGTGCGGTTCGAGAACCGGGCGATACTGGTGCGTATCGACCGGTTCCGCGAGTTCCACGAGGGGTTCGAGATGCAGTTCCCCGGCCGAGGGCTCTCGCTCGACGGACGGGTGGAACTTCCAGACGGAGCGGCTGTGGATCCCGAAGCCGCGACGGCGACGCTCAGGAAGAACGGAACGCTTCACGTCCGGCTCCCCAAAGTACCCGGCGAGGAGATGGACGAGGCCGACGGTGGAACGGAGATCGAACACGGCGACGGCGAAACCCACGACGGTGGGGAAAGCGAGGACAGCAGCGAGGATGACATCTCCAGCGGGAACGACAGTCAGGAGCACGGGGAGTAGACTCAGTACCTCACAAAGTTCGGTACTGACAACCGCGACCGCACCCGCAAACAAA
>JAZKTU010000061.1:0-16963 GCA_036625385.1 Halovenus sp. | reverse complement strand
ACTTTGTTACACACCACGAACCCATATCTGTGGGCTCAGACCGCGATACTAGCGTGTTGTGATACGGTCGTGCGTGACTGTTTTCGACACCGCAGTGCGACAGTGCTGGTTTCACGGTCTGAGACTCGAAGGGAACGAGTCCATGGCGGTAAATAATCACGCACGACCGTATGAGAGTATGGCGTAACTGAATCACGTCCGAGTGGATATGTTGCCAGTCACAGCAATCCGGAGCCTCGAGATGGAGTTGTGCGCGACAGCCGACCGTTCCATCTCGGCTGAGGTCGCGGCGTCGCGCGACCACGGACTGACTGATCCCGATCGGAAAAACGGCCCAGGGCTGACGCAGCGGGTCTCCCGGCCAGTTCCGTGAGGAGCGACCGGTTCGGGTGCTGTGACTGTCGGACGGCGGTGTCACAAAACTCGGTACACGTGCCTCGATGGCATTTTACTGTTCGGGGGCCGACCCAACAGCCTGACTGGAGGAGCGCCGGAACAGTTCCGTGACAGGTCAGTCGTCAGCGAGGGGCGGGTGCGTTCCGTGACTCTGTCCGTCGGCTGCGGGGACGTCGGCCTCGATGTTCACCGTGAACCCGTCGTCGTCGAACCCGACGCGGATCGACTCGACCGTCGCCTGGAACTGTTTGCAGTGGTGGCCGTCCTCGTCGAGATTCATGCGCGAGTCGACGAGGTTTGCTTCCTCGAGTTTCTCCAGCCGTCGGTACACCGTCGCCTTCGAGACGTCCGCCGCATCGATGATCTCCCGACCGGTACGGGGCTTTTCGACGACCGCCTCGAGAACACGGTGGGTGTACTCGTCACCGAGCAACTCGAGGAGTTCGTCGGCTTCGACGGGTGTTCGCTGGCGCGACTGATTGGACTGCGTGCGGGGTACTGTAGAGGGCGACTCGGGCGGATCGTTGTAGCGACCGGTTGACTTTGTCATATTTACCACGATGGACTGACGTATACTGTGTCCCGGGGCTAGCTATCCACACTGCTGTCGACAGGGGAATCTAGTAATAACGAAGCGGTGGAACAAATTCAGAGAGACTGACAACAAACGTCGTCGGCAATCGCCGGTTGCCACCCCCGGAATCGTTCTCCCGAGACGCCGAGAAAGCAGCGTTTCAACACCACAGGCGCCCTTTTGGCCATCGGATCGGTGGTCGCTGTCTTCCGGTTCTGTATAGCTAGAGTTCACAACTAAGAGACTGTACGGCCAACAGTAATTCAAACAATGCGCCCGAACGATAGCAGGATGACAACAACCGTAGCGCTCAGCCGTGATCCGAACAGGGTATAAACAGAGTAACATGACTGGAGAGTCCGAGAAGACGTCTTCGTTGTCGATCTCCCGGTATCCTGGCCCGGCGTGTAGCTACGGGATCGAGGACGGCAACCCGGTTGTCCTGGGCACCAACGCTGCCTTCGAGGCACAGTTTGGGAGAGAGATCGAGGGAAAGACCGTGCCGGCGGCCTTCGAGCAACTCGACCTGCGCGTCCATAACGGGTCTCGGGATCTCTCCACCTGTCTGCAACGCGGTCGGCAGTTCGGTGTTCGGGTGGCCCCATTCCAGGAACGAACGAACGGCACGTATCTCGTCCAGACGGTCGTTCCGGAGGGGGAAGAGGCGGGGTTTCTCCTCTTCGTCGAGACGGCAGGGGGCAAGTCCGGCGTCGGGACGTCGGGGACACTCGGTATCGACCACGTTGCCAGTGTGGTGAGTCACGACCTTCGGAACCCGCTCGACGTTGCCAAAGCACGCCTCGAAGCTGGCAGGGAACTCGACGAGGACGAGCACTTCGAGCACGTCGAGCAGGCACACGAACGAATGGAGCGGATCATCCAGGACGTACTGACGATCGCGCGCGGTGAGGAAGTTGTCGAGCCTGACGACACGGTCGATTTGACGGAGATCGCCGAGACGGCCTGGGAGACCGTCGAGACGAACGGAGCAACGCTAACCATCGACGAACCGCTTCCGACGGCGATCGCGGACCCGGACCGTGTCGGTCGACTCTTCGAGAACCTGTTTCGCAATGCTATCGACCACGGCTCGACCGGCCAGCCACCACAGAACGACGAAGAGGGTGAACAGGGTGACCCCGTCGTCACGGTCGGCCGTCTAGAGACGGAGGACACCGACGGCTTTTATGTTGCGGACGACGGCCCCGGGATCCCGCCGAAAGACCGCGCACGCGTCTTCGAGCCAGGATACAGTTCGGACAACCACGGGACGGGACTCGGACTTGCGATCGTCGCGCGGATCGTCGACCTGCACGGCTGGGCTATCAATGTCACGTCATCCACAGCGGGTGGCGCACGGTTCGAGGTCAGCGGCCTCGACGCGGACTGATATTTCGGGCCTCTCGACGGATAGTCGCGGGGCCAGGCTGGCGAACGCAGGACGTCGCGAGCAAGCAGGAGCCGTGAGCAAAAGTTTTAATCTGTGACTGACCCGTTAGACTAACACCGACCCCTGGTCCCCGAGTGAACACGAATGAGCCCTGCTGCCGACCGGTCGGACCCGAAACCAGCGGAGAGCACCGAGGAACAGCCAACGGAGCCTCCGGAGAGCTTCGTCGACCTCGAACTCCGGTCGACTGGTGAGTGGACAGTTATCCCGTGGGTCCGCCCCGCCACGGCGGCACTGCTTTTCGGGTTGCTTGTCGCACTCGGCGGCCACGCGAGTCGCCGGGACCTCTCGACGCTCTCGGTACTCGGTATCGAAGCTGGCACGCTCGCCTGGCTGTACGGCACGACGGTGCTATCCGAAGTATATCGGCGAGGATGTCGACTCGTGGTCGTCAGTCTATCGCTCCGCGGTATCCGACGACCCCAACGTGCCCCTGATCCGAATCTCGGTCGGGTCGACCAGTGTCATTCCACTCGGACGTGACTTCGTTACACGCCACGATACAATCTCCGGGAGTGCAGGCCGCGATGTTTGCATTCTGTGAGAGTAGATCTTAACTGAATCACGTCTGAGTGGAATGTCGTGAGGACTCGCCTTCGGTCCGTCAGCATCGTGTCCGCCTGACTCGCTGACCGCACCCTCTGTACCCGACACCAGTTTCTAGCAGTTGCGATGGAGTGCAAGGGAGTCGGCAGGACGGAAACCGGGAGTCCAGTCATACTGTCGGCTGTAAGTGCGTAAAGATATTCGACACCCCGGGGTGGCGAATCCTTGCAAAATGTTACAGCCGACAGTATCAGGACGAATCGGATCCACACCCGATCACGATACGTCGGGTCGTGCCGGCGTAGACTTGCATCTCGCGGCCCTTCCTCGAGTACCACGTGTCTACGACTTCGACGAGTCCGGCCTCCTCGAGGTTGGCCAGGTGGTACTGCACGTTCTGGAGGGACGTGCCAACCACGTCGGCGATATCCGCGGTCGTCATCGGCTCTGCGCATACGGCCTGGAAGATGTCGCGGGCGCTCTCGGCGGCGAGTGCGTCGATGACCTCGGTCGATTCGCCGGTAGAGAGGTTCACGTGCCGGTCGGTGCGGGAGGGTGTCGGGACGGAGCCTTTCATCGGGAGGAGTGTTTGTGACATCGTTCTCTGGTACCGTCGGCTGTCCTCCGGTACGGGAGAGGCTCTATTTAATCCGGGCTCACTGTTGCAGACTCTGAAACAGGGGGGTGGCGTGGAGCGTTACTCTGCCTTCCGGTCCGGAACGGTGAACGTCACCGTTGTCCCGTCTGCCGTCTCGAACGAGAGATCGCCGCCCATCGTCCGGACTGCCCACTGGAGTTGCCACAGTCCCATCCCTGTCCCGTGCTGAAGCGGTGTTTCCGTGCCGGCATCGAGGGACTCGAGTTCGCGCTCCGGGATCCCCGCTCCGTCGTCAGCAACGACGATACGGTATCCGTCGCGGTTCGCCTCGACGGTGATCTCGACAGTCGATATCGCATGCGTGAGAGCGTTCTCCAGGGCGCTTTCGACTGCGGCTTCGAGTGCTCGCCGGCTCGTTTCGACGGTCGCGGGCCCGGGCAGGTCGGTCGTGACGGTGACGTCCTCCTCAGCCGTGACGAGTTCGGCACAGATCGTCTCGACGGCGTCGACGAGGTCGACCTGCCGCGTCTCGCCAGGTTCGGAGACGAACTGGTCGATGGTCCGCGCTCTCTTTCCGAGTTCCGTGATCGAATCCGCAGCATCCCTGATTCCTGCCACGTGTTCGCCGCTGTGGTCGTCGTCCAGGGCTTCGGCGTGACTTTTCAACACGTCGACCCTGTTTCGGAGGTTGTGACGGAGGACGCGGTTGAGAACCGACAGGCGCTGTTCACGCAGTTCGCGGTCAGTGACGTCCCGCAGGCTGAGGACTGCCCCGATTTCGGTCCCTCGACCGTCGGTTATCGGGGACACCTGCGGGTCGTACTGGCGCTTCCCCGACTCCGTCTCCAGAGAAACGGTCTCGCGTGTGTCGAGCGTTGCCGTGTCGAATCCCAGCGACTCGCGAACGGGTTCTCCCGGGACTGGCGGGTCGCTCAGCGTCTCCGTCGCTGTCGCGTTGTACCTGATGATCGTATCCGTCCCGTCGACGACGAAAATCAGGTCCTCCGTCTCGCGTGTCATCGCTTGCTCGCTCATCGTCTCGACCGCGGGGGTGCGCTCGAGCAGCGGCGTCCACGCGAGGGTACCGCCGAGCAGAACTGTTCCGACCGAGAGCGCGAGGGCGTAGGTGCCAACGGCAAGCACGGGTGAACTCCGCTGGAGCATCCCGGCGGAGTTCAGTGCGATAACCAGAATCAATGGTGTCGCAACGACAGCGATACCCTGTGTGAGTGAGAGATGGACGTACGAGTGTGTCGCCTGCAACACGACGAACACCCCCAGAAAGGCGAGGGCGATACAGTAAATGAAGACGATAGAGGAGATGGCGTCGATAACGCCCGCACCGCCGATACCGACAGTCGAGTGAGCGACAGTGAGACCGAAACCGACAAACGGAGCGTAAAGCAGGCCAATAGTCCGCCAGCGTATCCCTGTGTAACGACCAGTGTACTGGAGGGAAAAAAGCAACCACGGAACGGCAGCGACTGCCCAGAAGAAGACGGCAGCCTGTGCCCAGGGCGGTTGGGCAGGTTCGGAGGGACTCGCCCCCAGTACGAGGCCGAGGAGGCCGGAGACGACGCTTCCGAGACCGAGGACCACAGCAAACGCGGCAAGCCCTCCGGTTCCGAGTTGGTCCCACCGCCGGTAGCTTACGTAGCCGAGTCCGCACAGGAAACCCCCGAGACCGATCACGACGGCAAAGAGTCCATCGACGGCGGAGACCATTGGTGAATTTTCAGCAACTGGAAACAAAAATCAAATGGTACGCCGAGTCTCCCACCCGGCGAACTCACGACGAGAGCAAGCAGGCGAATCGTCCCGGGACGCTAGCGTGTGCAGTCCCTACAAGTGTGCGTCGGAGCCTCGGTAGCGAGCCGACTCTGACGAGGCTGGCCACGCTGACACAGTTGGGCCGTGTGGGAGCACGGGACATCGACAATCCGACGGCGCTGCCGAAAACAGTCACAACAGTCCGTATCAGAGTGGTCATTGCGAGTCCTTACCGCCGCGAGGCGAGAGAAACGCTCTTTCAGAGCCCTGGCGGTCTGGTTTTCGTCGCCGGAGTAAAAATCACCGCGATAACCACTATCAGTCGTCGTCAGCTCTCGTGGGCGTCCCGGTTTCGGTGGCGGGAAGCGGATCCGCGACAGCCCGGACCCGCCGTGCCCAGACGTAGAGGAGACTCGGGAGCACGACCACGCTGGTCACGAACGCCCCGACCATCGCCAGGACGACCAGCCAGGCGAAGTTCGTGAACGCGGGCGCTGGATGGATCAACATGCCGGCAAAGGCCCCAACCGACGTCAGCATGCTACCCAGCAGTGCGCCACCGGTGCCGGTGATCGCAGTCCTCAGCGCGTCGACAGTGCCCCGGCCCCGTTCGAGCTCCTGGGCGAACCGGTCGCTGACGTGGATGTTGTAGTCGACGCCGATACCGATGACCAGGCTGATGAGGAGGGCAGTCAGGAAGGTCAGCGGGATCTCGAGCAGGAACATCCCGACGACGACGAACGCGAGCACGAGCGCGATCGGGCCGGCGGTGACCGCACCCAGCGACGCGCTGTTGTGGACCCGGCGGTAGACCAGCGACAGTGTGAGAAACACTGCGACGATGCCGGCGACCATCACCTGCAAAATGCCGCTGGTTATCGTGTCGAGGGCCTGCTGATCGCTGGGCGCATCGGCGACTGGCGTGACGGTCAGCCCGTCGACTGAACCGGCCATCGTATCCGCAACGGCAAACAGTTGTCCTGCCCGGTCGCCCCCGGGGACGAGTCCGTCGGCTCCCTGAGGCGGGCCGACGACCCGCAGCGAGCGGTACTCGCCGTCGGTCCGCTCGATAACCTGGCTCGCCTCGTCGGGTGCGACCTCGTAGAGGTGGTCATACACCGCTTCGAGGTCGGTGTCCGGAACACCGTTACCGGTGGTGTCGGCGGCTTCGACCGTCTCGGCGAACGCCCGGTTCTCGGCGGCAACGTCCTGAATCACCGACGTCGGCGACCGGATCGCATCGACGCGCGGTTTTGCGAACGCACCGCTGTCGACGCCCGCCTCGATACCCGTCTGGATAGCCATCAACGCGCCGTCGCTCGTCACCTGCCCCTCGACGAGGAACTGGACACGGTCGCTCGAATCGTCCGAGACCGTGCGGAACTCGTTGCTCACGTAGTTCCGGTTCTGGATGACCTCGTTCTCTTCCCAACCGATCGGATCGGGTAGGTCCTCCTTCCAGTCGGCGACGTCACCGTCGGGTGCTTGCCCGGTTTCCTCGTCGAGAGCCGTCCACGCCAGACCGCCGCCGAGCGCGACAAGCAGTGCCACCGCGATCACGACCGGGGCCCCACGGCGGGCGAGGGTAACGGTACTCGACAGCACCGGCTCGAGAACGTTCCCGCGCCCGAGCGGCGCCTTGCGACGGTCGAGGCCGAGTCGCTCGAGCAGCCCGTCGACAGAGATTTTCAGGGCCGGCACCAGCGTCACGAAGATAACGAACGCGGAGACGACACCGAGCGTGATGCCGATGCCGAGTTGTCGGAGTTCGGCGACCGGGTTGAACAGGTTCGTGAGAAAGCCGATGCTCGCGGTAATCGTCACGAGTCCGAGCGCGAGTGAAAGCGCACGGACTGCGCGCCGCATCGGCGGTTTGATCGGCTCGGCCGTCCCGCGCTGTTCCCGGTACCGCATGAACACGTGAAAGCCGTAGTCGATCGACAGCCCGGCGATGAGCACGGGGCCGATGACGGCTGCGGCACCGATGGGAATACCGGTCCATCCCATGATGCCGAACATCCAGATGATCGAGACGAACACGCCCGCAACACCCACGAGAACATCCACCGGGTCACGGTAGGTGAGGGCGGCAACGACGAATATCAGCCCGAGGACGACCGGTACGACTAGCGTCAGCGTGTTCCCGATGTTCGTGCGTGCCAGGTCCTGTCCAGCGTGCTCACCGAGCGTGAACATCTCGGGGTTGGTACGGTCCTGTGCAGCTTCGTAGAGGACTTCCTGTGCGTCAGTTGGCGGGATCGGACTCTCACTCTCGAAGACGAAAACCAACTGGTGGCTCTCGGCGGTCGCAGTGCCCGGCTCGTAGCTATCGGGCAGCAAGAACCCGGCCATTGGCTCCCTGGCGACCGTGGTCCGGACCAGGTCGGCGACCTCCTCTTCGCTCATCGACTCGAGCGCGCCACGCTGTTCCGCGAGCGAGGCACTGGGGTCGTCTGTCGCCTGTGTCGCGACGAGGCTGGCGATACTGATGAACTCCTCTTCGGCGAGCGACCGGGCCACGTCCTCGTCCGAACGAACCGCTTCGGTGTAGGTCAGCGTCGCCACGAGAGCGTCCTTCGAGAGGGCGTTCCCACCCTCCGCGCGGACGTACACCGGTGAGTAGGCGACCGACTTCCCCCCGGCCTGTTCGACGCTGTAGTGTTCCTGGATGTACTGTTCTTTCTGGTCGACATCTGTCTCGATCGAGCCACCGATACCGCCCTCCTCGGCCATCTCGGCGTTGGAAATACCCACGACCATGCCAGCTGTGAGCAACAGCATGACCAGCAGGACGACGCGGTGGTGATCGACGACCGTTCCGATGATCCGGTCGAGTGCAGTCGATCCCATCGTATCTGATCGAAGACACCCATTCCTACTGGACTGTGATGCTAACTATTGAGAACTGGGCTCGAAAACATGCTAGTAATACAGATACCGGGAACGGTCAGTCGTCGACTTTCTGCCGGGGCGGGAAGTATCGGGTGACCGGAATCTTATTTTCCGTGCCGGCAGTATGACGTGTATGGATGAGCGGTTCGAGCGTGCACCGGTGGGCGTACTCGAAGTTGACCCGGGCGGGACTGTGCGCGCGATAAACGAGACTGCCGGGGAGCTTCTCGAAACCAACCCGGCGGCGGCGGCCAACTCGCCGATCGAGTCGGTGTTTCCCGAGTCGGTCGACGCGGGCGTTCCGAAAGCGTTCGAGACGCCCCCCGAGGGGGACGAATCCATCGAGGAGTACTACCCCGGCCTCGACCGGTGGTTCGATATATCGATCGTCCGGGCGGACGACGACGTGCTCCTCTACCTGCGCGACGTGACAGACCGGTACCGGAGCGAAAAGCGGGTGGAAACGCTCCGGGGGGACCTCGAACGGCTGACCATCATCAACGAACTCATCTCCGACATTCTCGCCGAACTCGTCGGCGCGTCCACTCGGGAGGAGATCGCGGAGACGATCTGTACGCGCCTCGGCAAGACGGACATCTACGATTTCGCGTGGGTGGGCGAACGGGAACTCGGCAGCGACGATATCGTGGTCCGTGCTGCGGCGGGCGAGACTGGCCGGACCCTCGACCGTATCGAAACGTGTCTCGAGGAGGAAAGAACGGTGCCCGAAGAACAGGTTATCGAGACCGGGACACCGGAAATCGTTCAGCCGGTCGGCGAGGACGAGGCAGTCCCCGAAGCAGTCAGACGGGCGGCGTTTGCCGACGGCCTCCAGTCACTGCTTGCAATCCCGTTGACCTACGGCTCGAACGTGTACGGTGTGGTCGGTCTCTACACGTCCGAACGGGATGCGTTCTCGAACCGTGAGCGCGCGAGTTTCGGGACGGTCGGGGAGATGGCCGGTTTCGCCGTGAACGCGACCCGTCACCGAAACGTGCTTCTCTCGGATACGCTGGTCGAACTTCGGCTCAGGATAACCGACCCTGCGGACCCGTTCGTGGCTGTCCCCGGCCAACACGACGTCGCGCTCTCGGTCGACGGAGTGGTGCCCCAGGGCGAGGAGTTGCTCTGTTATCTCACCGCCGAAGGTGACTCGGGGAGTGTCGTCGCCGAGTCGATGAACGGGGCCGACGGGACAGTGTCCACACGGGTCGTCGAGGACTACGACGACGGCGGGTCACTGGAAGTCGTCCTCGACGAGGAGACCCCGCTTGGCCGGCTGGTGAGCCGTGGCGCGACCATCCGCTCTGCGACGTTCGATACCACTGGCGGGGAGGTCGTCATCGACCTCTCGCCCGAGGAGAATGTCCGCCGCCTCGCGGACGCCGTCACGCGCGGGTACGACGCCGAAGTCGTCGCGAAGCGCGAACGCGAACGCGACGTCTCCACGGCGCAGGAGTTCCGTGATACGCTCAGTGATAGGTTGACCGACCGTCAGGAGAACGCACTCAAAACGGCGTTCCTCGCCGATTACTTCGAGTCACCGCGCGAGAGCAACGCCGAGGAAGTCGCCGAGGCGCTAGATATCACCGGACCGACACTGCTGCACCACCTCCGGGCCGGCCAGCGAAAACTCCTCGACGAGTTTTTCGACCTGACCGACGACCAGGAGCGACCGAGGTAGCAAACCCGGGGCATTATATTCGTGGGCAGGAAAGAACCGGGCGAGGAAAGTCGCTCTATGGGGAATACGACCACTGCCACCCTGCCGAACGCACTCGTCGTCGACGACGAGAAGGAGGTCGCCGACGCGTACGCGCTTCGCTTGCGTGGCCTCTGTGACGTCGAAACAGTGTACGGCGGGCGCGAAGCGCTTTCGATAGTCGACGAGGAAAATGTCGATATCGTGTTACTCGACCGCCACATGCCCAGCATGTCGGGCGACGAGGTGCTCGCGGAACTCAACGACCGTGGATACTACGGTCGTGTAATAATGGTGACTGCCATCGACCCCGGCTTCGACGTGCTCGACATGCCCTTCGACGACTATCTCTGCAAACCCATCGATCGCGAGGACGTCAGGGCCGCGGTGAGCCAACAGTGTACGATTCTGGGCTACGAAACGCTCGGCGAGTATTTCAGCGTCGAATCGAAGCGGCGAGTGATCGAGGCGGAGATCGCCGCCGACGAGCGCGAAGCCCACGAGGAGTACCAGGAAACGAAAGCCCGTGCACGCCAGCTAGAGAAACGCGCGCGCCGACTCCTCGACGAGTCGGAGGACCTGCTCAACCAGTTCGACGCCATCGCCCGCGAGGGGCGGTAGCGCGGACCGAGGAGAGCCAGCCACGCCGGCGTATCGGTCCACCGTCGACAGTTTTCTCCCCAGAGCGTGCAGTGATACGGACGGGTCTGTATAGCTAGAGGCATCTGAGACGGGTGGTCCGGATAATTAGACACGACACAGAGGGACGGGGAGCATATAGCCTATGGTAGGTGAAGAAAATGCAATCGCCAACCGATCCGAGACGCCCGAGAGATCCGTCCTATCGTGGGCCCCGCAGCGTCGGCGGTCTCGTCGTCTACCTGCTGGCTCTCCCCGTTGTCGTCGCCGCACTGGCTGCACCGGGGTTGGTCGTCGCGGCGGCCATGGGCGCTGTCACAGCACTGGCGGGACAGAAACTCAGACACCGTCGTCGGCGGGAATCCACGGAAACCCGGTCACACACGGCCTTGCCGCAGGCGTCCAGATCTCCCTGAGACGATCCCCGGTTTCGCCGAGGGACAGGACAGGGCTATCGACACCCGATCGTGGTGGGCTGTCAGCCGACAACGCCGGACACAAGAACTAATCTCTTGCACCGGTAGATCCGAGCTACGATGAGCGAGTTCGTCACACCGCCTGCCCTCGAACCGGGCGACGAGGTAGCGATAGCCGCCCCTGCTTCGGGCCTCGCCTCGATGTTTCCCCACGTCTACGAGCGAGGCCTGGACCGGTTGCGGACAGTGTTCGACCTGGAACCGGTCGAACTCCCGACCGCGACGAAAAGTGACAGTTACCTGCACAATAATCCGGAAGCGCGGGCGCGGGACATCGAGACGGCGTTTGCCGATCCGGAAGTTCGGGGCGTCGTTGCGACGATCGGCGGCAACGACCAGATCAGGGTTCTCAAACACCTCGACACGGAGGGCCTCCGTGACAACCCGACCCGATTCTACGGTAGCAGCGACAACACGAACCTCGCCCACGCGCTCTGGAAGCAGGGCATCGTCTCGTTTTACGGCGGGACGCTGCTCACCGACCTCGCATTCCCGGGACCGTTTCCGGCGTACCTCGAAACGGCGCTCCGGTCAGCGTTCTTCGCGGAATCGATCGGGGCGATCCGCCCCGCGCCAGCGTTTACCGACGAGGATCTGAACTGGGAGGACCCGGAGAACCTGCACAGGCAACCCGAAATGGAGGACAACCCGGGATGGGAGTGGCGGGGGGGAGAAGACACCGTCACAGGGCGGACGTGGGGCGGCAGTTTCGAGGTAACCCATCAGCAGGTCGCCGCCGACCGGTATCTTCCCAGCCCCGACGCGCTCGACGGGAGCGTCCTGCTCCTGGAGACGTCGGAGGAACTACCGGGTCCCGATCTCGTCCAGCGGATGCTTCTCGGACTCGGCGAGCGGGGGCTGCTCGAACGGTTCGACGGGTTCCTCGTCGGGCGGATAAAGGCACGATCTCACGCCGTGGCGCGGTCGAAACAGGAGCGCGAGAGATACCGCCGACAGCTCCGGGAAACCATCGCAGAGAGCCTTACCGAGTACAACGACACAGCACCGATCGTCTTCAACGTGGATTTCGGCCACACACATCCGGTCGTCCCCGTGCCGATCGGCGGGACCGTCGAGGTCGATCCACAACGGGAACGGATCGCGTTCGAGTAACGAATCGACGACGCGGCGTCCCCGCTCGCCCCAGGACTGCACAACCTCTCGGGAGACAGTGGACGACAGCGTGTTCACGGCGAAGGGACGAGCCACACCACGTCCGCAGCGACGGTAGCTCGGGACACGGAACGCGAAACCGCCTCGCACGACGCCGGAACCGCGGACTGTTTCTGTCTCTGCAACAGTGCGGGTGAGTTTTACACCCCGGGAGCGTTCACCCAGATGGCGGCGTTCACTGCCGCCCACTCCGCCCGGAACCAGCCTGTGCGTGCCCACCTCCCCCTATTCCGGTATCCTCCCCCTTCTATTCCCGTTCCTGCACCCCTCGGTCGGGAACAGTGATCCGGACAGTCGTCCCCCCGGAGATGTCGAAAGTGAGGTCGCCGCCTGGAGGGACCGGATGGCTCGCTTGCGTCGGATCCGGTCGGTGATAGCCCGGACGTTCGCAAGCACAGCCGGTTCTCCTTCGTGCTCGATGCGCGAGACGGCGATACCGTCGCTGCTTTGCTCGACGAGGGAGAGGTGTGCCGTTCCGGGTGGCATCTCTTCGAGTTCCTCGGCGAGTGTCGCACGTGCCGTCTCACTGTCGACCGTCTCCAGCCCCTGGTGGTTCGAGAGAACCCGAACCGACGCCTGTTCACCGTCGATCCACTGTCCGAGTGCCTCCGCCTCTAGCTCCGCTTCGCCTCGATAGAGGCCTGTTGTTCCTCGGTCACCCTGTCGGAGATCTGAAACTCCGTCATCAGACCGATGCCGACGATGATCAGGACGATAACCGAGGGGACGACGAACAATTTCAGGGAGTATCGCGAGCGGAACGGATCGGAGAGGTAGTTGTCGACAGACATGTCGTGTGAGGCTGCGGATCTGACCACCGGCGTACTCGATTTCCGGAAGATTACAAAGGGCAGACAGGATGGTCGGCATTAAGTTTTCCCCGGAGACGGTCCGGTCCCCTTCGACGTTTCATACTCAGAAACGCTCGACCCGGGTACAAGTGGAATCGGAGCACTGATACGGACAAGGACATGCTGGGGAGTACGAGCCACAGGGTCGGCAGTGTCGTCACGACGCACAACTGCCCCGTCGTCCTCCCGCTGGGCGTACTGATTGCCAGTGTCCCTGCGGGCATCACGCGGCGCAGTAGCGGGGCGGACAGGGGAACCGACGACGCGCTGGGCGAGACTGACGTGTCCCGCGGGGACACCTCGTTCCCGCTGGTGCTGCCGGCTGTCCCTTCGTCACGCGATTCGACAGGCCGGGATGTCGACGTCGTTCAACCTGGTACAACCAGCAGTACGAGCGTCTTCGGTCTTCCAAGTCTCCTGTTTGGATGGGTACGCCGGGAAGTAACCAGGCCGCCGGGCGGGAAAACGCTCACACCGACGGGGAGTGACTGACTGCCGGGAGCCGTCGCCCTCGGTAATCAAAAGACTATAAATTTTTTATGTGATAAAAATGAAACTGATTGCTATGTCGCCGACCCTCGACGACGGACTGTTCCTCGTCACGATCCTCTCGGGGGCCGTGTTGTGCTGGTTGGGGTACTACTGTTACCGGCGGTGGAACGAACCGGGGGTGAGTCCGTTTGCCGCGTTCGCCGTCACTCTCGGTCTCACGGCACTCGCCGGCGGCGCGGTCGGCCTTCCCGGTGACAATCCGGTCCCCGAATCCGGGACGCCGCTGTGGGCAGATATCGGGATTCTCCTGTGGTCGGTCGCGATGATCCCGTGGGTGCTGTTTGCACTCCAGTACACCGGGCGCCACGTTCGCATCAGAGCGCGGACAGTCGTCGTCATGGTAGCCCCGATACTCGGGATGGCCCCCCTCGTGATCGAGTCGAGAACCGGTCAGGTCGAGGTGACGATTCTGGTTCAGGTTATCGGGACCATCGCGATTCTCTACTTTTTCTGTCTCATGATCGTCGGGATCTACCTCCTCTTGCGGACGACCTACAAGTACGGGCACCTGTCTTTCGGGCAGGGTGTGAGCCTGGCGGTCGCCGGATCCACGACGCTCGTGCTCGTGAACACGACGGGAGTCCTGTTCGGGGAAGTGGACGCCAGTATCATCATCGCTGTGTACGCCGTCGGGTATGCAGTGCCGGCACTCGCCGTTTTACTGGCCGTATTCAGCTACGACATGTTCGACAGCACGCCGGCAGTCGGTGCGGTCGGGGAACGTGCTATCGCCCGGGAGACCGACGACCTCCTGTTTGTCGTCGACAGCGACGGACAGGTGATCAAGATCAACGAGACGGCAGTGGAGAAACTCGGGACTGCCCGGCAGGCGACCCACGGGAACCCCCTCGTCGACGTCCTCGGCAGTTCCGTCGACGGACTGCAGACGACGGATACCCTCGAACTCCAGACAGACCGGGGACAGCGGAAGTTCGACCCCCAGGTTTCGGAACTGACCGACCAGCACGGTCGTCGTCTCGGATACATCGTGAGCCTCCGGGACGTGACTGACAGGGAGCTCCGCCAACAACGCATTACCGTCCTCAACCGCGTCCTGCGACACAACCTCCGGAACCAACTCGAGGTCATAAAGGCCAACGCAGAGGTACTCTCGGACGGTGCGAACGGCGACCACGCCCCCAGAATACTCGATTCGGCCGACGAACTGGCCGATATCGGCCGTCGGGCCCGCTCCGTCGACCGCGCGCTCTCCCGGCCCGTCCGCAACGAGGAGTTGGACCTCGTGCAGGCGATCGACCGGGTACTCGACCGACTCGATTCGGAAGCTGACGGTGTGAGCATCACGCTGGATATGCCGGAGACAGCGCCCCTCGTCTCGGATCAGGACCTCGTCGAGTCGGTCCTCGAGAGTGCGCTTGACAACGCCGTCAGATACGCCGCCGGATCGGTCCGTCTCACTGTCAGTGAGAACCGGGACGGATACAGCCTCGAGATTACCGACGACGGACCGGGAATTCCGGAGATAGAGCACGCCCCGGTCGACGCCGGCGTCGAAACGGCAATGCAACACGGGACGGGACTTGGACTGTGGCAGCTCAAGTGGGGCGTCACGAAACTCAACGGCGAGGTTGCGTTCAACACCGGGAACGGTACCTCGATCCGCATCACGATTCCGGACCAGGAATCTAGCGACCAACTGGCCTGACTGACGGGGCAGTAGACGAGTTGCAACTCTGCAAGATGGCGACAGCCACCAGCGGCAAGCCCCGGATGCGATCAGCGTCCCCCGGTCGGCTGCCTGTCGAGCGGAGCGCGAAGATATCGAGGGGGTCTGCGACTGGGATATCGAAACGCCGATCCCGGAAGCGTGGACGTCGTCCCGACAGCGGAACTGTACTCCGTTGACCGGACACTACCGTTTTCTGTCCGACATCCGCAACAGAGGAGGAGCCGCGATGCCAGCCAGACTCCTGGCACAGTATCGGGAGCGTGTCGAGGTGCAAAAGACTGGGACGGTCGAGTCGAAAATAGTGGACGAGGACCGAGCCACACGGATGACGTGAGAGGGAGCCGCGGTTCCCCCGGAGTCGACCGCGAAAACAGCCGGAGTAACGGGATCAATCTAGTCATCCTGATAGTTATCGCAAAAATATAGGTAGTTCTTCGTATTTGCGGTCTGATATTCCATACGAGTCGGATTTCCGGGCGAGTAGCGTATTAGTCACTGACACTTTCGGCACGGTTTCGTCTTCCTGGATAAAATGCGGATCGTTCCGGGAATGCTGCGGCCAAAAAGTAATTTTTCCCGATGAAACGGTCCAGGTTTCTGTGACTTGCTGTGGAGCGGTTTGCGTGCCTGAGCGCACCGGTGCCGATACTGCGGGAGCAGACATAGAATATAAATAGATTATATATTTGTTTGATATTATTTGGAGGGATTCGAGCAGTGCGGTTCATTCTGAGGTCGCTTGCGCCTGCCACCGCGAGGAGAGTGTCGACCTTCTCGAGCGACAGGTAGGAACAATGTTGTTTGGACTTGTCCACCGACGTCGGGGAACGGAGCGGGCGTTCACAGGAAGCCGGGCAACCAGAGCGAAAACGTCGGAAAGAACGAGACGACAAGAAGCGCCACTAAGAGGGCGATCCAGTACGGAACAAGTTTCGGGATGATTCCGGAAACAGGAACACCCGCCACGTCGCTCGCGACGAAGATGGACAGCCCCAGTGGCGGGGTGAGTAGTCCGATCATGAGGTTCAGAATCATGACGACGCCGATGTGGACTGGGTCAAGTCCGGCCTGGGTCAGGGGCGGAACGACAAGCGGGACGGTGAGCACCAGCGATGCAAGCGGATCCAGAAAGAGTCCGAGGACGAGGAGCATCAGGTTCACGACGAGCAGCAGGATAATGGGGTCGGCTGAGAAGGTCAGAAGCAAGTCCCCCATCTCCCGTGTCACGCCCTCGACAGTGATAATCCAGCTAAACACGCCCGCAGTGGCAAGGATGAAGAGAACGTTAGAGGTAGTCCGAGCAGTCTCGACAGCAGCCTCCCACAGAGAACCGAGGTCCAGATTCCCGTACGGAAGCAAGCTCAAGAAGAGCATGTACACGACGGCGACGGCAGCTACCTCCGAGGGACTGAAATAACCGAGGACCATGCCTAAGATCAGAAAGAGGGGAGTGAACAGTGCCGGTACTGCACCTGCGAACGACTTCACAAGGTCGCGAACGTTTATTTTGAGCGATGTTCGGGGAAATCTGTCACCCCGAGCCTGGATCGCCACCATGATCATCAGCATGAGAGTGAGTAGAAGGGCTGGAACGGCCCCCGCAAGCAGCATCGAGAGAACTGAAACCTCGGCCAGGAGACCGTATATGATCAGC
>JAZKTU010000060.1:0-17190 GCA_036625385.1 Halovenus sp. | reverse complement strand
GTTTGCGGGTGCGGTCGCGGTTGTCAGTACCGAACTTTGTGAGGTACTGAGTATAAGGTGTCTCAGCCCGCGAAACGTGTCTGCTGTCACGGCAGAGCGGTAACGAGTCACAACCGTCTGTATGACACTCTATGATGGCCTGGTGCTGAAGAGCCACAGCAGTCCGTATCATACTGTCGGACGTACGCCGGTAAGTACGTCCGACGCCCCGGAGTGTCGAATATCTTCACGAAGTTACATGGTTTGTTAACCCGGGACGCCAGTGCGTGAAGCAGAGATTCACCTATCCGGGCGTTCCCGGCGCGCCAGTCGGGCTGTAACGCACATGACTCGGCTTCGTTCGCACACGGACCAGTCAGCACGGCCGCTGAACCTTGTCACTGACTGTGTCATTCACCGAGGCCATCCGTGTCGAAACCCCGCCACAACAGAACCGTTAACATACTGCCGGTGCAAGCTGCACTGTCATGTCAACCAGTAAAGAACTCAACTTCGATCTCGGGGGCCTCGACACGGCACGGCACGTGGCCGACGTTCACTCGTATACCGTCGCGGACCTCCTCGAGAAGCAATCCCGGAGTCATCCGGACAGGACGGCCATCGTGGCCGAGGACGGCTCGGAGATGACCTACAGTGACCTGGACGACCGCGCCAACCGGCTCGGGAACGCCCTCGCCGACCGTGGTCTCGACAGGGGAAGCCGCGTCGCGATACTCTCCGGGAACCGGCCGGAGTACGCCGAAGTGCTGTTCGCCGCAGCGAAGCTCGGTGCGATCGTCCCGACGATCAACTGGCGACAGGCACGCGACGAACTGGTTCACTGCCTGTCGATCGCCGACCCGGACGCCATCGTCGTCTCGGGCGACCAGCAGGAGAAAGTCGAGTGGATCGAGGACAGCGAGGAACTCGACCCCGACGTCGTCGCACTGGATGGGTCGTTCGGAACCGTCGAGTACGAGTCACTCGTCGACTCGGGCGACCCGCGACCCCCGGAACCGTCGACGCCGGTGAGACGGGAGGACGCGCTCCTGATCCTGTATACCTCCGGGACGACCGGCCTCCCCAAAGGGGCGGTCATCAGCCACGATACGCTCCTGTACCGTGCGCTCGCGTGGAACGTCACCGGGGACGTCGGCCCCGATTTCGTGGGCTGGGGTCCGATGTACCACATGATTTCGACGGAACCGTTACTCACCGTGGTGCTCCTCGGCGGCACCTTCTACACCGTCGACGGGTTCAAGACGGAACTCGTCCTGGAACGCCACCGGCGGGCCGACACCGGCTACTTCATTTTCGTTCCGGGCGTCGTGGACCTCCTCCTCGACCACGCCGACGAACACGGGATCGACACCGAGGCGTATGACTCCCTCCGGAAGATCGGCGCACTCGCGGATCTCGTGGACCCGGACAAGATACAGCGTCTCACGCAGTTGTTCGACGCCGAGTACCTCAACACGTTCGGCTCGACCGAGGTCGGTTTCCCGCCGTTGAGCAACGACACGATCCCCGTCGGGACCCGTCCCGGTTCGGACGCTCTCTCGAAGTCGGAAGGCCCCCTGTGTGAGGTCACACTCGTCGACGAGGACTGGCAGGAGGTGTCGACCGGCGAGTACGGCGAGATGGCGGTCAGGGGACCGACTGTTTTCAGCGGGTACGTCGGGAACACCGAGGCCAACCACGAGGACTTCCGGGACGGCTGGTTCCGGACCGGCGACATGTTCGTGCGCAACGAGGACGGAACCTACGACTTTATCGACCGCCGCAAGTACCTCATCAAATCCGGCGGCGAGAACGTCTACCCCGCAGAACTCGAACGCGTCCTCCTCGACCACGAGGAGATCACCGAAGTCGTCGTGGTCCGGGTCCCCGACGACGAGTGGGGTGAGGTTCCCAAGGCCTACGTCTCGACGGCTCCGGACAGCGATCTGACTCCGGATGTGGTCCTCGGGTACATGGAGGGACGGATCGCCCGCTACAAGTTACCCCACTACGTCGAGTTCGTCGACCAGGACGAGTTCCCGCGGAGCACGAGCGGGAAGATCGTCCGCGGGGACGTCGAAGAGTGGGGCGCGAGCGAAGACCAGCGCGTCCGCTCGCCCTGACACTGCCGGCTGTACGTTCGTCAAAACGTTCGACACTCCGGTGTGTCGAATTCGTTCACAATGGTACGGCCGGCCGGATGAGGCGACCGCCGGTTCCGTGTCTGCTCGCAGCGTACGGTCACGATATATGCCGACCCGCGGACGCCCACGCTCGCGTCGTATCGGCGATTGCACGCTCCGAGCAGGCCGTCGAGACCGGCTTCCGGCCGGTCTGATACTGTCGGCTGTAACATTTTGAAGGAATTCGACACCCCGGGGTGTCGAATATCTTTACGCACTTACAGCCGACAGTATGACTACCCGAAACCCGACGGTCCGTCCCCGGGGAAACGACATCGTTTATAAGCCGTGGTCTTGATGCTACGCTATGGTTTCGGAGCTTCTGACCGACGTTTTCGTCGGGATCTATCTCGGCCTCCTGGCGGGTATTTTTCCCTCGCTTGTCGCGTTCTCCATCGGTTTTGGCTTCAAATACTTCACTAACGTGACCGTTCCGGGCCTCGGTGTGGTCGTGCTCGGCGGCGCGCTCGCCGGTGTTTCGGGTGGGTTGATGGGGTTGGCGGACCCGTCCCTCGCCGAGAGCGGGACCGGTATCACGGCTGTGCTGGTCATCCTGATGGCCAGTCTGTGGGCGCACAGCCAGGGTGACAAACTTGCGGCGGCGACGCCACGGACGCTCACACTCAAGTCGCTCCGCGAGAGCAAGCTCTCGGCCGATCTAGTCGAACGGGTCGACTCCTACGGACAGGTCCGCGTCCGGGCTGTCGGCGACGTGCACGGTATCGAGGGGTACCCGCCGCTGCCCGATGACATCCGCGAACGGATCGCCGACGGCTCCTGGAAGTTCCCGCCGAACCTCCCGCTGTCTGACCTCGAGGACCGCCTCGAAGACCGCCTCGCAGCCGAGTACGAACTCGCGGAGGTGACCGTCACGCTCGACACGCAGGGGCGGGCCCAGATTGCCGCCGCGCCGAGTGCGGCGGGCCTCTCCCGCCGCGTCCCGGCCGGCAAGCGTGCCGTTACGATCGAGACGCTCCTTCCGACCGGTGTCGCACGCGGTGACACCGTTACCCTCTCGCTCCCCGACGGTAACGTCACCGGACCGGTCCTCAGCGCGCGAACGGCCGGCGCGGATGGCGGGCAAGAGCCCCAACCAGAACCGGAGACACCGGCTGACGGGGCCGGGAGCGCGGACCCACCTGCACCGAAACTCCCGAAGACGACCGGCGGTGAGGGACAGGTCACGGTCGCGCTCCCCGTCGAGGACGCACGGCGGGTCATCCGGGCCGAGTTCGCCCCCATGATCGTTCACTCCCGCGGCAAGCAACGCGAGTACGAGGTGATCGGCGTCCTCAAACGGCACGGCAACCAGTTCCGGAAGGTAACCGTCGGTGACGGGAGCACCCTCGCCGGACAGACAATCGGCGAGGCACGGGTCCGGGACGCACACGACGTTGCCATCCTGGCCGTCCGCCGTCCCGGCGAACGGATCATCGCGCCGCGGGGCGCGACCGAGTTGCACGTCGACGATACCCTGATCGTCGTCGGGAAGCGCGACCAGCTCCGGACATTCGAGGAGGTGACAGGATGAGCGCCCTCGCTTCCGCCGTCGCCGCCATCTTTGACAATCCGCTGATCGCGGCAGCCGTCCGGATCGTCGGTCTCGCTCTTCTCGCCGCCGGTGTCACTGCCGCCGCCTCGTTTTTCTACCGCGTCCGGGCGCACACGACGCTCCCGGAGGGTGCGACCGTCATCCTCGGGCTTGGCGCCGTGGCGCTCTATCTCAACACGCGGCTCATTTTCATCCAATTCGTCGGCGACGCCGGCGACCCGCTGACGTTCGACGAGGCGGTCGTCAACGTCGCCGTGTTCCTCACTGCCGGTATCGCCTCGTATGCCGGCCGCTACGCCGGGGACACGGTCGGTAGCTCCGACCGCATCACGTGGGGGCGCCTCCAGCCGGACTTGAGTCCCATCGTCCGGGCAGCAGGTCGGTTCATCACGGTCACACTCCCCGAAGAGATCGAAGATATCGACGGCTACGACCCGGTGGCCGAGAGGACGAAAACCGCGCTCGCGGGCCGGAAACTGGACTTCCCGCGTGGGTTGACCGTGACCGAACTCCAGTCACAGCTTGCCGCTCGTCTCACCCAGGACCACGACGTCGGCTACGTCGACGTCGACCTCACGGCGGACGGGACCGTCGAGTACATCGCAGTCGGACAGCGCGTTGCGGGTATCGGTCCGACGCTCCCCCCGGGTGCCGCTGCGGTTGCGGTGCGTGCCGACCCGCCGTTTAGCGCGACGGCCGGCGATACTGTCCAGCTGTGGCACAGTGACGAGGAGGGCGAACGGCCCCTCGGGACGGCCGAACTCCGCGGCAGCGCCGGGTCGGTCGTGACCGTCGCGACGGACGAGCAGGTCGCCACGAGTGTCGACCCGACCGCCGACTACCGGCTGATGACGCTGCCGGCCGACTCCCATCCTGACCGGGAGTTCGCGGCGATGCTCAGGCACGGCGACGAGACGATGAGCATCGTCGAGGTGGCGGCTGGGAGTTCCCTCGTCGGGCTGTCGGTCGGGGCACTCGACCTGACGATTATCGCGGTACGCACGCCGGAAGGCGAGGTCGAAACGATCCCGACCCGGAGCCGGGTCATTCGGAGTGGCGACCATCTGTTCGCCGTCGGTCGGCCCGAGTCGCTCCGGAAACTGGATTCGATGAAAGGGGCACAGCTCGTCGACGGAAACGAGAACCTCGAGGCTGCCGTCTTTGGCTCCTCGCCGTCTCGATGGTGTTGACCCTCATCATCCCCCTCGTCCTGTAGCGGTCCGGTACTGCAACCGGCCTCAGTTCGAAAAGACACTGTCGGCTGTCGCGGCCCCGACGACGCTGAACACCGAGCCGACGCTCACCGCTTTGAACGTGATGAGCGCAACCTCGGACCGCGTCTCGACTGATCCGAGAAACGTCTCGGGTGCAGCGAACAGGAGTGCCAGAACGGTCACCGAGCCAAAGGAGACGGCCATCAGCGAAACAAACCGGACGGGAACGCCGACGATATTCTGCTCAGCTTCCATCTCCCGCGTCGTGTCGGCCTTGTAGAGTGTCGCGTACCCGATCGCAAAGACGACGCCGATCGTCCCTATCGCCTGAACGACACTCATGTTTTCGGCGAGCAGCCAGACCTCCTCCGTCACGACGAACGGGCCGGCGAGGAGGAACCCACCGACGATCTGCTGTGCAGAGTCAGCCGGTCGGAACAGGCGACGAGTTCGGCTCCCCCCACGTAGTTGCATCGCGGTTTTCTAGTCTCCGTTGTTACATAAATCGTTGCCTCGCGTTTCGGGAACGCATATACAAGCAGAGCGAGTAACCGGGGACAATGACAGACGAGACCGATCCCGCAGAAGGGGCCTGGTTCGCAGGGTTAGACCGCGGAGATGTCGACGCGGCCAGCGCTGCACTCGCTGACGGCCGGGCGGAGACGCCGCGGGACTGGCCCCGTCTCGCCGTCGAGACCGGGTTCGTGGACTCGACGGCGGAGTACTACGACCGACTCCACGACGCGGCGATACACGCGACGCGTCGGGCGGTTCGCGAGCGCGAACGGGCGACCGACCAACAGTTGAAACACGCGGTTCGTGCTATGGACGACTGCCGGCGCGTGGCGAACGAACTCCGGGAACGGGTCGCCGAGTGGGCCGGAACGCACGACACGGACGCCTCGGTCGATACGGAGTACGTCCGAGAACTGGCCGACAGCGACCCCGCGGAGTTGGCACAACCGCGGATGGTGTCACTGGCGAGGCGGGCCACCGAGATCGAGGCGGAGGCAGACGAACTGGCGACGTTCGTCGAGCGCGCCGCGCCCGAGGTCGCGCCGAACCTGTCGGCGCTTGCGGGACCGGAGCTTTCGGCGCGGCTGATCGCGCTCGCCGGCGGGCTCGAGTCGCTGGCGAAGAAACCCAGCGGGACGGTGCAACTACTGGGCGCGGAGGACGCGCTGTTCGCACACCTCCAGGGCGGTGCGCCCTCGCCGAAACACGGTATCATCTACACACACGAGTACGTCCGGGGTACCGCCGCCGAGAACCGGGGGTCGGCCGCCCGGGCGCTCGCAGGGAAGCTCGCGATCGCTGCGCGTGTGGACCACTACAGTGGGGAGTACCGGCCGGACCTCGAGGCCGAACTGGACGACCGCATCGAGCGCATCCGCGCTCGTGATACGGCATGACGCTGCCGGCCGGTGTCGAACGCCGGCGCTTCGACGGCGAGCGAGCACTTGCCACGCGCGGGGACCCGGTCTACGGTGAGCCGACCGACGGCCCGTGGCGACGCTGGGACCCGAGTCGGTCGAAACTCGGCGCGACCATCGAGGCCGGGTTACCGACGGGGTTCTCCGGCGGCGAGACGGTCCTGTATCTCGGCGCGGCGAGCGGGACGACCGCCAGCCACGTTGCGGATTTCGCCGGGCCGACATACGCCGTGGAGTTCGCCCCGCGACCGATGCGGGACCTGCTCGGTGTCGCCGACGGGCGCGAGAACCTGTTTCCACTCCTGAAGGACGCCCGCGCCCCGGAGACGTACGCACACGTCGTCGAGCCGGTTGACGCCATTGTCCAGGATGTCGCCACGCGCGGACAGGCACAGGTTGCCCTGTCGAACCGACGGTTTCTGTCCGAGGGGGGGTGGCTCGTCGCCGCCATCAAATCACGCAGCGAAGACGTGACCCGCAAGCCGACCGCCGTCTTCGAGGACGTGCTCGCCGACCTCCGGACCGGGTACGATATCGAGGCGACCAGGCGGCTCGACCCGTTGCACGATGGCCACCTCGCGGTCGTCGCGACATCCCGCTCGGACTGATGGGTCGGCGTGATGTCCCCGGCGGCTCCCGTCGGTGCGGGGTCGACGTTCCCTCGTGGTACAGCTAGGAGTCCGCGGAGAACACTTCTGGCGTGGACTGCTCGACTGTTATCCTAATTGATAATTGATGGTTACAGTTCAAAAATCGATAAAAAGCCAGTGTTTTATATGTGTACGGACGGTACGCTCAGGCACTGAGTATCATTTATGAAAAGCTCTCTCGAGGCCGGGGGCAACGAGCGCGAGCTCGAGAAGTACCGTGCACTGGTCGAGAGCGCCGGCGATCCGATGTACGTGGTCGACGAGAGCGGGGACCTCGAAGTACTCAACGAAGCGATGGCAGAGTTTTTCAGCTGCTCGAAAGCTTCGCTTGCTGGCAGAAACATCGCCGAACTGCTCCCGCCGTCGGCTGTCGTCCGGGGCGAGGAGGCGGTTTCGTCGCTGCTGCGCCACGAGGACAAACAGTGGGAGTCGTTCGAGACGTGGCTGACCGACGGTGACGGGAACGAACGGCTCGTCGAGGCGACCATCGGTACCGTTTCGGCGGACGACGCGCTGACCGGTGCCGTTGCGACGCTGCGTGATATCACCGAGCGCCACCAGCGCCAGGAGGAACTGGATCTCATCAAGGGCATCTTCGCTCGTTCGCTCCGGCACAACATCCGGAACAAGGCCTCGATCATCGAGGGGTTTGCCACCCTCCTGGCAGATGATCTCGAGGACGAGCAGGCAGCGATGGCGGAGTCGATCCTCCGGGCGAGCAACTCGCTTGCCCGAACGAGCGAGAAGGTCGCGGACTTCGACTGGGTCGCCGAGACTGACTTCGAGGTCGTCGAACACGACCTCGACACCGTTCTCCGGAAGGCCGTCCGGGAGGTTCTCGAACCGGAGTACGATGTCACGTTCGAGTACGACGTTCCGGCGGTCACTGTCACCGGCATTCGCGACCTGGGCTGTGCGTTCGAGAACCTCGTCGAGAACGCGGTCGAGCACGCGTCGACCGACGGGCCGGTGACGCTCGGTATCCACGCGTCGGTCCGGGACGAGACCGTGACGGTCGCGATATCCGACGACGGGCCGGGTATCCCACAGCAGGAGGTCGCCGTCATCGCGAGCGGACAGGAAACTCCGCTTCAACACGGCAGCGGGCTCGGACTCTGGCTCGTCGACCGGGTCGTCAGTCAATCGAACGGGACGCTCTCCTTCGAGGCCGACGGCGGCACGACGGTGCTCGTCACGCTCGAGCGGCCCGACTGATACGGATTAGTGCGACTATTTCGGGCAGTGCCGTCGAAGTATCGCGGTCTCGTGCTCCAACACAGCCCAACTGCGTCGGCGTGGCGATACAGACTCACAATGATCCGTCTGAGACGGTCGTGCGTAACTGTGTTCGAGACCGCAGTGCAACAGTGGTCCCATACTGCCGACTGTCCCATGTTGAACGAATTCGCCACCCCGGCGTGGCGAACATCTCGACGAACGGACAGCCGACAGCCCCGACTCGACGGGTGAGTCCATGGCGGGGGACTCACGCACGACCCCATGAGACTGCCGGCCACAGCGTCGTCACTCGTTGCCGACGTCGGAACCATCACGCACAAGCCGACCGGGCGCAAACACGGCGCCATGAGTGAGACCGGCGACCCGCTGGGGGACGTCGACCGCGACGCAGTCAGGGAGGGCCTGTTGTCCTGGTACCGCGAGGACCACCGCGAGTTCCCCTGGCGCGAGACGACGGACCCTTACGAGATCCTCATCTCGGAGGTGATGAGTCAGCAGACACAGCTCGGGCGCGTCGTCGACGCCTGGGAGGCATTTCTGGAGCGCTGGCCGACGGTCGCCGACCTTGCGGCAGCCGACCGGGCCGACGTCGTCGGGTTCTGGACCGCCCACAGCCTCGGTTACAACAACCGCGCGCGCTACCTCCACGAGGCTGCCGGGCAGGTCCGGACGGAGTACGACGGCGAGTTCCCGACGACGCCCGACGAACTGTCCGAGTTGATGGGTGTCGGCCCCTACACCGCAAACGCCGTGGCAAGTTTCGCGTTCAACAACGGCGAGGCCGTGGTGGATACAAACGTCAAACGTGTGCTCTACCGCGCGTTCGGTGTCCCGGACGCCGCCGCCGCCTTCGCGGACGCGGCGGACACGCTCATGCCCGAGGGACGGTCCCGTGCCTGGAACAACGCCATCATGGAGTTGGGCGGGGTCGCCTGTCGGAAGACCCCGCGGTGTGACGAGGCGGACTGTCCCTGGCGGGAGTGGTGCGAGGCATACGTGTCGGGCGATTTCACCGCGCCGGACGTGCCGACACAGCCGTCCTTCGAGGGGAGCCGCCGGCAGATGCGAGGACGAGTGATCTCTATACTGAAGGAGTTCGACGAACTACCGCTGAACGACCTGGGGCACCGCGTTCGAGTCGATTACTCTCCCGATGGCGAGTACGGCCGGGAGTGGCTCCGTGACCTTCTCTGTGACCTCGACGACGACGGTCTGGTTGAGATAGAGCAACGTGACGGCGAACCCGTCGCACGACTACAGAGCTAACTCCCGCCTCGAGTGAAAACCGGTGTCGCAACGAGAGCCCCCACGACCACCAGCCGTGTCGTGCCTCCCACGCAACTCCTGATATCCTTCCCCGAGGGTTTGTTTATCTGTTCGCGGAGAGAGATCTCTTACGGATGTCGCTCTCGCCTCTGCTATCTCGAGACCATGCCGAACGTCGTCATACTGTCTCCCGTACCATCGTGGAGCTATTCGCCATCCCGAGGTGGCAACACGCTTCACGGACGTGGTCTAACAGTACGGTTGCCGTTTTGTGCACTCTGCGTAATAGTTTCACCGTAGCGAACCGAACCGAGAGAGTATGACGCTTCTCGCATTTGATTTCGATAATACGCTTTCGGATTCGATGATGCTCGTGTTGCTCTGTCAGCGCTGTGGCGTCAGCGAGCAAAATCGGGAAATCACAGAGCGCGTGCACGCTGGCGAACTCGGCTACGCTGACAGCCTTCGGGAACGCGTTTCGCTCCTGTCTAGTTGCACTCGGGCCGACCTTCACACCGTTTGTGAGCAAATCCACCTCCGTCCCGGTGCTCCGAGCCTGTTACGACAGCTGCACCGATCTGCTGTGACGATCGTAATCATTTCGGGCGGATTCGAGCGTTGCATCGAGCGGGTGCTTGACCGGTACGAACTCGCGGTCGATCGTATCTTTGCCAATCAACTGGTCATCCGTGACGGAACCTTGACTGGCGACGTAACGGGACCGCTCGTCGAGCAAACGAAAGAGACTGTTATCCAGAACTTCGCGGCTGATTCTGCTGAAATCCACGAGCCGATCGTTGCAGTCGGTGACGGCCGGACCGACCGCCCGCTGTTGGACGTAGCAGACATCTCAATCGGATTCCAACCCGAGTCGACGTTACGGTCCCACTGTGATTTCATTACCTCTGACATCCAGGAGGTACAAACAGTACTGGAATCCGAGAACATCATTTGAAACCTTGTCAGATCGACCTGCGGCTGGGTTACGACCATTCACCCACGCGCTCTGTGGGATGGCTGTAATCCTCACGAGCGAGTCCGCGTTTCACCGTCGGATTCTACCGCGGTTTTCGTGCTTCGATGTGTGCGGAGACGATGTACTCACTGATACTGTCGGCTGTAAGTGCGTACAGATATTCGACACCCCGGGGTGGCGAATTCTTTCACAATGTTACAGCCGACAGTATGAGGTCACGCTCGTCGTCCCACTCTCGGATGAATTCCTCGCTGTCGTCTTTGGGTCTGATAGCGATGTCGGTGAAACCGGCGTCTTCAAGCATTGTTTCCACCGCTGGGACCGACGCCGCGCTGGCGGCGCAGTTGGTTATCGAAGCAGGGTCACTATCTAGATCAGACGGTATACTGTCGGACGGAAGTCATGATATTCTGCTCGTTCCACGTGGGGCGAGTGAAAGTATCAACAGTTCCGTCCGACAGTATAACGGGGCCGTCTGAACGATGTCCGAGACGGCGACCCTGCCCTCGGGTCGGAGCACGCGGTACATCTCGTCGAACACCTGCTGTTTCTCCGGTGAGAGGTTGATGGCGCAGTTCGAGATAACGACGTCGGCGACGGGAAGATGTTCGATCTCACCCAGGCGAAACTCGACGGTTTCGACGTCGTTTTTCTCGACGTTTTCCCGGGCTTTCTCTATCATCTCCGGAGTCATATCCACGCCGATGGCCTGGCCGTCAGCGCCAACCTCCTCCGCAGCGAGAAAGCAATCGAAGCCAGCACCCGAACCGAGGTCCAGAACGGTGTCGCCCACACCGAGGCTCGCTATGGCAGTCGGATCCCCACAGCCGAGTCCCAGACTCGCCCCGTCGGCTATCGACGCAATGTCACTGGTATCGTACCCGGCTTGTTTTGCCTGTCCGCCCCACGTATCGACTCCCTCCCCACACTCCGTGGACGAACCACAACAACTCTCATCGTCGTCGGTTGCGATCGAGGCGTACCGTCCCGCACCGCTGTGCGCTTTCTCTCAGACCGTCGTGTTGATCCGTTATACTGTCGGCTGTAACATCTCGAAAATAATTCGGCACCCCGGGGTGCCGAATATTTTTACGAACTTACAGCCGACAGTATTAGCCATGCCGAGTTGCACCATCCGTCGTTTCGATCGTTCTCATCGAATCAAGCTCCCGTAGCAGTCGCTTCGCCCGTGGTGTGGCAGTGTAGTATCGCCATCGTCCTTCCTTTCGTCGTTTCACAAGCCCGGCGGCAAAGAGCCGCGAGAGGGCCTGACTGACGGCCCCCTGACTCACACCAAGCGCCGGCTCCAGTTCACAGACACAGCGACCGCCATCGGAGGCAGCGATGAGACGCAACGCTTCGTAGCGGGTCTGGCTACCGAGGGCTGTGAGCGTCTGCAGATCACGTGCCAACTCGTCGTCAGTCAGGCCATGTTCGGCCTCTTCACACCCGAACTTCTCCTGTTGTCTGTCTCTCTTTTCCGCGTTCCCTTTGGCCATTTTAATGGACGCCAGTATCAGGCCGTGCTAATATAATCGTTTCGGTACCCCGAGGGGTCCGGCACGTTCCCGCCGAGTCGGCCGAGAGGGGGACGTCCCGTTATAGCACCTCTGTGCGCCGGGATCGCACAGCAGTATCGTTATCGTTACACGGTCCGAGCCCGTTGGTGTAGTAGAGTCCCGGGCCCGCGTAGCATGAACGTCCGACAGGTCATTCCGAAAGACGCGATTCCGAGCGTCGAGAACCCCGCCTTTGGCGGGAGCTACGGTGGCGACCCGGCCGACCGGATGGTCGTCCTCGACTGGGCCGACCCGCAGCGGGCGTATCCAGTCCGGTATCTGGACTTTCACGAGATCGTCAACGACACCGTCGGTGGCAGGCCGGTCGCGGTGACCTGGTGTCCCCTCTGTGGGAGCGCGGTGGTCTACGACCGCCGGGCCGCCGGGCGGACGCTCACCTTCGGCGTGTCGGGGAAACTCGCC
Source organism: Halovenus sp. (assembly GCA_036625385.1). Lineage (GTDB taxonomy): Archaea > Halobacteriota > Halobacteria > Halobacteriales > Haloarculaceae > Halovenus. Next base: position 4,716 of record JAZKTU010000060.1, on the reverse strand, counting down.
GACGACGACCTGGTGATGTACGACCGCGAGACCGACTCCGAGTGGAAGCAGTCACGCGGCGAGGCGATCGCAGGTGCCCTCGAGGGGACGACACTGACTGTCCTCCCCGCGGCGATGCTCTCCTGGGAGCGGTTTCGGGAGCGGATGGACGGACTGGTGATGCAACCGCCCGGCGGCGAGAGCGAGGCTGCCGGCGAAGGAACCGAACCGGAGCCGATCGACTACGACGACCGGCCCTACGCCGGATACCTGGCGAGCGACCGGTTCGGCCTCGACGGCCTCCACGGCGAGGACGGGCGGGAGTGGGACCGCGAGGACATCGATCCGAAGACCGTCGTTCTCGGGTTACAGCAGGGAGCAGCGGCGCTCGGGGTGCCGCTCCCGGTCGTCGAGTCGGCTGGTGGCGCGCTATCGGTGACTGTCGGGGACCAGCGGGCAGTGGTCTTTGCCACGCCGTCGGGCATCCACGCCTTCGAGAACCCCGGCTACGTTTTCGAGTCGGTCGGGGACGGCCAGTTCCGCGCCGACGGCACCTGCTGGGACGGGGCGACCGGTGCCGGCGATGACGGCCGACAGCTGCGGCGCCTCCCCGCACGACGGCTCTTTGCCTTCGCCTGGCAGGACGACCACGGACCCGACGCCTTCCTCCAGGCCGCGGACCGGTGATACCGGGCGGACCGCTCGGGTGTTTCGCGGGGACGCTCGTCCGGACGCAGGGTAGCGACCCCGTCCGGGCCAGCGACGGGACCGAGTACCGCACCGATCCACCCTCGGTCGACCCGGTCGATACCGCGACGGTTGCCGCGTCCCGCTCGACTGACATCGAAGGCACACAGCAGGCGATGACGGCGCTCGATGACCCTCTTGAGATACGCAGGCCGTGAACGGACGGGTCCGTCGCCGTGGTCGGCCGGGAGGGGGCTCACGCCCATGTCGCGCCCTTTTTATCCGAGAACTAGCTTCCTACGCACATGAGCGAGCAGGACGCGGACGACACCGGTCAGAGAGTCGAGGAAGCCGATGAGCCGCCAGCTTCGGGTGCGACGGACGAACCGGACGCGGACCAGGGGGACGACCTGTCCGGGGACGAGAACGGTTCGGTCGAGGCGGGCGAGGCCGGCGACGTCGGCAACGAGTCACTCTCGGACATTGCGGCAGAACCCGCGGAAGACGTTGAGACGGTGCTGACTGCGATCATCTCGAAGGCCGACGATGTGGCGGAACCCGAGGGTGATCGCCCGGTGCGGGGTCTCGTCGACGTCCAGACCGACCCTGCTGGGGTCGATGTCGACGACAACCTCGCCACGGCGGTCGAAGATGCGCAGACAGAGACGGTGGCCCGAGTTCTCGAACTACTCCGACGCGAACGCGAGCAACTGGCCCGGGAACTCGAGGATGCCCGGGACCGCGCCGACGATTTCGAGTCGCGGCTGAAGCGAAAACAGGCCGACTTCCAGAACTACAAGAAGCGACAGCAGGAGCGCCTCGAGGAGGAGAAACAGCGGGCGACCGAGGACCTCGTTGCCCGGCTGCTCGACGTGCGGGACAACCTCGAACGTGCCCTCGACCAGGGCGAGGACGTCGATATCCGCGGCGGCGTCGAGACGACGCTCGATCAGTTCGACGAGCAACTCGCCCGGGAGAACGTCGAACAGATCCGCCCGGAGCCGGGCCAGGAGACCGACCCGCAGCGCCACGAGGTACTGGCCACGGTCGAGTCCGACCAGCCCGCGGATACCATCGCCGACGTCCACCGGACGGGCTACGAGATGGGCGGAAAGGTGCTCCGGCCGGCACAGGTCGTGGTCAGCGACGGCGAAAACGCCGCGGAGTGACCCGCTCCGGTTCGACGGCTCCGTCCAAACCCTCGATCACTGATCGGATTCCCCTCTTGAATACGGAGGAGCGAAGCACTACGGCCTGGCTTGTTTCCTCTCCGATGCCGGACCACCCGCCACGAAGCCTGCGCACGTAGCGGAGATTGTGTATCCCTCCTAAAAATTAATTACAGATTGGCGTGTGGGACGAACCTCTCTGTCGGGGTAGACGTGTGCCCGGAGTGCGGCGGCGACGTAGCCGTGCACGTCCTGTGATACGGACTGTTGTGATTCGTTCCCGTCGGAAGAGGTCGCTGTACTCGGCTCACCGCCGACAGAGCAAGCGCTGAGGAGGGTCGCGACTCTCCGAGTCGCTCAGCCACGCTGAGACAGTTCGGGTGTTTCAGCCCACGAGACGTCCAAAATTCGGCGGCACCGCGGCAGATAGTCACAACAGTCCGTACGAGTCGGCCCTGCTGAACGTCCCGACCACACTGGCCGGTCTGTCCCATCGCTCTCGGTTACTCTGTGCTGATTCTGCCGGCTGTAACATGTTGCACGAACTGACACCCCCGGGGTCGAATACCGTTCCGACGTACAGCCGGCAGTATCAGCGTAGGGCCGACGCTGGACCGGCAGAGACAGAACCCGTCGTAGAGCGACCCTGTCGCCGGTTCGGTGCCGTGCCGTCTAGCAACTTTTAACCGAGTCAATCGGGTATATCGGAGTAAGATGACGAGCAACAAGATTCTTGGTATCGATCTGGGGACGACAAACAGCGCGTTCGCCGTCATGGAGGGTGGTGACCCGGAGATCATCGTCAACAACGAGGGCGACCGGACGACGCCCTCGGTTGTCGCGTTTTCCGACGGCGAACAGCTCGTGGGGAAACCCGCAAAGAACCAGTCGGTCCAGAACCCCGACAACACCGTCGAGTCGATCAAGCGCCACATGGGCGAGGAGAACTACACGGTCGAACTCGACGGCGAGGAGTACACGCCCGAGCAGGTCTCGGCGATGATCCTCCAGAAGATCAAGCGCGACGCCGAGGACTATCTCGGCGACGAGGTCGAGAAGGCAGTCATCACGGTGCCGGCGTACTTCTCCGACCGGCAGCGTCAGGCGACCAAGGACGCCGGCGAGATCGCGGGCTTCGAGGTCGAGCGTATCATCAACGAGCCCACGGCAGCGGCGATGGCCTACGGGCTCGACGACGAGTCCGATCAGACGGTGCTGGTCTACGACCTCGGCGGCGGGACGTTCGACGTCTCGATCCTCGACCTGGGCGGCGGCGTCTACGAGGTCGTCGCCACGAACGGTGACAACGGCCTCGGCGGCGACGACTGGGACGAGGCGGTCGTCGACTGGCTGGCCGACGACTTCGAGGACGAGCACGGGATCGACCTGCGGGAGGACCGCCAGGCACTCCAGCGACTCTACGACGCCGCCGAGGAGGCGAAAATCGAGCTGTCGAACCGCAAGGAGACGACGATCACCCTGCCGTTCATCGCGGCAGACGACGACGGGCCGAAGGACCTCGAGGCGTCGCTCACCCGCGCCAGATTCGAGTCGCTGACGACGGACCTCGTCGAGCGGACTGTCGGCCCGACCGAGCAGGCACTCGAGGATGCCGGCCTCGCGGAAGGCGACATCGACGAGGTCATTCTCGTCGGCGGGTCGACCCGGATGCCGATGATCCAGGAGAAAGTCGAGGAACTCGCCGGCCAGGAGCCGAAGAAAAACGTCAACCCAGACGAGGCGGTCGCGCTCGGCGCAGCCATCCAGGGCGGCGTGCTCTCGGGTGACGTCGACGACATCGTTCTCGTGGACGTGACGCCGCTCTCGCTGGGCGTCGAGGTCAAGGGCGGCCTCTTCGAGCGCCTCATCGAGAAGAACACGACCATCCCGACCGAGGAGTCGAAGATCTTCACCACCGCACAGGCAAACCAGACGCAGGTCCAGATCCGCGTCTTCCAGGGCGAACGTGAGATCGCCGAGGAGAACGAACTCCTCGGCGAGTTCGCGCTGACCGGTATCCCGCCTGCACCCGCCGGGACACCACAGATCGAGGTCACCTTTGAGCTCGACGAGAACGGTATCGTCAACGTCGAAGCCGAGGACAGAGGCTCGGGCAACAAGGAGGACATCACGATCGAGGGTGGCGTTGGCCTCTCGGACGAGGAGATCGAGCAGATGCAGGATGAAGCCGAGAAACACGCGGAGGAAGACGAGAAGCGCCGCCAGCGTATCGAGGCGCGAAACGAGGCCGAATCGACGATCCAGCGCGCCCGAACGCTCCTCGAGGAAAACGAGGAGGAACTCGACGACGAGGTCCGTGACGGAATCGAGGCGGTTATCGAGGACCTCGAGGAAGTCGTCGAAGACGAGGACGCGACGACGGAGGAACTCGAGGAGGCGACCGAAGAACTGGCCGACGAACTGCAGGAGATTGGTAAGCAGATGTACCAGCAACAGGCCGCCGGGGCGGGTGCCGCCGGTGGGGGTCCCGGTCCGGGTCCAGGTGCCGGCGCCGGTCCGGGTGCGGGTCCAGGTGCCGGCGCTGGTGCTGCCGGTGCAGGCGCCGGTGCCGGGGCAGCCGATGCCGGCGAGGAGTACGTCGACGCCGACTTCGAGGATGTCGACGACGAGGACGACGACGAGGAGTAATACTGTCGGCTGTAAGTGCGTAAAGATATTCGACACCCCGGGGAGTCGAATCCTTTCAAAATGTTACAGCCGACAGTATAAGCCCCCAGCTGTCGATCCGGCATCGAGCTGGCGAGGATAGGTCTCCGGTGTCTTTCTATAACTGCCGCGATGTGCTGTCAGGGCCCCTTGCGACCCAGTCTCAGTACCTCACAAAGTTCGGTACTGATACCGCACCGCAACCGCAGATGAA
>JAZKTU010000059.1:0-17214 GCA_036625385.1 Halovenus sp. | reverse complement strand
TGACCGGCCAGAGCAGTCGGCGCGCCTTGTCGAGGTTCACGTTGTCGGGCCAACTGCTGAGGGGCGGGAAGCGCTGTCTCCCGCCGGCTGCGCCGCCGCGACCGTCGCTGGTGCGGTACGTACCGGCGCTGTGCCACGCCATCCGGATGAAAAGCGGTCCGTAGTGGCCGTAATCAGCCGGCCACCACTCCTGGGACGTCGTCATTACCTCCTCGATGTCCGCCTTCACCGCCTCGAGGTCGAGCGTTTCGAACTCCTCGGCGTAGTCGGACTCCTCGCCCATCGGGTCGACCTGACGAGCGTTCCCATCGAGGATCTCCAGGTTTAATTGATCCGGCCACCAGTCCTGGTTGGAGCCATTCATAGCCGAAAAGTTGCTACTTTGGCACATCAATGTTGCGACTCGGTGGTGATATCGTCGGTGTAACCCGGCGAATATATCGTAGTTGTAAACTATTTTTTATTGAGGGATTCGTGTGCCGTGTCCGGCACGGCTGCTGAAACCGATCACGACTCGGTGGAGTCAACAAGTCCGTTGTAGTCGTCTTGTTGGTTATAGCCGTATCAAGGAGCCTTCGTATCCGTTCCCGTGGTACGGCACGGTTGGACAACTAGTGTCTGTGTGTATATATTTCTGTTTACGCCAGCCCCGGTATTTTTGTTTGTTTTCTTATATTTAACATGAAGGGGTTGTGGCACGGTTCGGAAGAGCAGCCGGCCCGCTAGTCGAGAGCGTCCGCGGACAGCAGTTGCTCCCGGCGCGTTCGTCGGTGTGTGCCGTCACTGATACTGCCGGCTGTAACATGTTGAACGTATTCGCCACCCCGGGGAGACGAACCCGCTCCGCGACCCGGGGGCTGTTGGCTGTCCCGCCCGGCGTTCCGTACCAGCCCGTGCTGGCCTGCTCAACAGGGGTTCGACCGCAGTACTGATCCGCCGTCCACCGTAGTGTTCGTCGTCTGTCGAACAGTGTTTCGACATATTTTTCATCGTACCGGGAGTCGACAGCAGACATGTCACGCGGGCCACGCGAGGAACTCGCCGAAAAGATAGCGGGCGAGGTGACCCTGAGCGACGACCCGGGAGCGACGCTGCGCAAGTGGCGAACCGACTTCGATATCGCACAGAGCGACCTCGCGCAGGCACTGGAGGTGTCCCCGTCGGTCGTGTCCGATTACGAGAGCGGCCGGCGGGAGAACCCGGGGATCGGTGTCGTCCGGCGGATCGTCGACGCCCTCCTCGATGTCGACGAGCGCCGCGGGAGCGAGCATATCCGCCAGTACGCGCGGGTGCTCTCGGCAGGCTTCGACAGCGACGTCGTCCACGATCTGCGGGAGTACCAGGCCAATATTCCGCTCGCGCGGTTCTACGAGGCGATCGGCGCCGAGGAACTGGTTTCCGGCAACCGCGACACCGTCGCCGGGTACACCGTCATCGACAGTATCCAGGCCATCCAGCGGCTCTCGAGCGACGAGTTCTACACCCTCTACGGCGAGAGCACGAACCGGGCGCTGGTGTTTACCAACATCACCTCCGGCGAGGGCACGATGGTCGCACTGCGAGTCGTCAAGCCCACCCCACACGCCGTCGTGCTCCACGGGCTCGAGCCGGACGACATCTGGGAGTACGCCCCCGCCCTCGCCCGTATCCTCGGCCTCTCACTGGCGGTGACGACGACGGACCTCGAAACCATGCTCGATGGACTGCGGGCCCTGCCCTGAACTAGCTGCTGTCGACCACGGCACCCTCGTTGCGCGGCCTGGCAGCCTCGACAGTGCCGCCGACGCCAGCCGCCTCGAGGGCACGCTCGCCGTCCGTCACGGCGCGGTCCAGTGCTGACTCGCTGGTGACACCGTACACCGTCGGCCCCCACGACGACTGCCCGGCCCCGGTAACGACGGGACTCTCGTCGAGACGCTCGACGAGCTGACCCGCCGGCGGGCGGTAGACGCCGCCCTGTTCGTCGGCGTACCACGCCCCGTTGAGCCGGCTCAGGCGCGCGACCGCAGACCCGAAGGCCGAGAGCCGTCCTTCCGCGATGGCCGGCAGCAGCCGCCGGGTCAGTAGTGTCGCGATTTCGTCGGCGATACCGGGGTCCGCACGCTCGACGACCGAACGCATACTCGCGTCTTCGGCGGTGTCGCTCCGCCCGCTCTCGACGTCGGGACGCACCAGCAGAAACCGCCAGTTCTCCGGCAGGGGCTTGCGCACGATGGGATCCGGTACCTCCCAGTCACCCTGTGCCGGCGGGTCTGTCGTGAACCGCTCGGTTCGGTGACCGGCATCGACGACGAACCCGCCACGCTCGAAGGTTGCGACGCCGATGCCGCTGCGTCCGCCCCGCCCCAGCGCCGGGGCGTGGGCGCGCGGTTCCACCCGGTCGCCGTGCGCAGCAGCCAGGCCGACAAGGCACGCGAGCGCGTACTGCGTCCCGCTTCCCAGCCCGACGTGGCGGTCGATGCGCTCGGCCACCCGGACCCGCGCCCCCTCGACCCCGAGGCGGTCGACCGCAGCCGCTGCATACGGTTCCACAGCCGGGTCCGGACAGTCCAACTCGGGCGCGCGGGTCACCTCGATGACTGCCCGCGGATGTTCGAGCGCCACGCCGACGCCGCCGTAGAGGCGCTCGTGGGCCAGCGAGAGGTTCTGGAAGCCAAAGTGCAGCCGCGCCCCAGTCTCGACGATCGCCATATCCCCGTTTGCTCGCCGACGGACATGAACGTACGGAACCGGAAGTCGGGTCATACGGACTGTTGCGAGTCAATACCGTTTCGACCGGACGACTGCGTGCGGTCGCACCGGTGTAGAGTCGCAACAATCCGTATCAGTCCTCGCGGACGACGACGACGGCGTGTTCGGTTTCGACCATCTCACCCTCGCCGGAGTAGGTGCGCGCCTCGGCGAGCTCGAACAGGTCGGGTGCAAGCTCGAACTCGCCGCCGGCGACTGAGAGAGTGTCGCCGGTCACCTCGAACTCGCCGGCCTCGATGGCAGCCTCGATATCCCGGACCTGCTCGCCGTACTCCGGCCCCAGCGTCGCGTAGTCGAGGTCGACATCGCGGATTTCGGTACTGACCTCGGGGGCTTTGGCGTAAGTTTCGACGGTCCCGACGTGCATCACGTCCGCGACGACGTCGGCGAAGCCCTCGACGTCCCCGTACACCTCGACGGTGTCGAGGGGGGCGTTCAGCGCGAGGCCGTGCTCGGTCTTGTACCGGCGCAGGGCGCCGATAACCTCCAGTGCCGTCTCGCCGGCGGCGATGTCGGCATCGTACCCCCGCGGTTCGGGCCAGTCGGTCGTGTGGACGGAATCGCCGTCGTAACACCGGCTCCACAGCTCCTCGGTGATATGGGGAAGGAAGGGAGCAAAGAGCTTGAGGAAAGTCCGGTGAGCGGTCACGAGCGCGTACGCCGTCGAGGCGTCAGACCCATCCGAGAGGCGCTGTTTCGCGATTTCCAGGTAGTCGTCACAGTACGTCGACCAGAAGAACGTGCGGAGTTCGTCGCGGGCCTTCGCGAACTCGTAGTTCCGGAACCGCTCGGTGACCGACGCGACAGTGTTGTCGAGGCTGGCGAGCAGCCAGCGGTCGATGGGGGCGAGGTCCGCGGGGGGCTCGGGGTCGGTGCCGACCGGCACGAGTTGCGTGACGAGCCGGGAGGCGTTCCAGAGTTTCTGCAGCAGGCGCTCGCCCGCCTCCAGGTCGCCTTCCTTGTACGGGAAGTCGTCGCCGATGGATGTCCCGGCTGCCCAGTAACGGGTCGCATCGACCGGGAACTCCTCGAGGACGTCGCCCGGCAACACGACGTTGCCCTTCGATTTCGACATGGCCTCGCGGTTCTCGTCGAGCACCATCCCGTTTATCATGACGTGCTCGAAGGGCACCTCGCCGGTGTGTTCGTAGCACTTGACGACGGTGTGGAACAGCCAGAACGAAATGATGTCGTGGCCCTGCGGACGGAGGTTGAAGGGGTACAGTTCCGGGCGCTCGAAGGCAAACTCGCCGGCGCCGCCCACCGACTCGTCGGCGGGCTGGCACTCCCAGCCGGCGTTGATGAGCGGCGTCAGCGACGACGTGGCCCACGTGTCGAAGACGTCCTCCTCGGCCTCGAAGGCGTCGTGGCCACACGCCGGACACGTCCCGACGGGCGGGTCGTCGGCGATCGGGTCGACCGGCAACTGCTCGTGGTCGGCGACGATCTCCTCGTCACAGGCCTCGCAGTACCACACCGGGAACGGGATGCCGGAATCCCGCTGGCGGGAGATACACCAGTCCCACTCGAGGCCCTCGATCCAGTGTTTGTATCGGGTGAACATCTTCTCGGGGAACCACTCCATCTCCCGGCCGGCCTCAAGATACTCCTCGGTCCTGTCGAGAATCTTGACGTACCACTGCTCGGTGACAAGATACTCGACCTCCTCCTCGCAGCGCTCGTGGACCTGCACGGTGTGCACGTGGTCCTCCGACTCGAGGAGGTAGCCGGCCTCGTCGAGGTCCTCGATGATCGCCTCGCGGGCCTCGTGGGTGCTCAACCCCTCGTACTGCCCCGCGAGGTCGGTCATCGTCCCGGACTCGTCGATGGCGATCCGCAGGTCGAGGTCGTGGGCCTGGTACCACTCGATGTCGGTCTGGTCCCCGAAGGTACAGCACATGACGATCCCGCTGCCGGTCCCGGTGTCGACGCGTTCGTCCTCGATGATCGGGACCTCCTGCCCGAACAGCGGGACCCGCGCAGTGCCGCCGACGAGATGCGCGTTCTCCTCGTCGTCGGGATGGACGAACACGGAGACACAGGCAGGCAACAGTTCTGGCCGGGTCGTCGAGATGGTGAACGTCCCCCCTTCCTCGCCGGTGCCGTCCTCGACGATGTCGAAGTCGATGTCGTTGAACCGGGTGTGCTTTTTCGCATCTTCCTGTTCGACCTGTGAGATCGCCGTCTCACAGTCCGGACACCAGATCGTCGGCGCACGGCGGCGGTACTCGCGGTCCTTCTCGTAGAGGTCGATAAACGAGAGCTGTGAGATACGCTGGACCCGGGGCTCGATGGTTTTGTAGGTGTTGTCCCAGTCGACGGAGATGGCGAGCGACTGGACGTCGTCGGTGAACTCCGTCTCGTAGTCGTCACAGACCGACCGGCACTTCTCGCGGAACTCCCGCCGCGAGAACTCCCCGTGGTGGATGCCGAGTTCCCGCTCGGTCAGACGCTCGGAGGCGATGCCGTTGTCGTCGTAGCCAAAGGGGAAATACACGGTCCCCTCGTCCATGCGGCGAAAGCGCGCGACGAAGTCCTGGAGGGTGAACTGGTAGAGATGACCCATGTGGAGATTCCCGGACACCGTCGGCGGCGGCGTGTCGATAGTATAGCGAGTATCCGCGTCGGCGTCGTAGGCGTAGGTGTCCGCCTCGACCCACTGACGTTGCCACTCGGGTTCGACTGCGTCGGGATCGTACTCGCCCTCGATGGCTGGCTGGTCGTCGGTCGATGCGTCCCGCGGGGTTCGGTCTGTGTCGCTCATAGCTTTGTAAATGGGTAAACGGCAGCGCAGTTACGGTCGATACGGCGTCGAGAGGGGTATTAGCGGGGCAGGAACGCCCCTACAGCGGAGAACAGTACGGGTACTCGACGCGCCATTAACGGACTATGGACGTGCAGGCGGGTTAACGGTTCTGTTTTTCCGGTGGGAGCACCCGGCGCGTGGCCCGGATGGAGCGACGGTCAGACCGCGCCGGTCCGGTTGCGGTCGCGGTCCGAGTGGGCCCGGACCCACAGTTCGCCGATACGGGAAAGGCGTGTCCGGTGGGAGTTGCCGTGCTCCTCCTGCTCGACGTACCCCTTGCCGCCGGGGCCGAGCCGGTCGACGGTGTAGATGACCTTCGACCGAAACGAGTCGGTGTACTCCTCGCCCAGGTCGCGGGCGAGTTGGCCCGCGAGTTCGGAGACGGACTCGAACTCGCCGTGCTCGCCCAGCGTGAAGAGGATCACCTCCTCGAAGGGCCTGACGTTCTGGAAGGACGCGACCGGCAACTCGACGATGTGACTGCCCCCGATCTCCTTCGCGCCGATGGTCGTGCCCCGCTCGTCGAACTCGTCGAGCAATTCCTGCGCACTCTCGAGGCGCTCGCGGACCTGCGTGTCGTCGGCCTCCTCGAGGCTCTCGAGCAGCGCAATCTGGCGGCGCAGTTCCTCGGCGAGTTCCGTCTCGAGGTACTTCTCGGGGACCGTGTAGTAGGTGTGGATGCGGTCCCGGTCCCCCTCGCGTTCGACCATGATGGAGTGGGCGGCAGTGGCGAAGGCAAAGGAGACGGTCCGGGGCATCGCGGAGATGTTCACCCACACCTCGCTGTGGCCGTCGACAGTCTCGCGGTCCAGTTCGGTGTTGATGAGCGTGAACGCCTGCTCGAAGGCCTCGTCGTAGTCGTAGACGTCCGCGATGACGAACCGCTCGGTCTCGGCACCCAGCAGGTTCTGGAAGTCCTGCTCGAGTTTCTTCGCGAGGTTCCGGGAGTACTCGACGTTCGCCTCGCTGCCGACGGCACCCTCGAGCAGGATGACCCGGTCGACGTCGAGTTGCTCACGGACCAGCGGCGCGATGACCCGGTCGTAGTCGAAGCCGACCGGGACGATGTGGGTCTGCATAGACGGGACGTAGGGGCGTCAGCAGTAAAAAGAACGTCTCTCGGGAACCGCCCCGTGGTGTGGCACCGTCGGGGAACGACCCCAGTCGAAACACGACACCGGAGCCTGTAGCCCGGAGAACGGTACCCGGCCTCGTACTGCCGGCTAAACCATTGTGAACGAATTCGACACGCCGGAGTGTCGAATATCTGTCCGAACGGACAGCCGGCAGTATCACAGTGCGGGCAGAAGCCACGGCAGGACGGAGACGACGGCGTCGATGACGGTTTCCCAGATGGAGATGCCGGTAAAGAGTGCGAGGAACGTATCGGCACCGAAGAAGAAAAACAGCGCCGCGCTGGCGGCGTGTGCGAGCCGCAGGTCGACCCGGTGTGCAAACCGGTGGAAGAGGTAGGCGTTCGCCAGACTCACCGGAATGATCGCGAGCATCTCGCCGACCCAGATTCCGGGGTGGGCGCCGTACTGGACGGCCAGGCCGATGGTGACGAGTTGGGTCTTGTCGCCGAACTCACCGGTGGCCATCAGGACGAAAATCGAGGCGAACGTTCCCACCCGTCCGGAGCCACCGGCCCCATCGACCGGGAGCTCCGCTCCCTCCGCGAACGCGACTGTCCCGCCGTCGGCCTTGGACGTCGAGGTGTCCGGCATCGACCGCAGGAGGAGCAAGCCAAACAGGAGAAAGAGCCCCCCGGAGATGACCTCGAGATACGCCGGTGGCAGCGCACCCTTGAGCGCCTGCCCGAACAGGATTTCCAGGGCCGTCCAGCCACCAAAGGCCAACCCCGCGGCGGCGACGACGATCGCCGGCCTGAAGCGGGTCGAGAGCGCCGCGATGATCAGTTGTACCTTCTCGCCCGGGAGAACGGCAAGCTGGGCGACGAACGCGGCGACGACGACGACCAGAAATGCCTCCACGGCTGGTTACACCCCCTGCCACTCCGTTCTCCCGCGCCGGGTGGCAGTCGGCTTCGCTACGTCGGACACGGCAAGGATTAGAGATATCTAAGTGGTAAATCCGTCGTTTCTAGCAAACGCGACCCGACGGCGACACCGGAGTACCCCCGGGACGACTCGAGGGCCGCCGCCGTGCACAACTTCCGGGACCGGCCTGCACCGTCAGTCGGCCTCCAGCCCGAAGTAGAGGTCGGCCTCCTCGTCGGGGTCCCGGGCCGTGAGTGCCGAGACGCTCACCGTCACGACGAGGCCAAGCAGCATGCAGTAAAGCGAGATGCCCCAGCCCAGATAGCCTTCGGCGAAGAGGGTGACGCCGGCGACGGTGACCTCGGGCAGGAAATTGAAGCCAATGTAGACGACTTGCGGGGCAAGGATGCCGACGACCATCCCGCGTCTGGTGGTCCCACGCCAGTAAAGCGCCACGAGTACTGGCAGGGCGAGCTGGGCGAACCCGCCGAATGCGAGGTCGCCAATATCGACCAGCAGCGAGCCGACCGTGGCGGCGCCGATCCCGCCGGCCTCCGCCCAGATACTCGCGGCAAGCGCCGCCAGCGCGAAGACGACAACGCCCACCCGGCCGAGCAGGTCCTCGTGTCGCTCGGAAATATCGCCGGCGCGAAACGGCCGGTAGAGGTCCCGGGTGAAGTAGGCCGACCCCGAGAGCAGCATCGAGTCCGACGAGGACATCATCGCTGCAATGGCGCCTGCAACGACCAGTGCCGCGAACCACGCCGGCGTGAACTCGCCGAGGACGACGGGCAGAACGCTCTCGCCGGCGCCGACGTTTGCCTCGACGCCGAGGCCCGCGGCCCACGTCCCGAGCAGGAACGCGGGAACGAACAGCAAGAGCACGAGCACCGGCCACAGCGCGAACGACCGTTTGAGAACCCGTTCCGAGGAGGCGGCGAAAAAGCGCTGGTTGACCTGCGGGAACATCGCGACGCCAAAAGCGATCGACACCGCGAAGGTGAGGATGAACTGCGGCGTGTAGGCACCCCCACCGAGCGCGAAGAAGTCCGGGGCGGACTCCTCGAGGCCAGTGTTGATCGCACCGATCCCGCCGTCGACGGCAAAGAGTACCCACGCGAGCGCAGCCCACACCATCGTGAGCATGAACACGCCCTGGAGCGTGTCGGTCCAGGCGATGCCACGCATCCCCGCCAGGACCACGTAGACGATCATGAAGCCAGTGATCAGCGTTGCGCCACCCCAGAACGGGACGGCACCCTCGGTCAGGCCTGCCAGGGCACCGCCGGCACCGATCTGTTGCAACATCACGTACGGGAACAGCCAGAACAGCGAGACGGCGGCGACCAGGCCGCGGAGCAGGCGCGACCCGAACCGGTCGCCGAGCATCTCTCCGAGGGTCACGTAGCCGTTGCGCTGGCCGAGCAGCCACTGCTTGTAGCCGATGAGGTACCACAGCAGCGCGAAGATGATCCCGTCCATCAGCCCCATGACGAGGATCCACTCCGGGCCAAGCGAGTAGGCGGTGTCCGGCCCGCCAAAGAAAGTGAACGCGGACAGGAGCGTCGCAAAGACCGTAAACAGCAAGACTACGGTCCCGAACGTCCGGCTTGCCAAATAGAAGTCCTCGGCTGTGCGCTCGGTCACCCGGTAGGCGACCAGTCCCACGCCGAGTGCGACGAACAGATACCCGACGATGATACCCATCTGGAGGCCGGCAGTCATAGACGGTCACCCCCGCTGGCGCTCGGATCTGGCGTTTCGGTGATGCCGATACCCCATGCTCGTCGGGCGAACAGCCGGAAGACGAACGCAGCGAGTACCATCCAGCCGATATGCCACCAGAGCCACACCGGGAGACCGGCGATTACCTGCCTGTTCCCCCACAGGAACCACGGCACCGCGAACGCCAGGATCGTTCCGAACACGAGCGCCCATCCGACACGTTCTCTAGCGGATACCATTAGAGCAATTTATCATTGTGTATGCTTATAGATTGCTCTTTCACATCAAGACTGCTCTTCGAAGAGATATTTTCTTCACAGAACAGTGGTAGCACGCGGGAGACAAACGCTCGACACGCGACCCGGGACAGTGCCGACTCGCGGGGAGCGGGCGCACACGTCAGGGGAAACCGCCGCACTCACTCCCGGACGGCCTCGACGGCCGGTTTGAGGCGGTCGTCGGTCTCGAGTGCCCCGAGGACCGTCATGGAGTCGACCGCCAGGCTGTACCGGGGCCGGCCTTTGCCGGTGGGTGAACTGTCCGACTGCTGTTCGTCGACGGCAGACCCCGTGGCGAGCCGGTTCAGCGCCCGTGCAGTGTCAGCTTCGTTCGGCGTGCTGACAACCTCCGCGTCGACGTGTTCGAGCATGGGCTCGACACGTCGGCGGACCTCCCAGGACGCGACGGGTGCCTCCCCGGTAACAACCGCATCCGCGATACCGAGCAACACGAGCCGCTCCGTGAGCGAGCGTCCGTCTATCTCGGGTTGATCACTCATACAGCCACGGTGGACGGCAAGGAGCATATGGATTGCGTTCGCTATTCCAGCCGGGCAGCACAGTCTCCGCAGAACGCGTACGACGAGTCGGACACGGCACCGCATTCGGGACAGCGGACGGCGTCGCCCGGAGCCGACGGCTGTGACTCGTCAGGGAGCTCCGCTCCGGCGGGACCGCTGAGGTTGCGCGTCCCGGGTCGCGGTCGGTCGAACGACTCCACCTCCTCCTCGGACCAGAACAGTGGCCTGAGCACGAAGAGAACGATCAGTAGCGCCGCCACAGCCAGGGCGGCTGCCGCGTACACCATGCCATCAAACAACACGGGCAACAGTAAATCTGTGTCGGTTCGGACAACCGGACAGTGTTCGCGCTATCCCGCCAGTTACTTGCGGTCGCTGTGCGTATGTAGTAGAAAGCGTCGCACGAGTGCTCTCACCGGGGCAAGTCATCCATGCAGAATTCAGCAAAGTATCTGATTCACGCCGAAATCCGCACGAGCGGGGTCGTCGAGCGAAGCGACGTCGTCGGTGCAATCTTCGGCCAGACTGAGGGGTTGCTCGGTGGCGAACTCGACCTCCGGAACCTCAAGGACGCCTCGAAAGTCGGTCACATCGACGTCGATATCGAGTCGGAGGGCGGTCGCTCGTACGGGACGGTAACGGTCGCAAGCGGACTCGACAGAGTCGAAACGGCCGTCCTCGCGGCAGCACTCGAGACCATCGAACGGGTCGGTCCCTGCCGGGCGGAGTGTACGGTCACCGACATCGAGGACGCACGGGCGGCCAAGCGGCGCAAGCTGGTCGACCGGGCGACGGAACTACTCGCGAACCTCGAGGAGGCGACGATGACGAGCGACGAACTCGTCGCTGCGGTTCGTGAACGCGCACGTGTCGAGGACGTCACGACGTTCGAGGGGATGCCCGCCGGGCCGCGGGTCGCAGACAGCGACGCCATCATCGTCGTCGAAGGCCGTGCCGACGTCCGCCGCCTGCTCAGGTACGGCATCAAAAACGCCATCGCCGTCGAGGGGACCGATGTCCCCGACGCGGTCGCACAACTCACGAAAGAGCGAACGGTCACGGCCTTTCTCGACGGTGACCGCGGCGGCGACCTCGTGCTCGAGGAACTCGCGCAGGTCGGGGAGGTCGACTACGTCGCCTTCGCTCCCGCCGACCGGTCGGTCGAGGAACTCGAACGCGAAGAGATCGTCTCGGCACTCCGCCGGAAACTGCCGTACAGCCAGGTTGCAGAGGGGCGTACCCCACGCGAGACGTTCGAGCCGGCGGATGGGGGCGACGACGCGCCAACCGTGGTCGACAGCGGAAACCACCCGACGGTGCCGTCCGCCGAGTCGGGACCGCTCGCGTCAGTCGATGGGACGGAGCTGGCAGGCGAGCCGATCGACGACGGGGACACGACGGACGCCGACGGCACCGGGCAAGGGGATACCGGGTCGGCGACACCGCCCGGGAGTGCGTCTACCGGAGCGGTTCCGTCCGCTGCGACCGAGCGCGGGACGGGGGGCGACGAACGCGAGCCGGACACTCCCGACGGGGACGACACTGAACCGGCGGAGGCCGGACCGGAGACGCTCGCCGGCCACGCCGCAGATGTCGACGGTACCGGACGGGTGCGGCTGCTCGACGACAGCTTCGGCGTCATCGCGGCAGGCGAGGCCGACGAGGCGTTCGACCTACTCGTGGACAGCGAGGACGTTCCCGTCGCGGTGGTGCTCGACGGGACCCTCACACAGCGTGTACTCGACGTCGCAGCACAGCGGGGGGTCGGGCAGGTCGTGGCGACCTCGACCGGCGAGTTCGTCAAGCAGCCAACCGGCGTCCGTGTCCGGACAGTGGACCAGCTCGATGTCGAGGTCCCCTCCTAGCCGAACTTGCCAGTGATGTAGTCCTCGATCTGTGAGGTCGCCACTGTGTCGCGCCGACGCCGTAGGCGGCCCGCCGCTGTGAGTCCGGGACAGCGCGGATCGCCTCCTGTGACGAGACGATGACGATGGGGAGGATGAGCAACGTCAGTGTCAGGGCCCCGGCAAGCAGCGACGAACCGAGGCTGCTCGCCCGGACGAAAAGCGCGAGGCCGAGCAGGCCATAGACGATAGACGGAACGCCGGCGAGGTTGGCGATGTTGGCCTCGATGAAGCTCGTGGTCCGGTTGTCGGGGGCGTACTCCTCGAGATAGATCGCCGCGCCGACACCCAGAGACACCGAAAAAACTGCCGTCAGCGCGATGAGAAAGACCGAACCGACCAGCGCGGGGTCGATGCCGGCGCCGCGTCCGCCGGGGAGGTAGTTCTCCACGAAAAACGAGGGGGGTGCGTGAGAAACGTCCAGCTAACCCATCCCCAGGCCTCGGCGACGACGTCGAACAGCAAGAGGGCGAGCGCGACGACGCCGGCCAGTGTCGCGAGCACGCAGACGGCGACGAACGCGCGGCCATACAGCCGCTTGCGCTCCAGGTTCTCGTCGGGCCGAAAGGCCCCGAGCCGGTCGTCGGTCGCCATCAGTCGTACACCTCCCGGTAGCGCCCGCGCACCCACTGGCTGAGCAGGTTCATCGAGAGCGTCATCAGGAAAAGCAAAAGACCGACGGCAAACGGCGACTGGTACTAGATGCTCCCGACTGCAACGTCGCTCTGGCCCACCTGAACCATATACGCGGTCATCGTCTGGATCGCCTCCAGGGGGTTCAGCGTGACGTTGGGGTTCATGCCGGCGGCGAGCGAGACGGCCATCGTCTCCCCGACCGCACGCGAGATCGCAAGCACGAGCGAGGCGAGAATGCGCAAAAAGGCAGCCGGGAGAACGATGTTTTTCGACACCTCGAACTTCGTCGCTCCGAGCCCGTAGCCAGCGTTTCGCAGGTCGTCTGGCACTGCTGACATCGCGTCCTCGGAGAGTGAGGAGACCATCGGAAGGATCATGATTCCAACGACGATGGCACCCGCTGCGACGTTGAACGTTCCGGTCTCGGGGAACATCCGCTGTATCTGGGGCGTAATAAATGAGATGGCAAAGAAGCCGTAGACGATCGGCTCGAAGTAGAACCGCGCGAACGCCCGCATCACCCGGCGGTCGAGTTCGGCGGTGTTGATGTAGACGAACATCGACCGCGTCAGGGGCTGGCAGGCCGCGGTTTCGACCGTCCGGCGGGTCGGGCGGACACAGCCGTCGCCGTTGTCGACGCCGACGAGTTTCAGGACGCCCTCGTTCTCGTAGTAGTAGCCGGCGCCGGTGCCGGAGCCCCGAACCGGGATCTCGACCTGGCTGTTCCGCCAGAGGAACTCCTCTGCCACAGCCGCACCGTGCGGGAGGACGGTGTTGCTCCCGTCCGTGATGATCTCCCCGCGCAGACCGCTGTCCTCCCCGTGGGCGATGCAGCCGGCGAACGCAGCGATACCCGCTACCCCGGATGCCAGTAGACGCCGGCGACCCATCCGTGACCCGCCGGTCGAAGGGCCGGTCACCATCGGCCGAACGTACCTGACCCCGGCGTAAATATCGGACTGTTATACATATATTGTTTACCCGTAAAGTATATACCTATATATAGAAGGTACGGGCGGTAGCGTCCCGCCGCAGAGCGGGTCGCTGATCGGAGAAGCGGCGTTATTCGCTCGAACGCGGCGTGTCGTCGGACCGGAAACGGTTCTTCGCGTCGTTGAGGAACGCGATGCCGCCCTCGTCGTCTGCCTCCTGGGCCCACCGGTACGTCACGACCGTCGCCATCCCGGCGAAGGCGGCGGCGAAGACGAGGCCGAGCGGGAGGCCGAGGCCCCAGCCGTACAGTTCGACGTCGAACACGATGACATACACCGTGGAGATGATGACACTCAACGGTGTCGCGATGAGGAAGAAAAACGGGTACGACAGCAGCGCGATCAGCAGTGGCTTCTTTGACATCGTGTGTGGGTGTTGCGGGATATCGTATATAACCGTGTCGGATTTTCACGGGAGGGAGCCAGTACGAACGGTCGGCTACGAGCGACTGCGACGGACGGATCGGACGAGACCGGGACGGACCGGTCGGAAAATACCGGGAGAGTTGCGATCTCGCGCCGGGGCGTGTTGGGGACACTCGTCGGAGTCGGACTGCTGGGAACGGCAAGCGCTCACGGGACAGTCGCGGGCGGGAGAAGCAACAGCGCGGACGGCACTTCGCACCCGTCGGCGGCGGGAGCAGAAACGACGCCGACGGGAGGAAGACGGCGGTGGCGGGCGGGAGCGGGAGTGTCGACACCGGCAGACTCGGCGACGCGACCGACGACTGGCGTTACCGTCGACACCCTCCCGGGATGGTCGACGCCCGACGCGGCGGTGAGGGGGCCGAGTTCACGCAGGCAAGCCCTACGGCTGGCCACGGGAGCGTGCGTCGAGGAACGGAAGTGAGACGTCGTGTCCCGAGACGTGTGCGTTCAGCTTCGCACCAGCGGGTGACCGGCGGATCTCTGTGGCATCGTACCCCGCCTCGTCGAACGCCGTCATCATCCACTGGGTGCTCTTGAGGTTGTACTTCTGATGGTACGGCTCCGCGAGGTAGAACTCGTCGAGTCGTTCGAGACGCGTCTCTATGCTGTCGGCATCCAACCCTCGCGAGTCGAGAAACGCGTCGAGTGTCTCTGCCTGCTTGTCGCTCTCGACGAGGACGACGTTGTGGTACTGCCGGTTGCGAGCCTGTCTCTCCGGCGAGTGCTCCGCGAATGCCATCTCGAGGATGTCGCGATACCTGGTCGTCGTCGGGTCGTACTCGAGTCGAACGACTTCCGTGTGATCGCCGAGCGTCCGGTAGGACGGGTCGAGTTTCGTCCCGCCGGCGTACCCGACAGACGTCCTGATAACGCCGTCGAGCGCGCCGAAGGCCGCGTCGGGCCCCCAGAAACAGCCCAGGCCGACCGTCGCTTTGCGGGTCTCGGTCCTGTCCGGTGCCGACCGGTCGTACTCCCGGAGAACAGTCGGTGTGAGCGTCATCTACGGCCGGTTGGGTCTCGAGCCGTTTGGGGGTTTCTGTCGAATCATAAGAGGAGGTAAGCAGCGTCTGCAACTGCTCGCCGTCAACAGAGAGGTCGAACCGGCAGTGATGGCCGCGCTGATGACGGTGGCTGTGCAGACAACGAATGCAATGCGTAATGAGTCGTCTTGTCGTATTATTTACGATGTATCGTGCATATTCGATTTACGAACCACTCCCTGTCGTTCGAGTTGTCATCAGACGCCCCGGAGTGCGACCACACCGAGGGCCTCACGGAGCACAAGCGGACTGTTGCCGAATCCCGGAGACTGTGACCACTCTATCAGTCCGGGGGAGCGGTCGGGTCCTCGTCGTCCGAGGCCGGTGCCTGTCGGGTTGGTTCCTCGGTCCCGGCTGCCGGTCCATCGCTGTACTCGGAGAGGCGCGACTGCGTCGGCGCCGAGGGGTCACCGGACAGCACATACGGGAGGAGGAGACGGATCGATTCGACTGTCACGATCAGGACGATGGGGGCCAGAAACAGCCCGTAGAACCCGAACAGGGTCGGTCCCATGATGTACGCGAGCATCAGCAACCCGTTGTGGGTCCGGTCGCCGCTGAAGCGGGCCCGGGCGAAAATGTCAGGAATGAAATCCAGGACGACGGCGCTCACCACGAAGAGAAGCCCGACCGGGAGCAACAGCCCCGGTTCACCAGTGATCACCGCCCTGGCACCGACTCCGAGAACCACCGGGACGTAAACCAGTTTGATACCGACGGCCGGAATCAGCGTTCCGACCCCCACGAGTGCACCCGTCAGGGCGGGATACGGCACCTCGATCACCGGCGCGACGAGCAGATTGTACGTATAAAAGAGGAAGATTGCTATAATTCCTGTCAGGAAGATGTTGACGATGTTCCCGAACAGCGTCTGTGAAAGTTCGGAGTCGACCTCGCGGACGTACCTCCTGAATACGTCCGAGTCGTCGAACGTTTCGAGAAACCACGAACGGAGTCGCGGTCCATCGACCAGCAGGTAGTACGCCGCAGCCACGATGATGAACGTCTGGAGGAGTGCGCCCCCGATGGCGCTCGACGCGTCGACGATCGTCTCGAACAGGAGGTCCGGCGAGGGCACCGAGTCGGTGTCGGAGATGAGCGTCCGGAGTGCGTCGAGGTCGAGTTGGGCGATGTTGAGTTCCGCAGTCACGCGGTCGACAGCGCTCTCTAGCAATCCCTGTGTTTCGAGGAAGTCCCGGATCTCCAGAGCGAGGATCGCGGCGGTGTATGCGATCAACACCAGAAACGGGAGTCCGAACAGCAGCAGGGAGAGCGCCGCCCTGATCCTGCGCCCCACGCCGAACCGGGCGAGAAAGCGGAAGATGGGGCGGACGGCGTAGTAGAGGAAGACAGCGAAGACGACGGAGGCGACGAACGACAGGATGATGTAGGCGGTCACGACCAGAAGGACGGCAACGCCGGCACCGACCGCGAGTCGGCGGGAGAGGTCACGGGCGAATTGCATCCGGTGTGTCGTACTCCATGTGGTCACATAAGCCACCGGGAACGACGACATCTCCGGACTCACCCACAGGAGGTCATCGATCGCGTGGCACGACCTGATAGCGCCTGATACGGATTGTTATGATTCTTTACCGCTACGGTGAGACAGTGTGGTGGTTTCAGACTCCCAGACGCCGATACCTGGGCGGCACTCCCGAAAATAGTCACAACAATCCGTATGAGTCGAAACGAAAGAGAGTATCATCTGACTCGAAGTCCGAATCCCGAGTCGGGAAGTGGAACAGCGAATCGTCGTCACTGTCATCGTCGACGTCCTCGACGTGGCCACCATCGTGTGCAGGGGTGGCACCTCCTTCGGGCGTGAAGGGATCGGTCGAAGCCGACGTCGTCCGGGTCGCCGAAGTGGAGCACGAGCGTGTGTCTGATATCATCCGTTCGGTCGGTCGATGCATCTGCGACCGGGACACCGGCACATTCCTCACCCAGTGTGTTGAACACGACCGCGAAGCCACGGAAATTCACGAACACGGCGAAAGCGTCCGACGTGAATCTTGGCTATGAGACAAGCGTTCGTCCACAGGGGACCGGCACACCCAACAATGGGTACAAGCACTTTCAGTACCTCACAAAGTTCGGTACTGACAACCGCGACCGCACCCGCAAACAAA
>JAZKTU010000210.1:0-2784 GCA_036625385.1 Halovenus sp. | reverse complement strand
TTTGTTTGCGGGTGCGGTCGCGGTTGTCAGTACCGAACTTTGTGAGGTACTGAGGGTTCGGACCCCCCCCAGCGCTACTCTGAAACTGCCGGCTGTACGTACGTAAAGATATTCGCTACCCCGGGGTGGCGAATCCTTTCAAAACGTTACAGCCGGCAGTATCAGCCGTGAGCGACTCCTCACCCTGGGCACTGCCCTGCCAACCCACTCCCTGTCGCTTTGTCTGTGTACGAAATGGTAGATCCCCGGCTGACTTGCCGCTGTTTTTGAACGGTCAGCACGTATCCTTACAGGGACAAAGACACCGGAGTCAGCGGCCGAACGTGTGGACGGGATCCGGTGCAGGGAACAGCGTTCCCGCCGGGACTCTGAACGGTCCCGGAGTCACCGGGATCCGACTGGAGGGCTTGCCGAAACGTCACTCGCTGCCCTGGCCACCCGGGCTGGCTTCACGCGCCTCTGATCCGGTTGGCGGCGGCAGTCGCACCCGCTGCCGCAGGATAGACGATGTCGTCGACGAAGCGACGGTACCCGTAGTCCTCCTCACCGTCCCGGGAAATCCGAAGGAGAGTCCGGATGTCGGGCGAGCTCTCGTAGGCGAGTTCACAGACAGCAAGGTTCACTTCGGGGTCGTTCGTGAGGGCAGCAACGACATCGGCAGAGGAAAGGTCGGCCTGCTCGAGGACGTCCGGGTCCGTCCCGTCGCCCTCGATTACGCGGCTGACTTTCGGGGACACCTGCTCGCATTTCTCTGGGTCCAACTCGACGATAGTAACCACGTTTTGCTCCTCGCTGAGTTGTTCCGCGACACGGCGTCCCACGCGACCGCCTCCGACGATAAGTATGGTTCTTGTCATGCGTCTAACCGTGTCTGAGTATGGTGCGAGAGGTATGTTAAAGATTTGTACGAGTTCGTCGATAGGATAGCGACGGAGATACCCGTGTCCTATACTGTCGGACGGAAGTCATGATATTCTGCTCGTTCCACGTGGGGCGAGTGAAAGTATCAACAGTTCCGTCCGACAGTATACTGGGGCCTGTCATCCCGAGAGGACCGACGGCCGCGTCGGCAAAAAGGAGGACAGCAGGGACGACCCGTCTGGTCACGTTCACCGGGCGTAGCACGACGGTCTGTCCGGGGAGGGACCCGCCCAGGAGGCCGGCACGAGGCGCCTCAACATTTAAATGGCACAGTAAAATAGCACTAACGAGATGAGACCACTAGAATATATCAAAGTCTGTCTGGAGTGGAAACACCTCAAGCGAACGGGTCTCATCACAGTCGTCGTCGGAACGTGGCTGACACTGTTCAACCAGGGCGATCTCCTGCTCATCGGTGATATCAACATGTGGCTGTTCGGGAAGATATTCCTAAATTACTTGACACCATTCATGGTGTCGAATGCGGGACTGCTCTCCCGGGAAAGTGACGGAACGCACGACGAGTAGCCCACGAAAGTCGTTGCGAGACCGGCCATAGAGCGGCCGCAGGAAGTGATCGGACCGGACGAAGACCGTTGCTGTCAGCCGTCTCCGGACGCGAACGCGGCCGCGGAGAGTAAGGGGGTTCGGGGCCTCCGAGAGCGCTGTCTACACCCACGAGGACTACTCCGGTAGCCGAATGTGTAGATTTCTCGTAAATTTTGCGACGATAGTTTTATACTGTGAGGAAGTAACAACCCTAACGATGTCCATCGATGAACCACAGGCGTCAGCTGCGGACGAACCGCATCCAGAAATTTCGGGTCTCCTCCAGCAGATGGGGGCCGCGCCGATACCCGAATTCAACTCGCTGTCCCCCGACGGAGCCCGGCAATTCGCCAAGGCGATGTTCCCCGACCCCGAGGAACCCGAGCCCGTCGGCGATGTGATGGACCTGGCGGTCGGCGACGAGGGCGTCCCTGTCCGCGTGTATGTTCCCGAAGCTGAAGGTCCGTTCCCGACAGTGGTATACTACCACGGCGGTGGCTGGGTCATCGGAGACATCGAAACACACGACGAAACCTGTCGGATCCTGTGTAACGAAACCGATGCTATGGTTGTTTCGGTCGATTACCGGCTCTCGCCCGAACACAAGTTCCCCACGCCGCTCGAGGACTGTTATACGGCCCTGGAGTGGGTAGTCAAAGACTCCCTGACAATGCAGGTCGACACGGACAATATCATTGTCGCCGGCGACTCTGCCGGTGGAAATCTGGCCGCTGCCGTTGCCCTGCTGGCTCGTGACCGCGACGGCCCGTCCATCGCCCACCAGACACTCATCTATCCCGTCACCAACCACAGCTACGACACTGTCTCCTACGAGGAGAACGGCGAGGGAGGGCTGCTCTCGAAAGCCGACATGGAGTGGTTCTGGGACCACTATCTTCCCAGCGACGTCGAGGGCAAAAACCCGTATGCGTCGCCGCTACAGGCAAAGAGTCTCGAGGGGCTTCCGGACGCGACGGTCACTACCTGCGGATTGGACCCCCTGCGCGACGAGGGGGCCGCCTATGCGCAGGAACTCGAAGACGCTGGAGTGTCGGTCAACCACCTCAACTACGACGACTGTATCCACGGAATTGCCCAGATGGTGGTCGACCCGATGAACCTGACCCGTGCCCGTGAGCTCCTGAGCGATGTCTCCGAAGACATCAAAGCGGCGTACGAATAGGCTGTAGCCGGAGACAGCATTCAAGCCTCCCGCTCCTCGCTTTCTTCCGTTTCGCGGAGTAGCCCGGTAGGACGCCCATATCCACTCGGACGTGATTCAGTTACGCCATACTCTCACAAAACGCTAGTATC
>JAZKTU010000209.1:0-2790 GCA_036625385.1 Halovenus sp. | reverse complement strand
GCCGCGTCGGCACCTGCGTTCTGTGCCGCCGCATCGGCACCTGCGTTCTGCGCCGCCGCGTCTGCACCTGCGTTCTGTGCGGTAGCCGCTTCGGTACTTGCGTTCTGTGCGCCGTCTGCTGCGTGCTCGTTCGGTGACATTGCAACTGGACCCAGCAGAGCCGGGGGGATAAGGGAGGCAAGCCGTCCACCCCAGTTGAGCCGGAGTGGGCCCGGTTTCAGCCGAATTGGACCGAGTTTTGCTCGATACGCCGCGACGACCGGTTCGATACGCCCGCTGGAGCCGTCCACAAACGGCCGGCGGCCGCTCGCGCGCTCCAGGGACATCGGGACAGCTCGGAAATCCGGGCGTCACTCGGGTGGATGGACGGTCTCCATCCTGCTATCCCAGTGAGACCACGGCACCTGGAAATCCCCTCTCCCGGGGTGTGCGATGGCGACACCGGTCGTCCGTTCGAGGGCTTCGAGGCCGTCGATTCACCGCAAGAACAGGTCGCGTGCCTCCTGCGGCCGTCGTCCCTTGTAATACTCCGTATACCCGCACCTGGTACAGGAGACGGCCTTGAACCGCCGACTCTCGACGTCGAGGGCCCGGGCCATGTCGTTGCTCGTCATGGCGACGTCCTCGACCGCTGGATCCGTGTGCCCACACTTCTCGCAACCCGTCGTCTCGTCGACGAACTCCGTAAGGTCGACGTCCTCCCCGTCGTTGCGCACGATCAATCCAGACGGGGACTCCGCGTCCTCGAGCGACGAGTTACAGCTTCTACAAAATGACCAGTCAGCTGATGCTTTCGCCCCGCACTCGGGACAGTAGACGTAGGACCGCTGTGTCGATTCGCTCGATACAGCTGTCGATCCGCTCTCGTCTGTGGGGACCATGCCTGGTGATTACTGGCACAATTTGATAAAATTTTGGTACCAGCTCTCACACATCGTTTTCGGGCGGATTTTCGCCCCCCACGGTCGCCACGGAGGCCACGACGGAGCGCGAGGTGTCGGGAGGGCCAGGACGGGAAGACTCGATTACGAGTGGGGGCTGAACCGATCGGAAGAGCGAGGCTACGGCTCGACCGTGACAGCGCCGTCGGCGATACCGATGGTGACGGACTCGCCGTTCTCGAAGGTATGCGGGACCTCTGTCGTCTGTCCGTCGACGGTCACGTCGATCCGGTAGTCGCCCGTTTTGTCGAACGGGGCCAATTTCGCGTCTTCGTTCGCATCGAGCGTTCGTCCGTCCGTGTATCTCGGGTCCGGGTGATCGGAGAGATGGTCAATTTCGACGACGACTGCGTGGGGTGTGTCGTCCTGGTTCACGACTGACATTCTAACCGACGACTCGTCCGTGGAGAGAACTCCCAGACAGCCAGCCGAGAACACGAGTGCAGCAACGAGCAGGGTTCGGGCGAGGTTCCGAGCGGTGGATTCCACAGGTTCTCACCATTCCCCACGGCGTAAACCAGCGTCGGTCTCTACCACCCGTGGCAAAGCCCGTCCCCGTGTCCTGGCGACCGCCCGACTATGATCCCGAGAAATCGCTTTGGACGGTCGCCAGGTGTCCGACCAGTCCAGCCGGTTCACTCCGAGTGTGGTCCGGCCGGTTCACTCCGAATATAGTCCGGCCGGACCGTCACCGTCCCGAGTACAGATCGCGCGCGCAGGAATCGGCGATCGACGACGGACCATTCGGCCGAGCTCTTGTTCTCACCGGGGTGCCGGCTAGATCTGGTTTTGGAGGGTTTCGTACTTCCCCGTCTCCTCGGCCTGGCTGACGTTCGCCGCGAGGATATCCGCCCGGGCCTCGTAGTACTTCGGTGAGTAGCCCGCGCTGTGTGGCGTGAGGAACACGTTGTCGAGCCCCCAGAGCGGGTGATCCTGGGGCAGTGGCTCGGGGTCCGTCACGTCGAGCTGGGCACCCCGGAGGGACTCGTGCTGCAGCGCGGTCACGAGCGCCTCGGTGTCGACGACGGGCCCCCTGGCGACGTTCACCAGCACGGCCTCGGGCGGCAGCGTGGCGAACTCCTCTGTGCTGATGAGTCCCTCCGTCTCCTCCGTGAGCGGACAGGCCAGCACCAGGTACTCGGTTCGCGCGAGGGCGTCGTGGAGGGAATCCGGCCCCAGGACCTCGTCGGTCGGCCCGCCGCGATCGGGCGTCCGCCGGATACCGATCGTATGGACGTCGAACCCCGACAGGGCCTCGACCGTGGCCCGCCCGATGGCACCGAGGCCGACCACCGTGACGGTGGTGTCTGCGAGCTCGCGTGACTGGATGTGGCGCCACTCGCGTCGGTCCTGCTGGCGCCAGGCCGTCGGGAAGGCCCGCGCGAAGGCGAGGATGGCGCCGACGACGTGCTCGCTCATGTTCGGCGCGTGGACGCCCGAGGCGGTGGTGACTGCCACGTCGTGTTCCCGGAGGGCAGCCAGCGGCAGGTGGTCGTATCCGGCGTACAGACAGCCGAAGAGTCGTGGGGATGCGTCCTCCCTGAGGAACTCCTCGCGCAGTTGCAAGCCCGTCACGACCGTGGTCCGGGCGACCAAATCGCGCTCCTCGGCCGGCGTCCGAGCCACGACGACCTCGTGGTCGGGCAGGCGCTCGCGGATGGCTGTGGCGTACTCGTCGATCGGGATCCCGTGAACGTCCTCGCGGAGGACGACGATGTCGGGCATGGCTCGGTCTTGGTCACAATCACGTAAATGTTGTTTCCCGCCGGGGCGTGCGTCGCAAATCGCACCAGGCTAACCCGACCGGGCCGCCGCCGGGGCGTGCGTCGCAACTCGCACCAGGCTAACC
>JAZKTU010000058.1:0-17246 GCA_036625385.1 Halovenus sp. | reverse complement strand
CATCTGCGGTTGCGGTGCGGTATCAGTACCGAACTTTGTGAGGTACTGACACTGGACGGACCGTCACGGCACTACGGCATCTCTTCCGGCGTGTTGATGTACTTCTTGATTTTTCCGTCCTCGAACTCGAACCAGGCGATGGTACCGCGCGTGTCGCCCTCCGGACCGACCACCTGCCCGTAGAAGGCGCCGGACTCCCCGTCCGAAACGGTCTTGAGCACCTCGTGGTTGATGTCGACGCCCTGCATTTCGGGGATACGCTCTGCGAGGAACTCGCGGACGGCTTCACGGCCGTGGAGCACGTCCGTTTCGTCGCTCGTGTGACCGTCGTGTTGCCAGACCTGGGTGTGCTTCCAGACCACGTCCTCGTGGAGTGCCTCGACAGCCGCGTCGGCGTCACCCCGGTCGATGGCATCGTAGTACGTTTCCTGTTGCATTTCGTACAGATCTTCGGCGGTAATTTCTTCGGACATCATGCTGAGTATCGACGAATACTGGTAAAATACTTTTGCCTCCACAGTGCCAGCCGGCGTCCGCCAAGCCGCCGAGACGGGCGTATCGCTGCAGGCCGGCAGTCGGGAGTTACGGTCCACACCTGCCCGCCAGCGGCACTGGCGTCGCGTCAGTTCCCGCGTCTGGTGACTGCGTCGCGGTCGATCCCCGTCGCGCTCCCGTGGCCGGTCTGTGCGAGCGTCGAGTGGAAATCAGTCAGTACGTTGGCGAGAACGTCCTTCACGCCGTTTGCACCGGCGACCGCCAGACCGTAGATGTACGGACGGCCAAGACAGACAGCATCTGCTCCCAGTGCGAGTGCAATGAAAGCCTCGGAGCCGCGGCGGATACCACCGTCGAGCAACACCGGAACCTCGTCGGCCACCTCGTCGACGACTTCGGGGAGAGCGTGGAGGCTCGGGACCGCCCGGTCGACCTGTCGCCCGCCGTGGTTCGAGACGACGACCCCGTCGGCACCGCACTCGACCGCTCGGCGGGCATCGTCCCCGCGGAGGATCCCCTTGACGAGGACCGGGAGGTCCGTCGACCGTGTCAGGTCAGCAATGTCGTCCCAGTCCAGGTGTGGGTTCGAGAACAGGTCGTGGAAGCGTTCGTAGGCGGCCTCGAGGTCCTCCTCGGGTGTTGCGTCCAACGTCGAACGGAAAGCCGGGTCGTCGAAGTAGTTCGCCGGTCGGTGACCCTCGACCTGTGGGTGAAATCCGTTCGAGAGGTCACGCTCGCGCCAGGCGTAGGCCGGCGTATCGACGGTCACCACGATCGCCTCGTACTCGGCTGCCGTTGCGCGCTGCAGGAAGCTCTCCGTGACTGTCTCGTCGGCACACGGATAGAGTTGGAACCAGCACGGCGCGTCGCCCGCGCTCCCGGCGACCGCCTCGAGGGACCTCGACGAGACGCTGCTCACCATCATCGGGACGCCGAGGTCTCCGGCGGCACTCGCCGTTGCGACTTCGCCGTCCTCGTGGGCGATTGTCTGTGCCCCGATAGGCGAGAGCCAGAGCGGAACGGGACAGCCGGTGTCGAAGAGGTCGACGCTGAGGTCCACTTCGTCGATACCCCGGAGCATTGCCGGTCGGATCTGCCAGTCGTCGAACGCCCGGCGGTTCCCGGAGACCGAGTGCTCGGCTCCCGCGCCACCTGCGATGTAGTCGAACGCGTCGTCGGCGAGGGTGTCCCGGGCAGCAGCAACCAGGTCCTCGTAGGCGACGGGGACAGACCGGCCCGCCTCGCGTCGCAACAGTGCCTCGAGCCTGTTCCCGCCGATACTGGTCTCGTTTCCGGGTGGTGTCATACGGTAGTTGCCGTACTCGGAGTCGGCGCTTTAATCTGTTGGCTCCCGCGACACACCGGGAAGGGCCCGCCGGTGACGGGCGAAACTATCACCCCGTCGGGGCGGCGTGAGTTTCTCACGTCGCTACCGCCGACACGACGCCGTGGCTCCGGGCGTGCTGTGTGTCTCCGAGCTGGGTCTGGTGATCACGGTTGGCCCTCATGCGCCATATGTTGCCCGATCAGGTAGCCGTATGCCAGGGATCTAGCATTCTGGACGCCGCTCTGGTAGCCGATACCCCACTCGACTGGGGCACAGACCGATCCGGTCGCGTACAGGCCGTCGATCGGGTGGTCGTTCCAGTTTCGCACTTGCCCGTGATCTGTCGTGACGAGCCCAACCGTGCTCATGCTCGAGAACCCGACATACAAGCGGACGGCGTAGAACGGACCAGTCTCGATCGGCCCGAGGTTGGGGTTCGGTTCGTGCGATGGGTCGCCGGCCCAGACGTGTGCCCAGGGTCGCGTCCCGCGACCAAACTCGGGATCCTCTCCGCGCCTCGCGTTCTCGTTGAATTGCCGGACCTGCGAAACAAACGCCTCGGCAGGGATAGACAGTTCCTCGGCCAGCCCCGCAAGGGTGTCGCTCTTTGCGGCGAGGAGGTCCGGGTTAACCTCACCGCCGGGCTTCGTGTTCCCGATAGGATAGTCGTCCAGGTAGTCGTCGTCGAACACCAGCCAGCACGGGAGGTGAGGAAACTCGCCTGTCGGGTCGTGGAGTTCCTTCTTGTGCTCGGGGTAGAACGACTCGTCGCAGAAGCGCTCGCCCGAGCTGTCGACGACCACCGTGCGGGGAAGCCCGACGTTGTAGCAATAGCGGTAGAGTTGACTGCCCTGGAAGTGCTCCCCGGGTATCTTCAGCATGAAAGTACTCGCCCCGGCGATGGGTGGATAGGTCGCCACTCTGGCGCCTTCGAGTCCGGCCATGCGCAGGCCGTCACCGGTCGTCGAGGGGACCGCAACGGAGGCGGCGTGTTCGTCTGGAAGTTGCTTCAACTCCTCTACCATCCGCTGGTTCCAGTCATACGAACCCGTGTTCAGGACGACGCCCTCCGTCGCCTCGACGGTCGCCTCATCGCCGTCGCGCTCGACGACGACCCCGGCGATGCGCCCGTCCCGCTCGACCAGTTCGGTGACCTCGGTAGAGACGTGAACGTCAACGCCGCGGTCAAGACAGGCTTCGAGGAAAGAACCAACGAGTGCGGCACCCATCGTCCGGACGTCCTCGGCTCGTCTACTCTCGATCAGGTCCCAGTTCCAGTCTTCGAGGGCGAACGACCCACCCCATTCGGTCATCTCCGTCGACGTCATGCCCCCCGGCAGTTGTGGCGAGTGGGGTATTCTGTCGTTCAACTCGCCGAGTCGCTCTCCGGCGGCAAACGGCTTCGGTTCGAGGTAACGGCCCTCCGGTTTGGCGTGTTCGTCGGGGTAAAAGTAGTCTGGAAGACCCAGAATGAGCTGGAGGGACAGATCGATGGTGTCCGCGAAGTATTCGACCGCCTCACCCGCGCTTGCGACGAAGTGGCGTGCCTCCGCGGGCTGCTCGTATAGCGTACCTGCTGCGTTCGTGAGGTAATCCACAGCCGTCTCGACCGAGTCCTCGATCCCAGCCGACCGGGCGAGGTACGAGTCAGGAACCCACAGTTGCCCGGCCGAGATCCCGCTTGACCCGCCGATGTAGTCTGACTTCTCCACGACGACGACATCGACGCTTTTCTCGGCGAGGGTCACTGCCGTCGCGAGTCCGCCGATACCTGACCCGACGACGACCACATTGGTCGAACCTGGCAACTCGCTCGCCGCTGTTGCATCGTGCATGACGAACCCATTTATCCGAGATCGGTTAAGTGTTCTTCCAGTATTCGTCTGGGGGCCGGCAAGACGTGATACTGCCGGCTGTCCGTTCGGCAAGATATACGCCACCCGGGGTGGCGAATTCGTTCACAATGGGACAGCCGGCAGTATATGAGGAACCGGCACACTCGGAAGGGTTTATTCAAGCACGCTCCCATATACGTCCATGAGCCGTCTCGAAACCCTGAGCGGGGAAGCGAAACTGATCGCGGACACTGTCGACGACATTGCCGAGGAGTACGACCACGAGTACTGGCTGGAGTGTGCAAAAGCCGACGAGCGCCCGGTCGAGCTATGGGAGACACTGTGCGAGCAGGGGTTCGTCGGGGTAAACATTCCCGAGGAGTATGGCGGCACGGCCTTCGACATGTACGGGACGAGCATCTTCCTTGAGCGACTCGCCAGTCACGGTATCTACCTGGGGGATCTGATACCCACAGCCGTCATGGGACCGATCGCCATCCGCGAGCACGCCCCCGAGGCGCTGAAAGAGCGATTGTTACCGGCCATCGCCGCGGGGGATCTAAAGTTGAGCTACGGCATCACCGAACCCGACTCCGGAACGAACACGTACAAGATACGGACAACGATCGAACGGGACGGCGACGAGTACG
The DNA here is from genome assembly GCA_036625385.1 of Halovenus sp. Classification (GTDB taxonomy): domain Archaea; phylum Halobacteriota; class Halobacteria; order Halobacteriales; family Haloarculaceae; genus Halovenus. The sequence goes on along the minus strand of JAZKTU010000058.1, from coordinate 12,939 downwards.
TAATAAACGGGCAGAAGACCTTCGTGACCAACTTTGCCGACACGGACTACATCCAGCTTGTCGGTCGGACCACACCGTACGAGGCGGTCAAGGACGACGACAAGCGCAAGGGCATCACGTCGGTGATTGTCCCCACCGACGCCAATGGGATCTCTTACGACCCACTCGACCTCGATATGACTCAGACCGACGAAGAATATTCCGTCCACTTCGACGACGTTCGGGCGCCTGTCGACAACCGGCTGGGCGACGAGGACGAGGCGTTCCACCAGCTTTTCAGCTCGCTCAACCCCGAGCGTATCGCGGTTTCGGCAATCGTCCTGGGCCTCGGACGGTTCGCTCTGGAACGCGGCGTCGACTACGCGAAAGAACGGGAGGTGTGGGACGTCCCGATCGGCAGCCATCAGGGGGTCCAGCATCCGCTAGCGCGGGCGAAAGTAGACCTCGAGCTTGCGACCCTGGCCACCGACCGAGCGGCAGAGGCCGTCGACGCCAACAACGACCTGGCTGGTCCGCTCTCGAATGTGGCCAAACTCGCCGCGTCGGAGGCCGCCGACCAGGCCGTCGACACCGCCATCCAGGTCCACGGTGGCAACGGATTCAGCAGGCACTACGGGGTCATCAACGTCGCCGACTGGGTACGACACATGCGCGTCGCGCCGGTCAACAACGAGGTGGTCCTGAGCTACATAGCCACGAACGTACTCGGTCTCCCGCGGAGTTACTGAACCGGCGTCACTGGCGGTGCAAAACGTTCATATTCACCACCTCCGAGGTGCGAGTCATGACAGACAGACTCGACGCATATCACTTCTACGAGCGGTCGTGGGATAGCTACGAAGCCCTGTACGAAGCATTCGAGTGGGAGATCCCAGAGACGTTCAATATGGCAGACTACGTCTGTGACCGGTGGGCAACAGACGACGAGCGCGTGGCGGTCTATGCGGACGGCCGCGAGGCGACACGGGAAACGATCACGTTCGCTGATCTCGCGGAGATGACAAATCGACTGGCGAATCTGCTCGTCGAACAGGGCGTCGAAGAAGGCGACCGTGTCGGGGTGAACGTCCCGCAGAAGGCCGTCACCGCGGCCTGTCACATCGCCGCCTGGAAGATCGGCGCAGTGTCTGTTCCGCTGTCGGTGCTTTTTGGGCCCGACGCGCTTCGGTACCGGCTAGCGCATGCGGAGGCCACCGCCTGCATCGTCGACGGTACCAACGTAGAGACGTTCCGGCAGGTGGCGGATGACCTGCCGTTGGTTGACACCGTCCTGACAGTCGACTGTGACGACGTCACGGGCGCCGAGCAGCCCCTCCGGAAGGAGATTGCGAACCGCTCGCCGCGGTTCGACGCCGCCCGGACCGCTCCAGCCGACGACGCGCTCATAATCTACACGAGTGGTACCACCGGCGACCCCAAGGGCGTCCGTCACGGTCACCGATTCCTCCTCGGGCACCTGCCGGCGTTCGTGATGACCTTCGCCAACCTGGCGAACAGATCCGACGACGTCTACTGGATGACCCTGGAGTGGGCGTGGGTTGGTCTTATCAACCTCGTGTTCTGTCCGCTGTTCTACGGTCGCCCGGTCGTAGCGTACGAACACGGCTCGTTCGACCCCGCCGAGGCGTTCGCCGTGATCGACCGCTACAACGTCACGACATTCTTTACCGTCCCCTCGGCGCTTCGCATGATGATGCAGGTCGACACCGAGACGGTGAGCAAACACGACCTCGCCAGCGTCCGCGTCGTCCCCACCGGCGGCGAGGAGGTCACCCCGAACCTGATCGAGTGGGCCGCCGAGACCTTCGACGGGGCAGTCGTACACACAGCCTACGGCCAGACTGAGGCCAACATCATCGTCGGCGACTGCGCCGCGCTGTACGAGCCGCGGCGCGGCTGGATGGGGCGAGCCATCCCTGGCCACCGTGTGGCGATTCTCGACGAAGAGTCTCCGACCGTCCTCGACCCCGGTGAGGTGGGAGAGATCAGCGTTGCCTACGAAGGGGACCCGGTCTGTTTCACCGACTACTGGCGGGATCCGGAGAAGACAGCGACCAAGCGTGACGACGGCTGGCACCGCATGGAGGACCTCGGCCGACGTGACGCGGACGGCTACTTCTCGTTTATCAGCCGGACGGACGACGTCATCCTCTCGGCCGGATACAAGATCGGACCGGAGGAAGTCGAAGCTGCGCTCACGGCCCACGACGCGGTCGCCGACGCAGGGGTCATCGGCGTTGCCCACGAGACACGGGGCGAGGTCCCCAAAGCGTTCGTAGTGCTGGCCGAGGATGTCGATCAGAGCGACGACCTGCGGGCCGACCTCGTCGAGGCGGTGAAGGACGACCTCGCAAAGTACGCCTATCCCCACGAGGTGGAGTTCGTCACGGACCTGCCACGGTCGGCCATCGGGAAGATCCGACGAACGGTACTTCGAGACCGAGAAGGAGACGAGTGACCGTCGCCGTCCGCACCCGCATGGCTGTTCCAATGCCTGTAGTGTTTGCTCCGCCGACCGGGTCTGGGGTAACATTCAAATCACTGGCCCTCGCGGTGTACCCAATAGGTGAGACAGACGTGACGACTGTGAGGCTGATAGACCAGGAAATCGACCCGTACAACTATCCCGCGATAGAGCGCACGCTCGTCGAAGGTGTCGCAGCGGGGACGGCGCCACCTACCATCCTCCGGTGTACGTTCGCGCCCGACCTGTTCCTCGAACTCGGTCCAGTCGAGGACGCGTCCCTCATCGACACGGATGCCGCTGAGTCACACGACGTCGCGTACGGACGCCGGTTCCACTCGGGCGGCGGCACCGGGTTCTTCCGCGGAGACAACACGCCACTCCTGTACCTGTTCTTCCCGGACTCGGGAGAGGCCATGACTGACCTGCTCGACGCCGCTGGTCGGGCCATCTCGGCATCGCTCAGGGCGGCGGGCGTCGACCAGGCCGAGTACGGGGGTGGTGCAGATGTCGAGGCGGTCGTGGACGGCGAGCGCGTGAAGCTGGGTGTCTCCGGTGCAGGCTACCAGGACGGCGTCTGGGGTGTCGTGGGGAACGTGATCAACCGCTCCTACGGCGAGGACGAATTCGCCATCATCGATGACGTGCTTCGCTTGCCCAAGGAGAAATTCGAGGACAAGGACACCGACAGCGTCGCTGGCCGCATGAGTGAGGTCCAGACCGTCGCACCGGGGACCGACATCGACGTCGTCCTCGACGAAGCCGTGGCGAACATCACCGACATCATTGACCGAACAGCCGAGGAGGGATCGTTTACTGACGACGAACGAACAGCTATTGACGAGTACACTGCCGAGGCGCGAACCGACGACTGGTTTCACCGCTACTCGACGACGCGGCTACTGGCGGACTACGGCGAGGAAGACCGCGTCGCGGAGGTTGCCTTCAAGTCCGAGAAGCTGATCAAGGCTAGCGTGATCGTCGGCCCGGATGACGTCGTCCGTGATATACAGTTCACTGGTGACATGTACCATCGGCCGGCCTACGAGGCCTTGTCGCGACTCGAAGAGAGCGTACAACACGAGGCGATCGACGACGTTGACGCAATCCGGACCGACATGGAGCGAGTCTTCGACCAGTCCGACGTCGAGTTCCCGTGGCTCTCACCGGAGGACTTCGTCCGCACAGTCGATCGGGCCAACCGGAACCTGATTCCCGTGCCCGACTTCGAGCGATAACGGAGGGTTCGAGGGACCCGGTCGACACCACCGGGGACAACGGCTACGCCAGCGCCATCGGCTGCGGACCGCTCGGTAATCGTCCACGAGATTCCGCCCGATCCACCGGGCACGAGTAGAGTCACGGCACTGCACTGGTCTGTCGGCAGATTCGCGGGTGGGTTTCTCCAGCGCCACAATATCCACTCGGACGTGATTCAGGTACGCCATACTCTCACAAAACGCTAGTATCGCGGTCTGAGCCCACAGATATGGGTTCGTGGGGTGTAACAAAGTCACGTCCGAGTGGATAAATCTACGGGGACGGTGACGGAGTGGGCGCGGCCGTGGACCGGCTGATATCGGGACGGCCCACTCATACGGATCGTTGTGACGATTTTCGGCAGTGCCGCCCAGGTATCGGGGTCCCGGAGTCTGAAACCACCACACTGTCTCGACGTCGCGGTACCGAATCACAACAATCCGTATCAGTCTGACACGGCCCGTATCGCCTCCCCGGCGGCTTCGATGGTCTCTTCGACCTCCTCGTCGCTCAGGCTGGCGTTGAGCAGGTTCGCTCGCGGGAACTTGGGAACCGCCATGATCCCGCGGTCGATCATCTCCCAGCGGTACTCCTCGAAGCGCTCCGCGTCCAGGTCGAGGAGGTCACGGTAGTTTTCGACCGGCGGGTCGCCGAAGTACGTCGCGAACACACCGCCGTACTCCTGGACAAATCCGTCCACGTCCGCGTCCTCGAGGTGGTCGCGGATCGCGTCGGCGATGCGTGTCCGGTGGCGCTCGAACTGATCGTGGACCTCGCGTTCCTCGAGTTGCTGGATGGTCTCGACGACGGCAGCCATCCCCGCCGTATGTGCATTGTAGGTCCCGGCGAAGTAGACACTGCCGCCCCGGTCGCCGGCAGCAAACTGCCGCATGTACTCCTCCTTGCCACACATCAGCGAGACGGGGTAGCCGTTCGCGACTGCCTTCGCCATCGTCGTGAGGTCCGGTTCGACACCTTCCCGGGCCTGGACTCCCCCCATACCGTGGCGAAAGCCCGTGATGACTTCGTCGAAGATCAGCAACGCGCCGTGCTCGTCAGTCAGGTCACGGAGACCCTGGAGGAAGCCGTCGGTCGGCGGAACACACCCCATGTCGTGGGCGACCGGTTCGAGTATCACTCCAGCGATTTCGCCTTCGTGTTCCCGGAACGCCTCTTCGACGGCCCCGAGGTCGTTGTACGGCAGGACGATGGTTTCCGCTGTCGATTCCGGGAGGAGTCCGGTTGTGATCAGATCGTGCTGACCGAGGTTCTCCGGTTTCGAGAGGTAGTTCATCGCGACCGGGTCGTACCAGCCGTGGTAGTTCCCCTGAAACTTGATTATTTTCTCCCGCCCGGTCTCCGCGCGGGCGGTTCGGATGGCGTGGGCGACGACCTCCGACCCGGTCGTACCGAACTGGACGAGGTCGGCACTCGGGACCCGCTCCGTGACGAGTTCTGCCGCTGTCACCTCCAGTTCGCTCGTGCTCATTCCAGTCAGATCGCGCTGTTCGAGCGCCGCGAAGACAGCGGCGTTGACGTCCCGGTCACAGTGACCCAGGATGATCGGCCCCCAGGCGTTGAGATAGTCGACGTACTCGGTTCCATCCATGTCGACGAGCGTCGAGCCCGATGCACGCTCGAAGCAGACGGGGTTACCGTCCCTGTCTTCCATCATCTGCGTGCGCGACGTGGAGTTGATACCACCCGGTGTGACACGCTTCGCTCGTTCGATCAACTCAGACGACTGTCGGTGAGTCCGATCCTGGCCAGCCATAGCTCAAGATGACGCCCCGATATGTTAAGATTTGGGGGACTATCGTGCCGCCTGGTTTCCCGGAACGAAACGCTACGACACCGGAACGCGGGCGGTCGCTGAGCCATCGACCGCGACGGTCCCGTCTTCTTTCTCGAGAGCGACGGCGAAGGTCACGAGACCCTCCCCGTCGACGAGTTCTTTCCCTTCGACAGTCGCCGTCGCAGTCACGGTTTCGCCCTCGAAGACCATGTCGTGAAACCGAACGTCGAGCGAACGCAGGTCCTCGGGGGACTCGAGTTCGCGGACGACTGCCTGGAGGAGATACGAGAGGTTTGCCGGGCCCTGGTTGAGCAACCCCGGATAGCCGCGTTCTTCGGCTGCCCGGGGGTCGAAGTGTGGCGGATACGGGTCCTGGAGTAACGCAGCGACGAGTTTCATGTCCTGGCCGCTGAGGTCGTCGACGATCCTGGGTTCGAGCTGGTCGCCCGCGCTCAGGTCCTCGAATCGCATCGTCACTCACCCTCCAGGAGAACCATATCGGCTTCGAGGTCGTACACCGGGTCGTCACTCGTGTCCGTCACTTCGTAGGCGTGAGTCACGATCGTCAACGACCCCGACGACCCCTCTTTCTGTTCGACGTTCGTAATCTCTCCCGTCACGCGGAACTCCTCGCCGGTCTCTATGGAATCGTGGCACTCGATCCGGAGTCCGCCCAGCGCTGCGCCGCTCGTCCAGTCCTCGGTCAGCCTGCTCATCGTCTCGTCGATGCCGCCAGTTGCCTCGAAGACGATGTGCTGACACATACTGTGGGGCACAAACTGGCCCGAGGTGTCCGCTGTTTCGCCCTCGTTTTCGTACCGAAACGCGTCCTCCTCGTTTCGGGTGGCGTCCGCCCAGAGAAACGCTTTCCAGTCTTCGATAGCAAATTCACCAGAAGGAAGCTGTGTTCCCTCTAAGCCTGTCTTGGCCATGGTAACAACAAGCCAGTACGACGGAGGGGAGTATAAGTGTGTTCACGACTGTAGCCGAAAGTTAACTGTATTCGGATCTTCGCAACTCGGGCGGAACGTATGCACAGACAGTCCGAGCAGGTACCGACAGTGACTGCCCCCGTCGGCACGCGACGTGATGATGTCTGATACTGTCGGCTGTAAGTGCGTAAAGATATTCGACACCCCGGGTGTCGAATTCTTTCAAAATGTTACAGCCGACAGTGTGACTCGGAGTACAAACATCCACCGGGAGAAAACATAAGATGAATAATGAATATGTCAATACCGGAAAAACGAAAGGCAGCAGATTTCGGGTATAACTGCGATTGTTGATAATTACGCCAATATTTCTACGCTGTTGCCAAAACAATCTTTAATAGTCTTTCATTGAAAAAAAGACTTCCCGTCGTTCACCCGTTCCAGAAGGGTTTGGTAATACCGGAGATTCGTATGAGCGTTTAACACGGTCACGGGAAGCGAACCGTTCCCGAAGCAGCGGGTCCCGAACTGGACTGGTGGGCGGCACCACGCGGGGAACAAATTACAGTCGTATGAACGTAATGTAAGCGCAGCAGCCACCCCAGGGAGATGACGATATCAGTGACAACTAACCGTCCAGTCGCAGTATCAGTGCAGGGACAGGTATGGCTGTGTCCGGGGGGTGGGTGTCGCTCACAGCCCCCCGAGGTCCACTGCACGGACGGGGGTTCCGTTTATTTTAGTTGCGCCTGTGCGGTACTCAGGTTCAATTCGATCACGTTCGAGGACTGCAACAGCAAGTCCGGGAGTTCCTCGTCGAACCACTCACCGGCCATCCGGTTTGCCGGTCCACCGACGGTCACCGCACCTGCGATGGTTCCCCTGTCGAAGATCGGTGCGGAAATCGCTTTCACGCCTTCGATCAGTTCCTCGTTGTCGGTGGCGTAGCCGCGTTCACGGATCCGTTCGAGTTCGGCGTCGAGCGCCTCCCGGTTAGTGATCGTCTTGTCGGTGAACTGTGGGAGCCCGTGCTCGTCGATGATGGCGTCGACGCGTTCCTCCGGGGAGTGGGCGAGAATCGCCTTTCCCGGTGCCTGTGCCGACAGCGGAATGCGCCGGCCAGCCCACGCATTCAGGTCGACGGCGTCTTCACCCTTTGCGATGTACAACAGGACTCCTTCCCCGTTCTCTTCGATCATCAAACTTGCGTGTTCTCCCGTCTTTTCGGCCAGGTTGTCGACTTCCTGTTGGCTGTACTCGTACACCGACCGCTGGTGGCGAACCTGGTGACCAACGTTCAAAAACCACGTCCCGACGCGGTACTCGTTCTCCGAGTGTACCAGAACACCGATCAGTTCCAGCGTGCGCAGGTGGTCGTGCAGAGTGCTTTTCGGCATCTCCATCTCGTCGGCTATCTCGCTGAACGTCGCCCCGTCCAACTCGAGGAGCGTCTCGACCACCTCCAGCGTCGTTCGCGCCGTTTTGATCGGGACGTCCGGGGTCATGGACACACATATACGTTCGACACAGATAAATTTGTCCGGTATGGTCGGATAGAGAAAAGATTGTTTGATAAAAGAAATGGCAGTGCCCAAAAGTTATTAATATTTATTACAAACTCTGTTTTTCTGTGATTTCACGTAATTTTTTCGTCTTATCCACTCGGACGTGATTCAGTCAAGATCTGCTCTCACAGAATGCAAGCATCGCGGCCTGCACTCCCGGAGATTGTATCGTGGCGTGTAACGAAGTCACGTCCGAGTGGATATGTAGTCTTGTCGGTCGTTGGAGAGCGCGGAGACAGGAGTCGTCACAGAACGGTATCGATGAGATTCTTTCGCTGTCGCCGTAGGATACCCGCTCGCCCCGAGGCGAGATCTCTCCGTTATTACCGGAAAATATTGACTGTGGTCTTTCGCAGGCGGAGGAGGCGTGACACGTCCGGAAAACGCCGGGAGCAGACAGCGAGAGGCGAAACGAGACGACCGACTACCGCCTGTCCGCCATGCCGCCGGTATCGACGAGGACCTCGTTGGTCACGTACTCGAACTTCCAGTCGCCATCGACACGTCGATACTCGTCCTCGTACGTCCCGTAGATCCAGCCCGGGTCGCCGTCGGAAAGCTGGTAGTACGCGAGCAAATACCAGAGACCGGTCGCCGAATCCCCGTCAACCTCGATAAGCGGCATCTGTGCGGTGTGCATGCTGTACTCGAAGAGGTCGTCGACGACCGTCTCACCGAACTCCCTGATCTCGTCGCGCCCTTCGAGGGTCTGGTAGCTGCCGAACTCTACGACAGCATCGGGGGCAAACAGATCCGCCCAGGACTCCCAGTCACCGCGGTCGAGATAGTGAGCGTACGCTGCTCTGAGCTGTCGGATCTCGCTTCCGGGATCGTGTGTTGCGGGCATGAGTTCAGTAGCGGTCGTCGACCACGAGTGGTTCCTCGTCACCGAGTTCGTCGACGAATCTGATCTCGTCGGGCTGGATACCGAGTTGTTCTTCGAGTTCCTCCCTGAGCTGCGATTCGTCCCCGTCGCCTTCGACGATGATGGCGAGTTCGTCGGTGGTTTCGGGCCGTGTGATCTCTATCTGGTAGTTGGTCGACACGCCGGGCAGTCCGGCGAGAACGAGCAACACGCTCTGAGGGTACACTTTGATGCCTTTCACTTTGTGCATGTCGTCGGTCCGCCCGAACACGCCTTTGGGCATCATCACGGTCGAACCATCGACATGGGGGCTGCTCCCCTCGTCGATCATACTGAGATCACCCGTCCTGTACCGGAGGAGACCACCGGCTTCCCTGTCGAGATGAGTCAGGACGACCTCGCCGCGTTCCCCTGGCGGTAACACCTCGCCAGTCTCCGTGTCGACGATTTCGGCCAGGATGTAGTCGTCGATGACGTGGAGCCCCCGCTCGGCGGCACATTCGACCGCGACGGGCCAGGCCTGTCGGAGGCCGAAGTAGTCGACCGCACAGGAAAGATCCCCGAACGCGCCGTGAACCCGGTCGCGCTGGCCCGGAATACTCGTAAACGGCTCCCCACCGCCGATAAAGATGTCGAGGGCGTCACCGCCGTGCTCGGCGACCTCGAGCGCGAAGCTCGGGTTCCCCCAGAGGATGTCGACGTCGAACTCGTCGATCCGAGCAGCCTTCTGTTCTGCCTCACCCGGCCCCGCTGGAATGACCTCGATACCGTTGTACTCCAGTGCCCGGTGGAGGAGATACCCGGTCCCGAAGCCGTGATAACCGAGGGAGATCATCGCCCGCATGCCGGATTCGACACCGATCCGCTCGAAGATTTCCCCGTGGAGTTCCGCGTACGCCTCGATATCACGCGGCGTCTCGAAGACCGGCAGTTCCGAGTCCAGCGCGGGAGTGAACGAGATCATCGAACCGGACTCGTAGAGCGAACCTGTCGGCGGGTCCGACTCGACGTCTTCGAGCACGTCCTCCGTTGTCGTAAACGGGAGTTCGCGGAACTCTTCCCACGACGAGATGTCCGACGGGGCGAGGCCCGCTCCGTCGAAGACGTCGTCGTACAGCGGTATCTCGCCGAAACGCTCCAGTTGGTTCTGTAGCTGTTCGAGGGTATCGTCGCCGTACAGTTCGTACAAATCCATGAGGGATCACCCGTCTGGGGTATACAGGCTCCTGTCACAGCACTGTATTGCCCCGTTCTGTTGGGTAGTGTGGCATACAGTAAGAGACAGTATAATAATTTCGTAAACTGTCTTATACGATAGGGGCGGGACGGAAAAAGGGGCTGTATACTGTCGGACGGAAGTCATGATATTCTGCTCGTTCCACGTGGGGCGAGTGAAAGTATCAACAGTTCCGTCCGACAGTATAAAACAGCGATCCGGGTTCGCGGTTGGACGGCAGTCTCCCGGTGGTATCGACAGCAGCCGAGATATCTGACGAGGCCGGCCGGGCCTGGCGGTCGCGCCGGAAAGGCGGCCCTGTTCGCGGGCGTCGTGGCGAGACGTATCAATATTCTTTGTTCCCGTCGAGTCTCATAGTGATTAGTGCGAGTCGTTACCGGTCTCTCACCACCCCGGGGTGGTGAAGAACCGGTAAACAGTCGCACTAATCACTATCAGACGTGCTCCACGATGGTCGCGATGCCCTGTCCGAAGCCGATACACATCGTCGAGAGTCCGTACTGGCCGTTGCACTCCTCGAGCTGGTAGGGGAGCTTGCCCACCAGCGCTGCCCCGGTGGCACCGAGCGGGTGACCGTGGGCGATGGCGCCGCCCCAGACGTTCGTCTTCTCCCAGTCCGCCCCGGTCTCTTCGAGCCAGGCTCCGATGACTGAGGCGAACGCCTCGTTGACCTCGAAGCGGTCGATGTCGTCGATGGTCAGACCGTTCTGCTCGAGGATCTCTCGGGTTGCGGGAATCGGCCCCGTGAGCATCGTCAGCGGATCCACCCCGACGACGTGGCTGTCGACGATACGAGCGATTGGGTCCCAGCCATGGTCCCTGCAGGCCGCTTCGGACGCGACGAGGGTCGCCGCCGACCCGTCAACGATGCCGGACGCGTTCCCGGCGTGGAGCACACCCTCGCCCTCCTCGCGGAACGCCAGCGGAAGGTCAGCGAGCGTCGCCACGTCGGTTTCCGGGCGGGGGTGCTCGTCAGTCTCGACAGTGACTGACTCGCCGTCAAGTTCGGTCTCGACAGGGACGACCTGTTCGTCGTAGTGACCGGCGGCGTCGGCATCGCCCCACCGCCGCTGAGAGTCGACGGCGAGTTCGTCGAGGGACTCGCGGTCGAATCCCCACTGTTTGGCTATCCGCTCTGCGCCTTCACCCTGGGTCGTGAGTTCGTCGTAGTACTCGAAGTACGTCGGCGAGACGCCGGTCTCGTCCGCGTAGCTGTTCTCCGCGGACGGTGCGTCGCTGCCGATCGGCACCCGGGTCATATGCTCGACGCCGCCGGCGATCAGGACGTCGTGCATCCCGCTCCGGATCTGTCCTGTCGCGAAATTGATCGCCTGCTGACCGGAACCACACATCCGGTTGAGCTGGACGCCGGGGACGTCGTCGCCCCAGCCGGCAACCATCGGTGCGATCCGGCCGATGTTCAACCCCTGCTCGTCGACCGGGGCCACGCAGCCGTAGATGACGTCTTCGATGGCCTCCGGCCCCACGAACCCGTTGCGCTCTTCTAGCGCCTTGAGTGGTTCGGCGGCGAGATCCTGTGGGTGAGTGTCCCCGAACGAGCCCTGCTTTTTGCCGAACGGGGTCCGGACGGCGTCGACGATGTAGGTTTCCTGCATATTCGCGTCGAACACCCAGACCGACTTGATTGTTCGGCTTCAGGGAGACAGCAAAGACTTTAGACGGGGCCGAGCCAAAAATTCACCCATGTTCGATGAAGACGAACTGGCGGAAATCTCCCAGCGAAAGGAGGAGTGGGAAGAGGAGACCCTCGCACCCTACCTCGAGCACGGCGAGCGGAAAGAGCGGTTTGCAACGGTGTCCAACCACGAAGTCGACAGGCTGTACACCCCATCCGACATCGCCGACATCGATTTCAACGAGGATATCGGGTTCCCCGGTGAAGAACCGTACACGCGAGGACCGTATCCGACGATGTACCGAGGTCGGACGTGGACGATGCGCCAGTTCGCCGGCTTTGGCACTGCCGAGGAGACAAACGAGCGGTTCCACTACCTCATCGAAGAGGGACAGACCGGGCTGTCGACGGCTTTCGACATGCCCTCGCTGATGGGACTCGACTCCGACGACCCGATGAGTATCGGCGAAGTCGGCAAGGAAGGCGTCGCCGTCGACACGCTCCGGGATATGGAGATTCTGTTCGACGGGATCGATATCGGCGAGGTGTCGACATCGTTTACTATCAACCCGAGCGCGGCAGTCATCTACGCGATGTACATCGCACTGGCAGACAAGCAGGGTGTCCCGCGTGACGAGGTCCGTGGAACGCTCCAGAACGACATGCTCAAGGAGTACATCGCACAGAAAGAGTGGGTCATCCCACCACGCCCCGCGGTGTCCGTCGTGACGGACACCATCGAGTTCGCCGTCGAGGAGACGCCGAAGTTCTACCCGGTCTCGGTGTCGGGCTATCACATCCGGGAAGCCGGTTCGACCGCCGCCCAGGAGGCGGCCTTTACCCTCGCAGACGGGTTCGCCTACGCCGAGGACTGTCTGGAACGGGGCCTCGACATCGACGAATTTGCGCCGCTGCTTTCGTTCTTTTTCAACTCCCACAACTCGATCTTCGAGGAGATCGCAAAGTTCCGGGCCTCCCGGCGGATCTACGCACGCGTGATGGAGGAATGGTACGGCGCCGAAGAGCCCGAGTCGAAACGGTTGAAGTTTCACACCCAGACTGCGGGACAGTCACTCACCGCCCAGCAACCCCTGACCAACATCGTCCGTGTGACGATTCAGGCCCTGTCTGGCGTCCTCGGCGGAACCCAGTCACTGCACACCAACAGCTTCGACGATGCACTCG
>JAZKTU010000057.1:0-17269 GCA_036625385.1 Halovenus sp. | reverse complement strand
CCGGGACGGTTCTATATCGCGATATACGATTTATCTCGACTGGCCAGCGAACGCGCCGGGCTTATACGAATCGGGCGACTACGGGCTCGTATGGTCGAGAACGTCGCGAGCATGATGGCCGAGCTGGAGAGCGAGGACTTCTACCTGCTCTCGGGGCTCGAGCAGGGGATGCGCTTCTCGGAGTGGGTCGCCCGCGACAAGCTCCCGGAGTTCGCCCGCATCACGGCCGAGGAGGTCGACTACCGGCTGGACCGGTGTGAGAGACGCGACCTCATCGAGCGCAAGACGATCCAGTACGAGGGCTTTCGGCTCACCTTCGAGGGGTACGACGCGCTCGCCTTGCACACGTTCGCCGAGCGGGAGAGCCTCGAGGGGATGGGCGCGCCGCTGGGGGTCGGCAAGGAAAGCGACGTCTACGAGGTGCGGTCGTACCGGCCGCTTGCCCTGAAGTTCCACCGCGAGGGGTACACGGAGTTTCGCGAGGTCAACCGCCAGCGGGAGTACACCGCCGACCGGGAACACGTCTCCTGGATGTACACCGCCCGCAAGGCCGCCGAACGGGAGTACGAGGCGCTCGAGGCGCTGTACCCCGACGTGTCGGTGCCACAGCCGATGGACCACAACCGCCACGCCGTCGTGATGGAGCGCCTCGACGGGGTGGAACTCGACAAGGCGGCGTTGCGCGACGAGCAGGTTGTGGGGATACTCGAGTTGATCCTCGACGAGATGACCGCGGCCTACGACGCGGGCTACGTCCACGCCGACATGAGCGAGTACAACGTGTTCGTCGACAGCGACGGCGTGACGGTGTTCGACTGGCCCCAGGCGGTCCCCGTTTCCCACGAGAACAGTGACGAACTGCTGACGCGGGACGTCGAGAACCTCACCGGCTACTTCGGGCGCAAGCATCCGGACAGGGTCTCGGCAGTCGACGTCGCCGGCCTCACCGCCGCGATTGCCGACGGCTCGTTCGAGAGCGTCGACGAGTTCCTCGGGTAGCGAAGGGGAGCGGTGTTGCAGGGGCCAAAAACGGCGGTTTCGTGCGATGGGTCCTCTGTCGAGAGCGCGACGGGCCGGTACTGGCATAAACCGTATGTGAATATAGCAAACGCGACAGCGGGCGCCCGGTCACCGAAACTGGGCGAACGCCTCGCGTTTCAGCAGCACGAACCCGGCGCTGATCGTCAGAAAGCCAACGAGCGTCAGCGGCGTGATCGTTTCGTTCAGGAGCAGCCACCCGAACACGGTCGCAAACACCGGGGTAGTGTACGAGACGAGATTGATCTCGATCGCGCCCAAGCCGGTCGAGGAGGTCGAAGTAGATGACGTAGCCGACCGCGCTGGCGAAAACCGAGAGATAGACGACGGAAACGAGCGCCCCGGGGGTGGGATCCGTCCCCGAAAGCGGCTCCGTCAGGCCGAGGCTCATACTGCCGGCTGTAACATTTTGAAAGAATTCGCCACCCCGGGGTAGCGAATATCTTTACGCACTTACAGCCGGCAGTATCAGTCCGTGCAACAGGACGGCCCCCCAGTCGTGCCGGGAGCGCGGTCGCCACCGCTCCGCCGCGAGGCCAGCACTGACCGCGACGAACGCGGTTCCCCAGAGGAGCGAAAGCAGGACGAACAATCCGGCGTTCCGGTACGTAGCCGTGGCTGACCCCGTTCGGGCGATGGTGAGTGCGCCCCGTTGATACGGGTTTGCATCCGCGGCGGCGATCCCCTGGAGAGCAATCGTTGAGGCGGTTTGCGTCCCCGCGGGAAACCTACAGGCAGATACCGGCCCGCCAGTCCACGTGACCTGCCCGTACCTCGAATACCGCAAGTCGTCAGCAGAGCGGGATCGACTACTCTGGGGGCGAACTGGCCGAGCGCAACGCATAGCTGGTCGAGCGCGCCGTCCGGGTCGCCGGGGAGTTGGGCCGGCGGGTCGCAACCGCGGCGCAGGTCCGGGAGGTGCTGCAACTCTAGCCCAGGACCAGGTCGGTACCGCTCCGGCCAGCGGAGTTCGAAGTCCTTTTGTCCGATAGCGGGGTAGAGTCGGTAACTCGCTGGCGGACGGGCACCGGCGGGCACCTGTCACATACAGGTCGGGATGTGAACTGCCGGGGTCGTCCCCGTGCGGTTTGAACCACGCAACGCCCGTGGTGACAATCATGGCACGAAGCTTCTACTCGCACATCCGGGACGCCTGGAAGGACCCGGACGACGGCAAGCTGGCGGAACTGCAGTGGCAACGGATGCAAGACTGGCGCGAGGAGGACGCGATCGAGCGGATCGACCGCCCGACGCGGCTGGACAAGGCTCGCTCGCTGGGCTACAAGGCGAAGCAGGGCATCGTCGTCGCCCGCGTGAGCGTCCGAAAGGGCGGCGCGCGCAAGCAGCGGTTCACCGCGGGCCGGCGCTCGAAGCGCCAGGGCGTGACCCGCATCACGCGGCGCAAGAACATCCAGCGCGTCGCCGAGGAGCGCTGTGCGCGCAAGTACCCCAACTTGCGCGTGCTCAACTCCTACTGGGTCGGCGAGGATGGCAGCCAGAAGTGGCACGAGATCATCCTGGTCGACCCCGAGCATCCGGCGATCCAGGCCGACGACGACCTCAACTGGCTCTGTGACGACACCCACAAGAACCGTGCACTGCGCGGGCTCACGAGCGCCGGCACCCGGAACCGCGGGCTCGACAAACGCGGCAAGGGGACCGAACACAACCGGCCGAGCATCAACAGCGGCCAGAACCGGGGCAAGTAACCGGAACCGACCGGCGCGTTTTTTACGATCCTCGACCGCGAGTCGAACGGCTACGACACTTCGAGCAGCGTCTCGATGATCTTCTTCTCGGCGCTGCGGAGATGCTGGTGGTACGTCGAGGGCGAGATATCCATCGATGTGGCGAGTTCCTCGCCGGAGACGCCCCGGGGCCAGTCGAAAAAGCCCCCAATGGCAGCCTTCCGGAGCGCGAGGCGCTGGCGGTCGGTGAGCTGTTGTTCGATGTCGGCGACGAGTTCCTGGCGCGTCTGGCCGGGCCGCTCGCGCTCACGCCGCGCGACCAGCTCCGTCGAGGGGTAGCGCTCGGCGAGCTGTTCGATGACTCGCCGGGGGTCCGCGCTCGCCGGGAGTTCGAGCGTGATGCGGACGTCAGACCCGTGGGCGGTGATGTCGGTCGTCTCCGCGCCCCGCTGTGCGAGGTTACTGACCACTGGCGGGCGCTCGACCTCGAACTCGAAGACGCTGCCGTCATCGCCGTCGCTGACGCGTGTCACCGCCGTCACATCGTCGTGGGCCTGTACCCGTGCCGTGACTGCCTCGGGGTCGGCCCCCCGGACGACGAACAGCATCGTGACCGCGTCGTCGTCGTAGATCGCCCCCTCGTACTGGAACGAGCAGTTGAGCGCCCGGGCGATATCAGCGAAGAAGAGCCCCTCGTCCGAGAGCGCGAGTTCGACCTCGGTGACGCGGTCGCTGGTGAGAATGCGCCGCCCTTCGATGGCGTTGATCGCCGTCGAGGCGACGCGGGCAACCTCCTGCAGAACTGCCAGTTCCCGCTCGTCGAGGACGTCGGCGGTCCCGGCATACACCGTCAACACGCCATACTCGGTGTCGCTGTAGACCAGCGGGAAGGCGGCGAGTTCACCGCCGGACGCTTCGCGTCTGTCAGTTGTCCCGCCGGCGGCGGTGGAGGTATCGGCAGGGGCGGAAACCGCGCCGCCTGTCCCGGCAGTCGTGCCTACACCGTCAGCGGGAGCCCGGGGGTCGCCGACGTCGGCAGCGGCGGCGGCAGCGAGCGCCGGGTCGTGCAGCGGGGCGAGAGACCCCTCGCTGGTGTTTCTGACCACCTGTGGCTCGCCCGCACGGAGGGCAGCCGCAGTCGGGTCGTCGGCGTCGCGCGGCAGGGCTCCGTCCGCCGGCGCACCGTCGCCGGCGCCAGCAGCCGGCCGGACGACTTCCTCGCGGAGGTCGAGGCGACCGACCCACGCCGAGACGTACGGTTCGACGTCCACCAGCCGGTCACAGAGCTGTCGCTCTATCTCCTCGCGGGACTGGGCTTGCAGTGCCGCTTCCATCACCGTCCCGACGAGCCCGTCGATGCGGGTCATCAGGTGCTCGAGTTCCTGGCGCTGCCGGCGGGCCTCGAGTTCGGCGAGCTTGCGCTGGGTGATATCGATGTGGGCAACGACGACCCGGCCGGCATCGTGGTCGGGCAGCCGCGCGGCCCGCATCAGGAACCACTGTTTCTCCGTCGGCGTGTGACAGGGGTACTCGAGCGTGAACACCTCCTGCTCGCCGTCGATGACCGCCCGGATCCCATCGAGCGCGTCGGCGGCGTACTCGTCGGCAGACGGGTCGGTGCTCGCGAAGTAGTCGACACCGACCATCTCGCCCTCCTCGCCCGACCCACTGTACTCCCGCCAGGATTCGTTCGTAAAACGGATGACCCCCTCCTCGTCCAGCACGGCGATGTTGAACGGCAGCGTGTCGAGAGTCAGCCGTGCCAGCGCGTCACGCTGTGTCATACTGGGTTTCCATACAAAGGCGAGGAGCGCATAAAAATTGCCTGGCCGGGAGACCGGCAAGGCCTTGTGGGGGCCGTCCCTGCTCGGGCACATGGATACGGAGCCACTCGTCGACGTCCTCCGCGGGAGCGACGCGGTCCAGTACGGGGAGTTCGAGCTCTCACACGGTGGAACCAGCGACTACTACGTCGACAAGTACGCCTTCGAGACCGACCCGGGGAGCCTGTCGGTCATCGCGGCTGCGTTCGCCGACCGCGTCGGCGACCGGACGCTCGGCGGCGTCGCGCTCGGGGCCGTCCCGCTCGTTGCAGTCACGAGCGTCGAGGCGGGCAACCCCTACGTCGTCGTCCGCAAGGAGACAAAGGAGTACGGGACCGGAAACCGCATCGAGGGCTCGTTCGAGCAGGGCGAGGAGGTCGTCGTCATCGAGGACATCGCCACGACCGGGCAGAGCGCTATCGACGCCGTCGGGGCGCTCCGGGAGGCCGGCGCGACCGTCTCCCGGGTCCTCGTCGTCGTCGACCGCGAGGAAGGGGCGGCCGACAACCTCGCCGACCACGGCATCGAACTCGAGGCGCTCGTGACCGCGAGTGAACTGCTCGCACACCACGAGTGAACTGGCCTCACAGACTCGGGTGAGAACCCCGTTTGCGCCAACGACGCACACCACCGTCCGATACTTGTAGGGCCACGCCCTACTACCGGTGATGTCGAATCTCGAACTGTACGAACTCGAAGGCTGTCCGTACTGCGCAAAGGTCAAGAGGAAACTCGACGAACTCGACCTCGAGTACGAGTCACACATGGTACCGAGTAGTCACAGCCAGCGGACGGAAGTCGAAGAAGTGAGCGGGCAGACCGGCGTTCCGGTGCTCGTCGACAACGAACACGGGATCGAAGGGATGCCCGAGTCCGACGATATCGTCGAGTACCTCGAAGAGACCTACACCTGAGCGGCGCCGCGTCTCTGCCGTCTACATCAGCGAAACCGGGGAGCCACAGCGGTCAGGCGGGTTCTTCCTCGATGCGGTCCTGGATGAGGTCACGCAGGTCGTCCTGTTCCCTGATGTTTTCCATCTCGTCGTGCTCGACGAGCGCGGTTCCCTCGACCGACTCGCGGGGAGCACGGTCGACGACGTAGACAGACCGGGTGCGGGTGACCTGACCGACCGAGGACATGATACGGGCGCGTTTCTCCGCGGTTTCCGTGAACGAGGAGTGGCCAGTGAGGACCTGTGCCTCCTCGCTTTCGTCCTCGCTGACGGTCTTGAACGGGGCCCGGTCCGTCGGGTGGACCTCGTAGCCCGCCCGCGTGAGAACCGCGACGATGGTCTCGTCGTCGGGATCGACAGACGGCTCTTCGGGCTGGTCGCGCGTGTCCTCGACGGGATAGTCGTCTTCGAGGACCGACACCGGGGAGGTGAGCGGTTCCTCGAACAGTTCCTCGAGCTGTGCGGCGACTTCGACGCTGGCGTCCATCCCGTCCTCGTACTTCGAGACGGTCCGACGGGACACCCCGAGTTCCTGTGCGAGCTGGCCGAGCGACCAGTCACGCTCCTGTCTGGCACCCTCCAACACCTCGCTGTCGAGAGTAACGTACAGGCCGCCCGGGGCTGCGTAGATGAGCGGCGGCACGCCCTCGACGAACAGGTCCATCGCAGTGTCGGGCGAAAACACCGGAACGCCGTGGCGAAAGTAGACGACACCGGGTTCGAGTTCCTCGTCACGGGTCCGGAGCCCGATGAGCAACGGCGTCGCGTGCAGGTACTCGCCGAGCCGGCGCATCTCGGCGCCGGTCCCGGCGTCGAAGGCGTCGATGTTCCCGAGAATCTTCAGCAACAACACGTCCTCGCCCCGGCGTGCGGCGACGTCGAAGCTTTTCGGTCGGATCGCACAGCGGTCGCTGACCTCGAAGCCAGCGTCCTCGAACATCGCTGTGACGTTACCGACCAGTGCAGACCGGGACATGATTGGTTTCCAGTCTAACATACACCTCGCATCACATATATATTTTGTGCAGGGTGTACGGCTTGTGTCCGGTGATTTCTCACTCCTGTCGCTCGGAAGACAGTCCCGCCGGAACGGGGAGCCCGAAAGGCATTTCGGCCACGGGAAGCCTACCTCTGGCAGTGACTGTCATCGGGCTCGACGACACCGACTCCCGGACGCAGGGGATGTGCACGACCTACGTGGCGGCCCGGCTGGCGGACCGTATCCGCGAGGCCGGCGGGACGGTCCGGCGGCGCGTGCTCGCCCGGCTCAATCCGGCAGTCGAGTACAAGACACGGGGGAACGCCGCCCTCGCCATCCATACCGACCTCGACGCGGACCGTGCGCTGGGACTCGCGGCGGAGGCGCTCTCCCTTGCCGCGACCGACGACGAGCGGACGAACCCGGCTGCCGTCGTCGCTGACTGTCCGCCGGCGGCTGTTCCCGATTCCGTGACGACGTTTGCCGCCGATGCCGTCCGAACGATCATCGAGCCACGGCGCGCACGCGAGTGCTGTGAACAGGGTGGGTTCGCCACCGTGACGCGGGGGAGCGGGCGCGGCATCGTCGGTGCGCTCGCCGCCGTCGGCGCGTGGTGCGCTTTCGACGAGTGGACCTACGAGTGTCTCAGCTACCGCGAACGGGGACGGTGGGGGAGCGAGCGCGACGTCGACCGCGGGAGCGTCTTCAGTGCCGACGCGGCGTGGTATCCGGCGGTGTGGGACACGGTCGACCGCGGCGAGGACGTCGCGGTGTGTGTCCCACGGACACCCTGTCCGGTACTGCACGGCGTCCGTGGGGACGACCCCGACGCGGTCCGGGCCGTCGCGCGAGTAATCGAGGGCGAACCGGTAGCGAGTCGACAGGTGGTGGTGACCAACCAGGGAACGGACGCCCATCTGCAGGAGGGGGAAGTCGGCGGCCTGCGGGACGGGCGAGCCTACCGGGTGACGGGCGACGTCGTCGAACCGCCGGCGACGCGGGAAGGGGGCCACGTCTTCCTCGCGATCGGGGCCGACGGACGACTCGAGTGTGTGGCCTTCGAGCCGACAAAGCGGTTCCGGGACCGGGTGCGGGCGCTCCGGGTCGGCGACCGCGTGACCGTCTGCGGGGAAGTGAGCGGTGGGACGCTCAAACTCGAGAAATTCGCGGTCCGGGACCTGGTGCGGACCGAGCGCGTGATACCGTCCTGTCCGTCGTGTGGCCGGTCGATGGAGTCCGCCGGACGGGACGCCGGCTACCGGTGTCGGGACTGCAAAACGAGTGCCGACGGGAAGGCAACGCGCCGTCTCGAGCGCGGCATCGAGAAAGGGTGGTACGAGGTCCCACCGTGTGCCCGTCGGCACATCGCGAAACCGCTAGTCCGGGGCGAGTTCGACGGGGAGACCCACCCCGAGCGGTGAGTCGGCCGACAGACCAGCAGTTCGGAGCGGCCACGAACGAAGCAAGCGGCGGGGACCGACCGGAATCAGTTCCGAAAACAGGTGCTGCATTTATATGACAGACTCGAATTGTCCACAGTAATGGACATCAGAAGTTGCATCGAGCGGATCAGACGACACGAGAAGGCCCTCGTGCTGTTCAATCTGTCCGAGCCGGGGTTTCGGGAGGAACTCGCATCCTTCTTTGCGACGCAAAACGTCGCGATCAGCGCCGAACGGACCGCGTCGGGACGACCCGAAGACGTGGCTGTTCTCAGTGACCGGGATCGGGTGCTCGCCGTTGTCGACGTCCCGATGCTTCGGGAACTGGTAACGGATGTGCCGACCGGGCCGGGGAACGTCGGCATCGCCGACGGGGCCTACGAGGCCGTGCTGGGCCACCTCAAAGAGACCACGTTCACCTCCTACGACCGCGAGCAGTTGCTATACGCCTCCCGGGAGATCGAGGACCGGGCACGGCGGACCCGGGGTGGGACGATCCACACCGGGTTCCAGCGGTGCTCGGTGATGGCAAACCAGCGCGAAAGCTACGTCGACCTCGCCGCCAGGGGCGTCGACGTCCACGCGTACGGGCAGCCGGACGTCCCGCCGCCCGACCTGGGAGACGGACAGGTCCACGCCATCGAGAACGACGAAATCGCCGGGACGTGGTTCGTCGTCTTCGACGGCGACGGGGTGGAGGCACAGAAGACAGCTCTGCTCGCCGAGGAGCGACCCGAGGGGTTCTACGGCGCCTGGACCTACGATCCACGGCTTGTCGACCGGGTTCACGGGTATCTCATGCGACGGTACGTCCGGCAAAGCGAGGACGCCCGGACTGATAGTGATTAGTGCGAGTCGTTACCGGTCTCTCACCACCCCGGGGTGGTGAAGAACCGGTAAACAGTCGCACTAATCACTATGATTCCTCGTGAGTACGGGCCGGTTTCGGGTCCCGGAACGAGGCGAACTGGGACCACGTCTGGGGGAGGATATTAGACAGCAGGTCCAGCGCGGCGTGTCGTTGCTTCAGCCGCGGGTCGTCGGCGGACGGATGTCCTCGAAAATGACGTTGTCGGCGTGTCGCAGCGCCCGCCGTCGCTCCGGCTCCGAGCGGATCGTCCAGGCGAGGACGGGCAGGTCAGTCGGAGCACAGGTGACGGCCCAGGCCGGGAGCCGGTCGTACTCGTAGGCGAGAAAGTCAGGCGCACACAGCCGACGGCCGAGCAGGTACGTCGCGACCAGGCGTTCGGGAGGGGTCACCGACTCCGGCTTGCCGCCGAGCAGCCCGCGGGGCCAGTCGGGTCGGTTCCGGCGGAACCACAGCACCGAGAGCGGGTTGAACGACTGGACCGCAAACGCCCCGTCGTAGGTATCGAGGACGCCGGCGACGGTTGCCTCCAGCCGCCCGGGCAGTCCCCGTCCCTTGAGTTCGACCAGTATCGGGACGTGGCCGTCGACAGTCCGGAGCAGCGACCGTAGCCGCGGGATCCGGTCGCCGGAGTCGCCGACGGAGGACTGCCGGAGCGTGGCCCACAGCGTCCTGGAGACGTCGCAGTCACGGCCAGTCAGGCGGCGGAGGCTTTCGTCGTGGACGACGACGGGGACGCCGTCTTCAGTCAGCCGGACGTCGCACTCGACGGGATAGCCGGCCTCGACAGCAGCCCCGAAGGCGGGGAGTGTGTTCTCGGGAACACGAGAGGAGTGGAGGCCGCGGTGGGCGATGGGCTGTTCGGTGAGCCAGTCCACGGGTGCCGGAACGTGGATGGGGAAGGATAAAATAGGTCCGGACAGTGGCGGCCGGGAGGGAGAGACGGTCAACCCCGCCGAGCATCCGCGCCGAAGGCGCGGTTCCCTGAACGCGAGCCGAGCGTTCAGCCTTTTTGACCCACGTTTTTCTGCGTCGGATCGCCCGGCGACCGCTCCTTGAAAAACGTGGGTTACCTGCCGTTCAGCGAGATGTACGTCGTCTCGATGATGCGGTCGTCGTCGGCGAGGCGGTCGAGCACGTCGTCGGGGACGGGGTCGTCGAGGTTGTAGACGGAGAGGGCCTCACCACCGATGGTCTCCCGGCCGTTGAACATCCCGGCGATGTTGATGTTGGCCCCACCCAGGACGGTCCCGATGAAGCCGATGACGCCCGGCGTATCCTCGTTGCGGGCGACGAGCATGTGGCCGGAGGGGACGGCGTCGACGCGGTAGCCGTCGATCCGGACGATGCGGGGGTCGTCGCCGGCGAACTGGGTCCCGCAGACGCTGACGCTGTCCGCGTCGTTGGAGACGGTGACAGTGACGAGCGACCGGAAGTCCTCGGAACGGCGCGATTTCGTCTCGGTGACGTCGATCCCCCGACGGTCGGCGATGCGGGGCGCATTGACGGCGTTGACCTGCCACTCGAGCGGGTCGAAGACGCCCTTGAGCGCGCTGGCGGTCACGAGTTCGACGTTCTCGTCGGCGATATCGCCCGCGTACTCGACTTCGACGTGCTCGACGCGGTCGTCGAACAGCTGGACCGCGACCTCGCCGGCGGTGTCGGCGAGGTCGATATACGGCTGGATGCGCGGGAATGCGCTCTCGTCGATCGAGGGGGCGTTGAGGGCGTTGAGGACCGGCTCGTCCCGGAACGCTGCGACGATCTGCTCGGCGGTCGAGACAGCGACGTTCTCCTGTGCGGCCTCGGTCGAGGCGCCGAGATGTGGGGTGACGATAACGTCGTCGACGCCAAGCAGGGGGTTGTCCGGCGAGACCGGCTCGTCCGCGAACACGTCGATCGCTGCGCCGTTAAGGATGTCGTCCTCGACGGCTGCTGCGAGTGCTGGCTCGTCGACGATCCCGCCACGGGCGCAGTTGATGACGTAGCCACCCTCGAGCCGGGCGAGTTCCTCCTCGCTGATCATATGTGCCGTCTCGTCGGTGAGTGGCGTGTGGATCGTCAGGAAATCGGCCCGGTCGAGACACGCCTCGAGGTCGTCGACGAGTTCCGCCCCGAGCTGGGCGGCCCGCTCCTCGCTGATGTAGGGGTCGAACGCGATCAGGTTCATGCCGAGGTTGCCCAACCGCCGCGCGACCTCCTGGCCGACGCGGCCAAAGCCGACGACGCCGAGTGTCTTGTCGTTGACCTCTGTCCCCAGAAACTCCCCTTTGGCCCACTCGCCAGCCGAGAGGCGTGCGTGAGCCTGGGGGATCGACCGGGCAGTGGCGAAGGTCATCGCCACCGTGTGCTCGGCAGCAGCGCGAACGTTGCCCTGCGGGGCGTTGGCGACGATGACCCCGTGCTCGGTCGCGGCGTCGATATCGATGTTGTCCACCCCGATACCCGCCCGTCCGACGATGAGGAGGTTCGGCGCGGCCTCGAACACCGCCTCCGTCACTTCCGTCCCCGACCGGACGATGAGACCATGGACGTCGGCGACGGCGGCGAGCAGCGCGTCACCCTCGAGATTGTAACCCGTCTCGACCTCGTGCCCCTGCGACTGCAACATCTCGATGCCGGCGTCGGCGATCGGGTCCGTCACGAGAACCTTCATGCGCGTAGGAAATGAGTGGCCGGCTATAACGCTTGTTTTCTCGGGGCGCGTGAGTCAGCGCTGGCAGTGTCGGGGATCACGTCGCGGAAGAATGCGACACCCCGAGAGGGGAAACCACCGGAGGCTTCATACGGAGTGTCGTGATACTGCCGGCTGTAACATTGTGAACGTATTCGGCACCCCGGGGTGGCGAATGTCTGTACGCGCGGACAGCCGGCAGCACGAGTGTCACGGTTCGGGAACGGATACGGACTGCTGTGATCGGGTCCCGCCATCGATCCGCGACGTCAGTGCCTCGACCCGCGGGACGGTCACTCGTGGGATACGATGTCGACAACAGCAGTCCGTATGATGTGCGAAAACGAGAGAGGGAAGTCAGCGCCAGGCCGGGAGTGTCGCCGCGTCCGCAAGCGGTGTCGTGAGGAACGCGCCGTCCCGGTCGACGTCCGCGATGACGAACGTGTCGACCGGTCCCTCCTCGACTGCGGCCATTATTTCCGTCTCCCCTGCACCTGCCGAAGCCACCGCCGTATCCGGCTCCATGCGTGATAATACTTCACAATCGTATTTAAATATGTCGGAACGCGCCGGCCAAACTGATAGACGGGGCGGATCCGCTCGGTGACTCTATCGGACAAATGTCGTTCATACTGAAGGATCGGGTAGCACGGAGGCGGGGAGCAGCGGGGGCGTCGGCGGTCGGGAGCGAACCGGAACCAGCCTGCGGGCGAGAGTCCCGTGAGCGAGGCGGGCACAGAGTCTGTAGATGTGCAAGGTCTTTGTGGATGGGGCGAGGAGTACGGGCAAACGTATGCACGTAACTGATATCATGACGCCCCGCGAGGAGGTCGTCACCGTCGAGGTGCCGGGCAGTCGCAACGACGTGCTCGAGTACCTGCAGAACCGGACATTCTCGTCGGTTCCCGTCGTGAAACAGACTGACGACGGCGAACTGTTCCGGGGGATCGTCTCGCGGAGTGCCCTCATCGAACACCCCGACGAGGATCAGCTTGCGCTCCTCGCCGAGGAGGTTGCGACCACCAGTGTCGACACCACTGTCACCGACGTCGCCGGGCTGATGATCGAACAGGGCGAGCGCCGTGTCCCCGTCGTCGACGGCGATATCCTCGAAGGGATAATCACGGTGACCGACGTCGTCAGGGCCATCGCGAACGGCGACCTCGACGGGAGCACCCACGTCGAGGCGGTGGCGACCGAGGCGGTAAACGCCGTCTACAGCGGGACGCCCCTGCCGGTGGCGGAGCGGGAACTCTCGTACGCACGCGTCCCGTACGCTGTCGTCCTCGACGACGAGGCCGAGCTTGCCGGGATGGTGACCGAGGTCGACATCCTCGACGTCGCCCGGGTCGTCGAGGGCGAGGAGCGGACCGGTGACTCGATAGCGAACGAGGACAGCGAGTGGGCCTGGGAGGGTATCAAAGCGGTCGGGAACCGCTACATGCCGACGCGTAACGTCGAGATTCCGAGCGGGCCAGTCGCCGAGTTCATGACTGCCGACCTCGTCACCGTCGGTGGCAAGCGGACGGCCCAGGAGACCGCACAGCTGATGCTCGAACACGGCATCGAGCAGATACCGATGCTCAGCGGCGACCAACTGCGCGGGATTGTCAGGGACATCGACCTGCTGGAGGGGGTGCGATGAGCGAGGGCGACCGTCTCGTCGAACTCGCGAAACGGCGGGGGTTCTTTCTGCAGAGCGTGGGATCGTACGGCGGCGTTGCCGGCTTCTACACCTACGGACCACAGGGGGCAGCGCTCAAGGACAACCTCGAAGCCGCCTGGCGGGACCGGTACGTGACCCGCGAGGGCCACATGGAGATCAGCGCCCCGGACGTGATGCCCGAGGCAGTCTTCGAGGCGTCGGGCCACCTCGACGGGTTCGACGATATGCTCGTCGAGTGCCCCGACTGCGGCGAGAGTCACCGGGCCGACCACCTCGTCGAGGACGCGCCGGATGCCGAGGTCGAGGACGCCGAGGCGCTCCCGATCGCCGAGGTCGAAGCGCTGTTCGCCGAGTTCGACATCACCTGTCCGAACTGCGGGGCCGACCTCGCGGGCGAGTCGGTCGAAGACTTCAACCTCATGTTCGAGACGAACATCGGCCCCGGGAGTTCCTCGCCGGGCTACCTGCGCCCCGAAACCGCACAGGGCATCTTCGTCGAGTTCCCCCAGTTGGCCGAGTACGCCCGCAACCAGCTTCCCTTCGGCGTGGCACAGATCGGCAAGGCCTACCGCAACGAGATCAGTCCACGGAAGGCCCTCGTCCGGGTCCGGGAGTTCACGCAGGCGGAACTCGAACACTTCATCGACCCCGAGACGGACGAACCGCCGCTCGACCGGGTCGAAGACGTCACGCTCCCGCTCTACTCGGTCGAGGACCAGCAGGCCAACGACGGCGGGGTGGTGGAGCTGACCGTCGGGGAAGCAGTCGAGGCGGACGTGATCGCGGACCCGTGGATCGCCTTCTATCTGGGGCTCTCGAAAGACTGGTACGAGCGTATCGGCGTCGACATGGACCGCTTCCGGTACCGCCAGCACCTGCCGGGCGAACTCGCTCACTACGCCTCGGACTGCTGGGACGCCGAATCCGAAATCGGCGGCGACTGGATCGAGATAACTGGTTTCGCCTACCGGGGGGACTACGACCTGCAGAAACACGCCGACCACTCCGGCGAGGAGTACACCGTCTTCAAACAGTACGACGAACCCGTCACCGTCGAGCGCCCGACCGTCGACCCGAACATGGGGTATCTCGGTCCGGAGTTCGGCGGGGCGGCGGGGGACATCGCGGACGAACTCGACGCGCTCGTCGAGCGTAACCCTGCTGCCTTCGAGGGTGGGGAAGTGACAGTCGAGGTCGACGGCAAATCGTACGTCGTTCCCGTCGCCGAGACGGGTTTCGGGGTCGAGGAGGTCACGGAGGCGGGCGAACACGTGACCCCCCACATCGTCGAGCCCTCCTTCGGCGTTGGCCGCCTGGTGTATACGGTTCTCGCACACGCCTACGAGACAGACGAGGTCGACGACGAGGAGCGGACCTACCTCTCCCTGCCGGCGGAGATGGCTCCGACGACGGTGGGCGTGTTCCCGCTGATGGACAGGGACGGGCTGGCCGGGCGTGCCCGCGAGGTGGCGAGCCAGTTGCGCGCAGCCGGGCTGTCAGTGACCTACGACGAGTCGGGAGCGATCGGGCGGCGCTACCGCCGGCAGGACGAGATCGGGACACCGTTCTGTGTCACTGTCGACTACGACACGCTAGAGGACGACACCGTCACGCTCCGCGAGCGCGACTCGACCGACCAGACGCGACTCCTGATTGCGGACCTCCCGGCGACGCTGTCCGGACTCCGCGACGGTGACACGGCGTTCGAGGAACTCTGAGCCGGGTCAATGGCTGAATCCAGTGAACCGGTAACCGAGCAGGTGTGGGGGACGCTGCTCTCGGGCGAACGTGCCAGACGGCTCGTCCACGCAAGCGGTGCCGGGCTGCCGGCGCTTTACCTGCTCGGACTGATAACGTGGCCCCAGGTCCGGCTTGCCTACCTGTTCGGAAGTGTCCTCGTGGCGCTTCTCGAGACGTTCCGACTCTCCGTCGGACTCGACTGGGGAATATACGACCATCTCACTCGCGAGTACGAGACCGACAACGTCGCCGGGTACGCGCTTTACATGCTCTCGTCGGCAGCCGTCGCAGTCCTCTTCGAGCCACAGGTCGCCATCCCGGCCATCCTGATGCTCGCGCTCGGCGACCCGCTGAGCGGGATGATCGCTTCCGGGGAGTTGCGGACAGTCAAACGGCCGAAAGCACTTGCGGCGATGTTCTGTATCTGTGCTGTCATCGCCCTCCCCTTCCTGTTCGAGGCGCCGCTGGCCGTCGTCTTCGGCGCAGCCGGTGGGATGGTAGCGGACGGGGTCAAGCCGACCGTACGGGGCTACATCGTCGACGACAACCTCACCATCCCGCCCGTCGCTGCCACCGCCATCTGGGTCGGTATCGAGGTGACTGCGAGCCTGTAAGGCGATGACGACGGGGGTCACCGCTCCGACTGCCGTCCCCCGATAGCGTACACCTGTCCCTCGTGGTTCCCGATGTAGAGCGTCCCGTCGACGACCGTCGGCGAGCTGCCGACGGCGCCGGTCGTGTGGAACACCCACCTGGCGTTGCCGCTATCGGTCTCGAAGCCGTAGACGTTGCTGTCCCAGCTCCCGAGAAAGAGTGTGTTGCCCGCACCGTCGCTCCACGCGGTGCCCGACGTGTCGGCGACGATCGGCGCGGAGGTGATCCCGTCGTCGGTCTCGGCCGACCAGTGCAGGCTCCCGTCCCGGGCGTCGGCCGCGTAGACGCCCCCGGCGCTGTCGCCCGCAAAGACCGTCCCGCCGGCTGCGGCCGCCGCGTTCCCGTCGACGACGGCCGGGGAGGCGACCACGTCGCTGTCGGTCGGGAGGTGCCACCGGCGGCTGCCGTCCGTCGCATCGAGTGCGGAGACCCCGCGGGAGTCGGCCAGCCCCGACCCGAGAAAGACGGTGTACCCGAGGCGGTCCTCCACGGGCGTCGGCCGCGCGACAGTCGGCGGCGTCGCGACGCCCTCGACCGTCGACGACCACAGCTCGCGGCCGTCGTGGGCGTCCAGCGCGTAGACGGTGTCGTTGCTGCTCGCGACGAACACCGTCGTCCGGTCGCGAGCGCTTGCGTCCCAGGGAGGGAGTATCGCAGGGCCGGAGACGTACTGGCCAGCCTCGAACCGCCACAGCTCCGTGCCGTCGTCGGCGTCGAACGCCGTGAGACGGTCCGACCCGCCAACGTAGACGACGTGAGTCGCGACCGGCCCCTCGTCGTCGACAAGCGAGACGACACCCGGGGCGGAAATGTACTCGTTGCCGACGACGACACGCCACCGGGTCGTCCCGTCGCGCGCGTCGAGGGAGAAGAACGTCCCGTCGGTGTTGCCGGCGAAGACCCGGGTAGGCGCACGCCCGACGTTCGGGCCCGCCGAGAAGCGAGCGACCGTCGGCGACGCCCAGACCCGGGAGCCGAGCCTGGCCGCCCAGAGTTCGGCCCCGGTCACCGCGTCGACCGCGTAGACCGAGCCGTCGTTGCTGCCGAAGTAGACGACACCGTCGACCACTGCGGGCGAGGACTCGACGCGGTCGCCGGTGTCGAATCGCCAGCGCCGCCTCGCCGACGGCGACGGAGCGGTCGCGAGCGTGAACCCGGTGTTCCCCAGGTCGTACTGCTCCGTCGTGACGTGGCCGATGGAGGGGTCCTGGGGGTCGACCGGGCCGCGTTTCGACGCCAGGATGACCTCCTCCCGGTCCCAGACGATCCGGACGTCGTACTGGCCGTCGACGGCGAACTGGACAGTCTCACCCTCCCGAACTGGCCGCTCCGGGTCGGTCCCCGTCGCGGCGCTCCAGGCACGTTCCCCGTCGTAGAGAGCCTCGCTACGGACGAGCAACTCGCCGGCAGTGATCGGGTCGCCCCCCTCGTAGATGACCGTCGCGGTCAGCGGCTTGAGCGCGAACGTAAACGCCGTGTCCGGAACCGTCCGTCGCCCGTCCGTGCCGTCGGCGTCGGTCGGGGACGCGGTACCGTCAGGCATATCGCCGTCGGACCCGCCGGCGCCGAACAGCCACGCGCTGCCTGCTGCCGCCGTGCCCGCAGCCCCGACACCGAGCGCCCCCAGCACGGCACGGCGGCGCATGACCGGCCGGACGTCGGCGTCCGCCTCGTCGCGGCCGGCCGCACTCGCGTCCGCCTCGCTCTCCGGGTCACCCCCGGCCTCGAACAGGAGCGCCCGTTT
>JAZKTU010000056.1:0-17316 GCA_036625385.1 Halovenus sp. | reverse complement strand
CGTTCATCTGCGGTTGCGGTGCGGTATCAGTACCGAACTTTGTGAGGTACTGAATCTGTATCCGCAGCAGTGGCGGTGGTGACAACGCCAATGCAGTGTCGTCGGGCTACGGGTGTCCACTACTCGTGGTCGCGAGAGACTACACGGGTGCGCCGGACGCTACCGCGGGCATTCTCCTGGGCCTCGCGGACGGAATCGGGTCGACCCGTCGGGTTTCGCTTCGCGGAGTCGATTACCGACCAGCGCGGTACCGTCACGGAGCCTCGTCGAGCAGGGGACCTTCGATGGGCCTGCTATCGCCGGGCGACGCCACGAATGAGACGAGAGCGATCCGTTCGACGCCGCGCTGATGACCGCCGATGCCATCGGTGACTACGGCGACGGAACGTCCCGGCGAGATGCCAACAACACTGCGCAGAAGGGCCAAACGTCAGCCACGGCAGCGTGATGTGCACCGCACGCGACCGCCTTCGCCGAGATCTCGACGCACTCGGACAGGTGGGCGGGCAGTCCTCGGCGATCACGAAAAACCTCGAAATGCGTCCGGTAGCTCGGGCGCTCCCGTTCGCTACGTCAAAGCGAGAGCTCGGTCCCGATACCCTCCGCCTGGGCACGCTGGTAGACGTGTGCAGCCGCCGCAGCGTCAAGGACGGCAGTCCCGGCGCTGTCGACGACGATGAACTCCGACGGCGACGCGTGCTCGACCGTACCATCGAGGACCGACGACAGCGGGATCAGGTCCTCAGCCGACAGGTCGGTCGCACGCAGGTCCCCCGTCCGGGCAGCTTCGACGGGAACGTCGGCGATTACCCGATCGGCCCGGCGGAACGTCTCGGCGTCGAGTTCCTGCATCTCGGCGGTGTACGCGCCGATCCCGATGACGAGTGCCCCCGACGCGATGGCCTGCCCGTCGACCACGGGCGATTCGCTGGTTGTCGCGGTCACGACAACGGTGGCGTCGCCGACGGCTGCTGTCGGCGTCTCGACTGCCCGGACGTCTGCGGCAAGTGTCTCGTCGAGGTCCGCCGCACACGCCAGCCGTGTCTCGCTCGGCGAGTAGATCCTGACGGACGTCACGTCGGTCGCCGTCGCAATGGCGCGGGCTTGCCAGCGAGCTTGCGCCCCGGCCCCGATAACACCCAGCCGTACCGGCTCTGTGCCGAGCTCACGCGCCGCGAGCGCGCCGATACAGGCAGTTCGGGCGTTCGTGAGACGAGTTCCTTCCATGAACGCGAGCGGTTGGCCGGTCGTCGCATCCGTCAGCACGATCTGTGCGTTGACTGTCGGCAGACCCCTGTCGGCATTGCCCTCGTGGACGCTCGGAAGCTTGGTCACATAGGTATCCGCCCCGTGGATGTACGCCGGCATCGCTAGCGCGGTGCCGAGCGGGTCGTCGTCGCCGGGATAGATTCCCACCGGCAAGTGTGGTCGCTCGGGCAGCTCGACTGCTCCCGACCCCTGCTTCACGAACGCGTCCTCGACGACAGGAAGCAACGAGGGGAGATCGAGCACTGCTGCCACGTCATCGTCCGAGAGTATCGAAACCATGTGACGTCTTGATCGCATCCGTTGTTAAATCCCGCCGTACTCGGTCCGTCACCGACGGACTGCTGACGGCGGCCAGGGATGCCCCACGACAGACGGGTAGCGAGAGGTGATCGAGAAGTACCGGAAAGAAGCCGATCGGCTCGACAGTACGGCGTTCTCGGTGGAGTGATACAGACGGTTGTGACTCGGTCCCGCCGGAAGAGGAATCTGACGAACCTCGCCTCGCTGTGCTCGCCTCACCGCCGGAAGACGAGGTCTTCCGAGGCTCGCCTCGCTGTGCTCGCCTCACCGCCGTCAGTTCCCTGACGAACCTCGCCTCGCTGTGCTCGCCTCACCGCCGGGCCGACCCAGGGATCATGCGTCGGGAGTCGAAGCGCTGTGGGAGCCGTGCCGAAAATACTCACAACAGTCCGTATGAGTCGCGCTCCGAAACCGAGTCGCGACGGAATTCACGCCAGGGTCGGTGCCCAGATGGCGGTCCGCACGGAGCCCGTCGCTCTTGCCGTGGTATCGGGCCTGCGTTCGTCGATACGCGGCCTGTTTCTTGCACGCATCGGTTCGACCTACCGGATACCTGCGAAAACGAGCATGCGAGAGAGAACGGGTGCGTTCAGTATGACGCTATCGCTCATTTCGACCCCCCGGGCAGACTCAACTATTCGCGACAGCGACAGACGGTGGAAGCGTAAGTGTCAGTGAGAGGTCATTATTGAAGCTCAAACGGGAATTTTAGCAATCAGCACGATTAATGACCTGGTCCAAAGAGTGATAGTATGAATCGGCGGGCCTTCCTCACTGGAGCCGGGGCGTCCCTCGCGGCGGCGCTTGCGGGATGTCTCGGAGAAGCCTCTGGAGAGGGCTGCGAGGACAGCCTGCAAACCGATGAGGACGATTCTATGGGGCGATTCCTCGGTGAAGACGAAACCCCCGAGAACACTGGTGCCCGGAAGTTGCTGACAACCGTCGAGGAGGTGACCGACGGGGTCACCCGGTTCACGGATGCCAACAACACCGAACGGATCGGATTCAGCGAGGACGGAGACACCTGGGAAATCAGGTACCGCGGAACGCCTCACGCCGGGGAAGATCGGTTTCGAGAGGAAATCGCAGAGCTGTCTACGACGTTCGCGTCTAATCGGCCGGACGACGTGTCGCTGATGGCCAGGTCGCTCCACGAGTGTACGACCGGTACCTGGCACGTCTGCGCCGATACCGCAACGGCGTACGAGCGTGGACAACTCGACCGGAAGACGTTCGTCGACAGAGTTTACGGGACAGCCGAGGTCGTGAACAACTGTTGATACTGCCAGCTGTATACTGTCGGACGGAACTGTTGATACTTTCACTCGCCCCACGTGGAACGAGCAGAATATCATGACTTCCGTCCGACAGTATATGAGGACGGCCCTCTGCAGACGAGTCGGCGGCCCGACTGATAGTGGCTGTTCCGACTCTCTACCACCGTGGCGGGACAAAACGCGGGATTCACGGTCTGGAACACGGAAATACGCAACCCGGTCGCGAAAACGATCGCAACAACCACTATGACTCCTCCTCGGGGACTCCTGAACGGTGCGTGACCCACTCCTGGTTTAAAAAGTGTCACCTCTCAACACCAGGTCCGACAGTTTCAATGCATTCTGTTCCCTATGTTCGGTCACGATGATGCTGCCAACCCACGCGCTCGGGGGGCTGACACTCGGTCTCGCAGCCGCCGCCGTCGTGCCGGAGTTCGCCGGGGTTGCCCTCGCGGCAGGGCTGCTTGGGGGTGTTTTTCCGGACCTGGATCTGTACACCGGTCACCGGAAGACGCTCCACTATCCGGTGTACTATTCGGCACTCGCCGCCGGGGCTCTCGCTCTCGCGGTGCTGATCCCGGGGAGCCTGACGGTCGGCGCAGCCCTGGTTTTGTTCGGGGCAGCCACCCACAGCGTCGCGGACATCTTCGGCGGCGGACTCGAACTGCGACCGTGGGAGGCGACGTCCGACCGCGCCGTGTACGACCACTACCGGCGTCAGTGGGTCACACCCAGGCGCTGGGTCGGCTACGACGGGTCGCCGGGTGATCTGCTGCTGTCGGTCACACTCGCGGTTCCGCTGCTTTTCGTCCTCGAGGGTGTCCTCCAGGGCGTCGTCCTCGCCAGCCTGATCGTCGGGACGCTCTACACCGTCGTCCGCCGCATTCTGCCCGACATCGCCGACGTGGTGATCGACGGCTTTCTCGTGCAGGTACTTCCGGGCTACCTGCTCGTCCACGTCCCCGACCGGTATCTGTAGGCGCTCCCGACGGGCAAGAGGACTCGCGCCGGGCCAGGACTGCCGGGGACAGGGAACTGGACCCCCGCGCCGGCCCGCGACCGAAGAAATCATCCCACACCGGACTTATGCGCACGTAACGACGTCCCGGACAGATGAACGGACTACTGAACGGCATTCTCGCGGCGCTCATGGGTGCGCTCGTCCTCACGCTAGTCGTTGCCATTCGTCGCCGGGACATCGCGGCGGTGGTGAACGCACTGGTATCGGTTGCCGGGGCGGTGCTCGCTCTACTACTTGCCGCCGGTTTCCAGTTACCCGGACAGAGCACCGGGATCTCTCCGGGACTCCCGCTGTGGGTCACAAGTGCCGGACTCTTGCATTCGATCGGGATGCTGGGGCCGTACGAGTCGGTCTGGTGGTGGGACCATCTCACGCACACCGTCTCCGCGGCACTCGTCGCGGCGCTCCTGTACGCTGGCGTGATCGTCACCGTCGAGACGGATGCGACGCTCACCCTCTCCGCCGTGACGGTCGTGTATACCTTGGGATTTGGCATCTTCTGGGAGGTTATCGAACTGGGTGCGCGTACGGTCGGTGAACGGTTCGACATCGAACCCGTTCTGGTACACTACGGCTGGCGGGACACCGCCTACGATCTCGTCTTCGACGTCGTCGGGGCAGTACTGGTCGTTGCACTGGATCTGCGGCTGTTCGTCGGGTTCGTCGCCGACTTCCCGAAGATAACGCGGGCGGTACTCGGCTGGGGCGGTGGTCTCATCATCGGTAGCGTGCTCCTGGTAGCGCTTTACCTCGTCACGAGGGACGATCACGGGTGACGTCACGGCGAGGTCTGCGACGACGGGGGACTGTCCACTGACGGAGCCGGGACTCATACTGCCGGCTGTACGTGCGTCAAGATATTCGCCTCCCCGGGGTGGCGAATCCGTTCAACATGGTACAGCCGGCAGTATCACCGTCCCGGACGCCCGTCGGTCCCGGGGCCGACGGGGAAAACGTGGGACTGCGATGCGATTACCCGCGTCACGTCCTCGAGGGATACACACGTCCGGAAGCCGACGGAACAGACCGGTGGTTCCTGCCCGGAAACGCGGGACCGGGTTTTATGTCTATCTCCCGTCCGGTATCACGTATGGAAGTCGTCACCACCGGGACAGTGCCCGGTCGAACCATCGAGGAACCGCTCGGCATCGCCCGGGGAAACACCGTCAAAGCCCGCAACGTTGGCCGCGATATTACCCAGAGCATCCGAAACATCACGGGCGGCGAACTGAAAGCCTACTCCGAACTGCTGACCAGCGCCCGCGACGAAGCTCTCGAACGGATGGTCGAGGACGCGCAGTCGATGGGCGCCGACGCCGTCGTCAACGTCCGCCTCGAGAGTTCCGAAATCGCAAACGGCGGCTCCGAAGTCATCGCGTACGGGACCGCCGTGCGCCTGGAATAGGGAGCCCCGATCCAGGCCGATACTGCCGGCTGTACCATTGTGAAAGAATTCGCCACGCCGGGGTGGCGAATATCTTGACGAACGTACAGACGGCAGTATGACACAGCCGTCACTTCCCAGATGAGCGAGCCAAACGATCCGGGAAGAGCCGGCGTCAAAGCCGGTCGCGTTGTCGGCATACTGACAGCTACACTGGCGGTTCTGACGGTGTGGCAGGGCTGGAGTGCGTTCTCCGAGGGGCTGACAGTGGTATTCGGTCTCGAACCCGCCCTCCCGACCACGGCGCTGTTCTGGGGGAACGCCGCCCTGGTGGCGGTCGCTCGCTACACGTTCTGCTACGTCGTCGGGTCGCTCGTGGGGATGCTGTACGGCTGGCTCGACCAGCCACCCCTCCCGGTCCTGATCGGTGTGGTGCTGGTCGTCGGGGCCGCCGACGGGATCCTCGCGGGCATCGACACGCAAAGTGTTCTCGTTGGACTCGCGTACGTCGTCGCCTGGCTCTGGTACGTGCCGGTGTTCGTCTGGCTGTTCGATCCCGGCGCTGGTGACAGCCGGTCCGGCCCGCGCCGACTCGGTGACTCCTGACCGCATCGCGACTGCCGGAGTCCGCAACCGGGACGGCCCGCAACCGCTCGTGACTCGGCGACCAGTGGTCGGGAGTGACCATCGCGTTCGACGCGCTCGTATCGCCAGCCGAGTCCATCAGTGCCGGCCGATGCTGGGGAAAGCGGCAGCCGCTTCGTCACCGCGGGAGAACGGCGGGTTCGGCCGGTCAGTTGTTGTGGGAGTGGCCGACCACCAGGGCAACCACGTTCAGAGCGAGCAAGGCGAGAAAGGCCGCCGTCTCGGAGGGGGTCTCGATACCGGTGAGAAGGAGCGGAACGTGGAGAAACGGGGTGACGATAGCCGCCCAGAAGCTGACGGTCCGAACTAGTATGAGCAACGGCTGGGGGGTCAAGCGGCCAGGCGGTGTCTTACGGCGCCGTTTCGCGTCCTCGCCGGAGTGAGGGCTCGAGGCGTTCCCCTCCGGGGACGGGAGGGACATCGGTAAGGACCGCTGTTGGTGTCGTGGAGTACCCGACCGTTCCCGGTCGGGGCGGTCCGCTCCGTCTCGAACGGCAGAAGCCGACGAGTCGGGACTGGCCGGTCGTCCGGCGGGGGCTGGCTCGTGTGGACGGGACGATGCACGAGCCGGGCGACTGCGACTCACTGGTACAACCCCTCGGTAAGCGAGAGCGTCCCGTTACCGACCTGGACCAGTGCCGTCCGTTCCGGCGTCCCGTCGATCCGACAGCGAACGGTCTGCCGGCGCAGGCCGTCGAGTTCGACCGTGATGTCGTACTCACCGGGAGGGAGTCGGTCGCGTTCGCTTGCTGTCTTCCCCGGGGAGAGGTGGTACCGGTTTGCGAAGACGAGACGCCCGTTCTCGCGGACCTCGACTGTCAGATGGTACGTCCGACTGACGTCGAAGTTCCGGACGTGGATCTCCTCGGCCCGTCGGGTGCCAGGAGGACTGGCGTTCGCACTATCCGACCCGGACAGCCGGGGCACTGTCCCGTCACTTGCACGTGATTGATCTGGCGTCAACATCCTTGTGCAGTAAGAAAGCGTCCACCCACCTGGGTCCCGATGCTAGTAATCAAAAACAGCCTGTACAGAACACTCTAGTTATACAGACAGCGGGAGGAGGACCATATCGTCCCTGTCGCCACCTGTGGAACGCACGCCCGTCCGGAGCGGTACCGGGAACGTATCCTCGTGAAATCGATGTTCGGGTCGGATATCGAGTACGAGAAACGGGGCATCCGTCGGACCGTCCAGGCACTCCAGGAGCCGGGACAACCGGCGAAACAGCCAGTCGCACGGACGGTCCCGAAGTGGGTCCCCATCCCGATGTGGCGGCGCTACAAGCAGGGGATCGACGAGATGGAGTCACTGATCGCGGAGATCGTCAGCAGACGCAAAGAGGAGGGCACTGACGGGCACGACGACCTCCTGTCCATGCTGTTGACGGGGACTGACAGGGACGGGGAGACGATGTCGGAGACTCTCCTCCGTGACGAGATGATGACGTTCCTGTTCGCCGGCCACGAGACCACTGCAACGGCGCTTACGTTCGCCTGGTTCCTGCTCGCACAGCATCCCGAAGTCGAACGCCGACTCGTCGACGAACCCGATGACACGCTGGACGAGGGGTACGCGACGTTCGGCGACCTCCCGGACCTCGAGTACACCGAACAGGTGTTTCGGGAGGCGATGCGGCTCTACCCGCCCGTTCCCTCGATCCCGAGGGAGACGACGGAGACACTCGAACTCGGCGGCTACTCGCTCCCCGAAGGTGCGACAGTGGCACCGATGCAGTGGACGATCCACCGCGACGAGCGGTTCTGGGAGGAGCCGTTGCAGTTCCGGCCCGACCGGTTCGCCGGGGAGAACGCCCGGTCGGCGTTCGCGTACTTCCCCTTTGGTGGCGGTCCCCGCCGGTGCATCGGTCAGCAGTTCGCGCTCGTCGAAGGGACGCTGATCCTCGCAACGCTGGCCCGACAGTACCGCCTCGACCTCGTCTCGACCCCGGACATCGACCTCTCCGTGAGTATCACGACGCGGCCGCTCGATCGGATCGAGATACGGGTCGAGCCCAGAGCCGACGTGTAGCGGCAGCTGTCCCGAAGACTGCGACGTGCACTCATAGTGATTAGTGCGACTGTTTACCGGTTCTTCACCACCCCGGGGTGGTGAGAGACCGGTAACGACTCGCACTAATCACTATCACCCCGACCCGGCTGTCTCCGGGTCCCGGTGCTCGACCGGGTTCGCCGTGAACTGTTCGCTGTGGCGCAACCGCCCGCGTCGACTCCGGTGCTCGATCGTGAGAATCGGCTCGTCGTTCTCCCGGGCGATAGTCGCCCACACGAAGCCAGGTCTGACAGCCAGGAACCGGTGTTCCGGTCGCAGGTCCCCCGAATTCCACCCTCCCTCGCGCCCCTTCGCGAGTGCCCCGCACCCGAACTCCCAGAGGCCAGTCTCCCCGTCGACCGAGACGTACTGCCAGTGGCGGTCTCCCCCGACGACGACGACGTCACGGTCGGCCAGAAACTCCCGGAGCATGCGGCTTTCGGTACTGAATCCGTCGTTCGCGTAGTTGTCGTTTTTGTTCCCCCGGTCCGGGCCGACGAAGATTGACGGTGAGATAATGACGCGAAACGCGGCGTCGGAGCGGTCGATCGTCTCCTGTAACCAGCGTAGCTGTCGTTCCCCGAGAATCGTCTTGTCGGGGCCGTCGGGCACGGTGTTCGGGCTCCGAAACTCGCGCATCTCGAGGAGCCAGATCTGGAGATCCTCCCCCCACCGAACCGTTCTGTACGGCACCTCTCCGGTCGGGTTCTGTTCCTCGAAGACGGCAACCCCGTCCTCGAACGTCAGGTTCCCGTATCGCTGCCCCGGCCAGCAGTCGTCGTCGATGATATCGTGGTCGTCCTTGAGAAAGTAGCTGGGTGTATCGTTGTGAAACTCCGTCAGCAGTTCGAGGGAGTAGGTCCGGTGCCAGTGTGTTCGTGCCGTGGACACCGACCTGCCCCGCAACCCCCCCTGGTCGTAGTAGACGATGTCACCGGTGTGAACGAAAAAGTCCGGATCCCAGTCGTCGAGCGTCCGGTAGGTGCGGAAACCCGCTTCTCCGGCGTCTCTGAAGCGCCACGCCTGACAGGAGACGACCGCAAAGCTGACTTCCGCAGGCGTCGTGTCGCCGGGAGCAGTGCTGAACCGCCCCGTGAGTTCGACCCGCTCCTCGTCAGCGTCCGGTGTCCCCCGAAGCACGACACTGTACGCTGTGTCCGGATCGAGATCGGTCAGTCGGAACTGGACCGTTGCGTCCCGATGCAGTGCTGCGCGGCGCTCGAACGAACGTACGTCGGTGGGGTCTTCCTCCGGCCAGACCAGCAACTGTACGGTGCCGTCGGCGGCTGGATACCAGAGGTTCCGGGTCGCCCAGGTGGCCGGTGCGTTCCGACTGAGGCGGGTCCAGATGAGGGCCGACCGTGGCCGCACTTCCCCGATTTTCAGCCCGTTGTTGAAACCGTACGAAGACTCGGTTGAATCGCCGCTGCCGGTGAGCTCCGTACAGCCCACAAGGGCGCCAAAGCCTGATACGGCCAGCAACTGCCGGCGGTTCAGCAGACAGCGACGGCCCTGCCCGTCCTCGTCCATGTGCCAACAGAGAGGCCGGTCGAATAAAAACTGATTCCCGCGCGCAACCCCGGCGCGCGTCACGTCCCCTGTCACGGACGGGCGAACGGCACCGGCACAGTTTTGTTTGTCGCCCACAACGGAACGGCGGTGGTTGGCACCGGGGGTATCGGAACGTACGGCTCGGATGGACTCGTTCGGTCGGTCGTCATCACGGAGCCGAACCGCCGAATGGGATACTGAACCGTCCTGTGTGACACCCTCGAAGAGCACGCACGGAAGGGTCAAGACGCTCTACCTGCTGACCACGACCGTATCGTCGTTCTTCCGGGAGCGTGGATACGACGCGATCAGCCGGGAGGCTGTACCGGCCCGCATCCGGCAGACGACGGAATTCGCGGAACTCTGTCCGAGTACGGCGACATGTTCGAGGGTCGAGGCAGTGGGCCATCCATCCGCCGACCCGCGAGACGGCAAAGGTTGCCGTGAACAGGTCGCGTTGACCGCCAGTTCCTCGACCGGAAACCCGGCGATGAGGAGTTCGCCCGCCTCGCCGTCGATGTGGCTGAGCCGGGTCTCCGCGACAGTGATGCCTTCCAGACCAGGGTGAAATTCGTCGCCGCTCACCGTCCGACACGCTCTCGCAGGGTCGCCACACCCCAGTTCTGTGAGGGCTCGACCGGTTCCGCCAGGAGGTCGAGATGCGTCTCGCCTCCCGGGGTGACGACAACGGACGCGTTCTGCAGTCCGATTCCGGTCCACCGTATGTCGGTTTCGGCGGACATCGTTAATCGACCGTGTGAACGACGGACGCAATCCCCGTGTCCGGGCACGCAAGAACGCCGGCGGAGTCGACAAGGTCGGTCGGGGCACCGCGAACCTCCGCTGCTTGCAGTACGTGTTCGAGCGCGAGCTGGGTGTAGTTCACGTCGCCCTGGCTTCCACACAGTGCGACGATATGTACGTCATCGGTTACGTCCAGGTCTACTCGAATTGCAGGCACCCTACCCAATTGAACTCTCTGTGAAACGAGTTCAAGTAAAATATCGTATATTCCCACCTGAACCCTCAGACGAGTTGCCTGCGAGTCCGCAGAGCCTTCCGGTCCGCCCTGGTGGTGTAGCGGGCCACCTGGCCCGCTCAGTCACGGATCGATCGTGATCGAGTCGACAGCCGCGTCGGCGTCGAGCGTGACAGCGACGGTGCCACCAGGTGTCGGGGCGTCGACAGTAACTGCCCACGGGTCGCGGTCCCGGATCGTGACACAAGCGGCATCCGTAACGAAGGGAAGTTCCCAGAGATGGGTGACCGTCGTGTCGATACCGCGAGTCGCGAGTTGACCGACGACAGTGGGGTTATCGAGCAGTCGAGTCCCGACCGGGACGTAGCTGTAGAAGCTACAGTTCTGGCAGGTGAGATGGAAGAGGGCAGGGTGGCCGGTCGCGAAGAACTCCTCGTACCGGTCGTGGTGGTCCATCTCCGCGGCGGCATCAGTGTAGGCGACGTTCACACGACCCGCACAGACGAAACAGACGCCACCCGACGCCAGTCGCCACTTGTACTTCGTGCGGCGGTCGAAGGCCTCGATCGCTTCCTCGGTGGTCCGATCCTGGAACCCGCCAGGGTCGAACGGGTACTCTACGAGCTTCCTCCCACAGTCGGGACAGGAAACGGTCGCAAGATGCTCGTCGTACGCGAACGTCGGGGTCGCCCCGCACCGCGGACAGGTCCCGGGCGCCTCGAGCGAGGGGACTGTCGGCGACCTATGAAAGACCCCACTCTGGATGGCGTCGATGACGCGATGGCCAGCGTACTGGAGGACGTACTGTCCCTCGATTTCCGTCACGAAGTGACCCGTAAGCTGTTCGAGGTGGTAGGTGAACTTGCCCGAATCCCGTTCACCGACAGCGGTCTGAATCTCGGAGAACGCCAGCGAGTACGCGGGGGCGTCCCAGAGGGCAAACAGGATTTCGAGGCGCAACTCGTGGCTGAACAACTGGAACGCATCCTGGGGGTCGATGTCCGGCGGGAAGTCGTTGTCCGGCCCCGTCATACCTCAGGTGTTCGCCGGCCCGGTTCATAATGCTCCGGCTCGCGGTAAAAAGAGCGACCGTGTCGGGACGGCGACCGCAACCGGGTCGTGAACTCGGCAGGATCCTCGACGTCTGCCATCCACTCGACAGCCCACCTGCTCACAGCATCGAGTCGGTCGAGGAGCGACGCACCTTTCTCGGTGAGTCGGTAGTAGACGGCGATGGGGGCCGCTTCCTCGGTCCGACGCGTGACCAGGCCGTGTGCGGTGAGCACATCGAGGGCGTCCGAAACCGTCTTCCACCGCCCGCCAGTGGCTCGTTTGAGTTCGGTAAAACGCAGTTCGGAGTCCCGGAGTGCGTACAAAATCTGGAGGTATCACGGGGTGCCGGCCGCATCCAGTGCCCTGACGACGGGACACGCCTCGACGTTCTTCGAGCGCAGTTCTTCTCGCAGAGAGGGTGACCGGGAGCGGCCAGGATTGTCGGGCGAGTTCACCCGCCGAAGACGTCTGTTTCGTTGCCGGCGGACAACCGGACACCATCAGGTATCGAGCGGAACCACGGTGAGCACGGGCACAAAGAGCGTGGCCGTGACGCTGGCAGCCAGCAGCGTCGACTGGTATCCGACTGCGCCGCCGACGAGCGTGAAAAGCGCCGGGCCGAGCGCCTGGCTGATGCCGATCGTCGTCGTCTGCAAACTCATCACGCCGGCGCGTACCTGGTCGGGTGCCAGCGCGCTGAGGCCGGCAAACAACGTCGGCGTGACGAGGCCGTTTCCGGTCCCGAACACGAGCAGGGCACCCACCAACGGGACCGAACTCCCCGCAAGCGCGACACCCAGAAAGCTCCCCGCGTACAGTGCAAACCCGGTAACGAGCAGCGTTTTCTTCGACGCGTGGGCGGAGACACGCCCGTTCTGTGTCGAGACGATTGCCGTCACGAGCAAGACGGCGCTGGTCACCAGTCCGACAGCCCTCGGCGTGAAATCGAACGCACTGGCGAGGTAAAACGGCAGGGCGGTGTAGAAGCCGCCAAAGAGGAGGGCGAAGGAGACGAACATGATCCCGTACAGCGTGAGCGCACGCCGTGTCGGAACCGCTCGCAGTGCCTCCCGAACGTAGCCCCGACCCGCCGAGTCGAGACAGGAGTCGCGGTCGTCCAGCCCGAACAGGACCAGCCCCGCAACGGGGAAGGTGAGCGCGTAAAGCAGGAACGGCGCGTTCCACGCGTGTACAGCGAGGTAGCCGCCGACGAGTGGATACGCCGCCGTCCCCAGCGAGAGCATGGCCGCCGTGACTCCCATGACAGCGTCGTGCTGACGGCCGGCGTAGCGGTCGCCGACAACCGTCATGGCGAGCGCCGAGAGGAGACTCCCGGCAGCGAAGCCCTGCAGGACACGCAAGCCGAGAGCCACCGAAAAGTCGTTCGTGAACGCGATGGCGGTGCCGGCCAGACCGAACAGCGCGAGACAGGCCGAGAGGACGTACCGCCGGCCAACGCGATCGGCAAGCGCGCCGACGACCGGTGCCAGCAGGATGCCCGGAATGGCATACATCGTGATGAGCAACCCGGCGCTGGACTCGGAGATGACGAACCTGGCCTG
Source organism: Halovenus sp. (assembly GCA_036625385.1). Classification (GTDB taxonomy): domain Archaea; phylum Halobacteriota; class Halobacteria; order Halobacteriales; family Haloarculaceae; genus Halovenus. The sequence continues at coordinate 4,223 of JAZKTU010000056.1, read as the reverse complement.
GACTTCGGGGAGGGCCGGGCTGATCAGCGGCACGTCCATGGGTGTCATCAGCGTGGCCGCGAGGATGGCGACCAGTGCCGGCGACCGCCAGGGCACGCCGACCGTGGAGTCGTGGCTGCCCGCAGTGTCGGTTACCGGCATCGGCTCAGAGCCCGACCCCGAGGGCCATCGGCCACGCCGTGGCCGGGAGCGAAAGGAACATCAGCGCGGCGCCGATCAGACCCACGTTTTTCAGGAAGTGGATCCGTTCGTTCTGTCCCTCCTGACCCTCCATCGTCCAGAAGTCGTGCATGACGACCGTGACCGGGACGAGAAAGGCCACGATTGCGAGCACGCCGACCGCCGGATAGACCCCCAGCAGGACCGCGAGCGCGCCGGCGATCAGCCCGAGGCTTCCGAGCGGGACGGTGACCGACGCGAACGGCGCGCCCTTGCTCCTGGCGTAGCCTACCGACGACTCGAGGTCGAGCAGGTTACCGAACGCGAGATAGCCGACCACGAGGGCGAAAAGCGCCCGACCGAGCAGGAATCCCACGTCGGATACTGCCGGTGGGACTGCCATCAGTCGTCACCTCCCTTCGATCGGCGGATAGTGGGTGTACTGTGCGACAGCGTGTACCGAACATCGGTTGCTGGTGTCATCGCATATCGGAAAAGAATGCCCGGGGAAAAATATTTCAGGCAGATTATACGAAACCAGGTCTATCGCAGTAAACCGGGAAGAGGAAAGACACAGAACAGAGTCAGACGTCTCGAGGAGTGGCTAAAGTCGGTTCCAGCGTCCAGCCCGGAACCGAAGCGAAAAAGACGAGAATATGATAGATACTGCTCTGCGAGGTCGTCACGGCGGGGTCGACCGAGCTGACACCTCTGCGGTCGAGGCGTCGGCCCGCTGACAGAACTGGAAAGGCGGGACCTACTGGCCAGCCGCGGGACACGACACGTCGGGGGTGTCCTCTGTACGGTCGTCGGAGGCTTCGTAGCCGTCCTGCGGCGTCAGGCTTCCACGCGCACCAACACCGTGCGAGGCTGATGTCTCGAGCCAGTTGGGAGCAACGTCTCCCGGGTGCAGGATATCGTTCGCCGTGTCGGGGAACTCGACGAGTCCGCCAGTGATGCACCGTCTTTGCTCCCGGGACACCGGAGGAAACCGAGGTGTGGAGAGCGACTACTTGCCCCCAGCAACGTCGAGTCCGAACTCCCGACGGACTGTCGCGGGCCATTCCACGTCCGGGACGGTCCGTGCCACCTCCTCCGCATTGTTCGTCTCGGTCAGGGTCTCGCCGGACAGCTTTCGGTGGCCATCCTCGGTGGCGATCGTGATCGTCGCACCGTCGGTGAATGGCGACTCCGGAGCAGTCTGGAGGTAGTCGTTGGTCGCCCGGAAGTAGTCGAGGCTCCGTGGAATATCACTGAACACGTATCGTGTCGACCACTCCGGGTCCGCTGGCGTTCGGCACTCCGACCGGAACTGTTCGCCCGGCCGGTGGCTCCCGGTGACCCGCCACTCGACGCCGACGTCGTCAGTCCGTGGCGTCCCGTCGAGGGGGACGGGCAACCGCATTGCGGGCGTTCCAATCCCCACGTCGACGACGTACCGGCGGTCGAGGTCGACGATATTCGTGTGGTGGTTCGCCGGCGGGCGGGCCTCGCCGTCGCTCGTGACCATAGCAGCGATCCGGTCGACGTCGTACCCGAGATCGTCGAGCAACCAGTGGAACAGTCCGTTGAGCTCGAAGCAGTACCCCCCGCGCCGGCGCTCGACGATCTTCTCGTACAGGTGCGGGACCGAGAGGACGATCCGCGAGGCCTCGACGCACCGGCCGACGATGTCCAGGTTCTCGAACGGGACGGTGGTGACGTGTGCGCGTTGCAGTCGGGCGAGCGTCTCCAGGTCGGCCCGGGTAACGGTGTCCGGATCCAGACCGAGACGTGCCAGGTACCGTCCGGCGTCCATCCCGCGGTGGCTCCCGTGCTCGCTCTCCCCGCTCCCGGGGACCGACGGGTCGTGAGTCATCCTGGTCGCGTTTCGCTCGCGTGGGTCTTATGTCCCGGGCCTGGACTCGGAGACAGCGCAGACGAAGCGCTCACTGGCAAGGGAATTTGTCGCGTATCATACTGCCGGCTGTCCGCTCGTCAAGAGATTCGACACCCCGGGATGCGAATCCGTTCACACTGGGACAGCCGGCAGTATCAGTAGACGACGAGCGAGAGGTACAGCTGCCCGACCCCGGCGACCACCATCACTGCGCCGGCGAGCCGTTTCAACCACCCGGCGTGAGCCATCACGCGATTGGCGTTGCTGATCATGCCGACTCCGGTTGCGACGGTCGTCGCAGCCATCAGGACGGCAACAACCCCCGCGTAGACGCCCAAAACGAGTACCGCTGCCTCGGGCGGGAGTGCGATAGTACGGGCAACGACGGCGAGGAAGACCGGTGCAACACAGCCGGCGCCGGCCAGCGCATACCCGGCACCGAACAGGCCAAATCCGAGCACGCCCGATCGGCGCTTTGGCAGCGACAGCGACAGCGATGGGTCCAGACCGAGTGCGACGAGTAGTCCGAAGACGATGAGTAATCCGCCGACGAGCGTCTCGAAGACGGTAATGCCGGATAGCGTCTCCTGGCCCACCAGCGCAGTTGTCCCGCCGAGAAGTGCGAACGTCGCAAGCACGCCAAACGCGGCTGCAACGCCACGAAGCCCCGCGCCCGCGACAGAGGCGGTCTCGCCGTCGAAGGAGTTCACGTAGAAGCCGACATATCCCGGCAGGAGAGGGTACGCGCACGGGGAAAAAAAGGTTGCCACGCCCGCCGTGAGTGCGAACGTGACGTTAGTCACGAGTATCTGGTCCGTCATCGGTCGAGGGCAGTTTCGATACCGGCAACGAGTTCATCGGCAGTGTGGACTCCCGATTCGGACCACTGTATTCGGCGGGTCGCATCGAGCGCGACGGCAGTCGGGTACCCCCCGACGTTGAGTTTTGCCGCGAGTTCGGCGGTCACGTCGGCGGCAACCAGCCAGTCCCCGTCGTTTTCCCGCCACCAGTCAGCGAGTGCCTCCTCGGTCAGCGAGCCCCCGACATCCTCGGTCGTCACGGAGACGAACAACACCTCGTCGCCGACGCGGTTTTCGGCCTCGCCAAGCGCCGGCATCTGCTCGACACAGGGAGGACACCACGTCCCGAAGAAGTCGACAAACGTAGGCTGGCCGTCCGCGGGGAGTGTGACTTCGCCGTCGCGGCTTCCCGGGGCTTCGACCGTGTCGAGCGTTGTCGGTTCGACTGGTTGCGTCGCCGCGTCTCCGCCGCTGAGAGCGCCGGGGACGTTCCCGCTGGCGACGAGTCCAGCCCCGCCAAGCGCGCCTGCGCTAGCGAGTCCGGCGAGGAGATGTCGACGCTTCATGCTGTGGCTACGCGCGTGAAGTCGTCGACGAGGGTTTCGATTTCCACGGTCGGCCCGTTCGGGTACGCCCGCTCGACGATGCCGCGCCTGTTAGCGAGGAGGATGAGTCCGTAGTGGGGGAACTGGTACTCCAGGTTCTCGTACTCGTCGGCGGAGGCCTTCTCGATGACCAGCCCGAACTGTTCGTTTAGCAGTTCCTGGCCTCTCTCGTAGCTCTCCGGTCGGAGGAAATGCCAGTTACCGGCGTCTATGTCGACACCCTGTTGATCGGCATACTCGCGGAGGACATCGGCTGTGTCGCGTTCGGGATCGAACGTGAGCGCCAGGAAGGCAGCGCTATCGCCGTATCCGTCCTCAGTGGCAACCTCCTGTGCGCGCCGCAACCGGAGGATGAGAGCGGGGCAGACCCCGTCGGGACAGTTCGTGTAGAAAGACGTCCAAAGGAGGGCTCGCTCGCCCTCGAACTCGGTTGTCGAGACTGCTTCGTCCGTAATCGGATCAGACACAGTGAACTCGGGCATCTCGTCGCCATAGCTCGGGTGGGCGGCCTCGCTGAGGTCGAGTTCGGGCGGGTCGAGGACTGTCCCCTCGGGACCTGAATCGCCGAACACGCTGAGACATCCGGCGGTGGCGGCCACACTGGCGGCTGAGCCGGTCGCGGCAACCGCTTGCAGGTATGTTCGACGGTTCATGCCTGTAACTTGTGGCAGGTCGAATAAATACCTGACTTTGGACGTTGGAGAATATGGTATCTTGTGAGCTCGGTACTGATTCGTACGGACTGTGGTGACTCATTGTATCCGGGCCGACGCACATCTT
>JAZKTU010000055.1:0-17434 GCA_036625385.1 Halovenus sp. | reverse complement strand
TTCATCTGCGGTTGCGGTGCGGTATCAGTACCGAACTTTGTGAGGTACTGAGTCTGCATCGATCAAACAAGCGAATCCGACCAGGTCGATCCGCGTGCCGCGTGGTTTCCGTGCGGCACGCGGCCAGGCGTCGAAATCTCTGGCCGATGCGACTGGACGTGTCTGCTCGGCGCGATTACCGAAGGCAGCGAGTGCTTTTTCTCACGGTTCACTGAATACGTCACTTCTAATGTCTACTATAGCACAAAGGGGACCGAAATGAACGCAAACACGAGGCTTCTGGTAGCTATCGACGAGTGACTGTGCGAAGCTTCTATTCTGTATCACAAAGTCTGTGCCGACATAAACGCTATCGCTGGTACACTGCTTCTGAGAGTGTCTGCCAGAGGGTACTGGCTGCCATGAGGACTGGTCTGTCACACCATCATGGACAACTATCGGCAGTGACATCGTTCGGAGAACCCGGTCGGGAGACGACACGGGGTATCGTCGTTTCGGCTGCCGAAGATCAACTCTCGAACACGCGGTCGGCGATGTTCTCGATTCCCTCCTCGCCGAGCGCGGAGCGCACGAGCAGGCGGCCGCCGATGACGGCGGGGCTGATGACGGTGTCCGCGCCGGCCCGCCGGAGTTTCGGGACGTTGTCGCGGACAGTTGCCGCGGCGACGATGCGGACGCCGGGGTTGAGTTCGCGCGCGGTGAGAATCGCGAGGGCGTCCTGGGCGTCGTCGTTCGTGGCGACGATGACTGCCCGGGCCTGCTCAATGGCGACCGCGTGCAGCGGTTCCTCGTCGCTCGGGTCGCCAACGTGGACGTCGATCCCTCTGTCCCGGAGGGTGCGGGCGTGGTCGCGGTTCGGCGTCACGACGACGAAGGTGCAGTCTTTCTCTAGTTCTTCGAGGAGCGGTTCGGTCAGTTCGCCGTAGCCGAGGACGACGACGTGGTCCTCGAGTAGGTCGTACTGTGTGTCAGTCATGGTTCCGAATGCGCGTGAAAACCGGGCTTCGATGGCCGGGCCGAGCACCGACCCCAGTGCCACGGCGAAACTCGCCGTCCCGAGGACGACGACAGAGATGCCAAACAGCCGGGATTGCTGGCTCACAGGGGTGATATCGCCGTAGCCGACGGTGCTCGCGGTGACGATAGCGTAGTAGACGGCATCGGCAAGCGTCTGTATCTGTCCCTCCGCGAACTCCTCGCGGAGGACGAAAGAACCCACGGTGGCGTAAAGCAGCGTGCCGGTAAGCGCGAGGATGGCGGCGATCTGTGCCGTCGAGAGCGACACCGGCTTGTCGAACCGCTTGCGGTTCAGGAGGAGAGCAGGAAGCGAGAGGATCGAAAGTGCGACGAGCGGGAAGGAGTAGACGCTGGTCTGGATGACACCCTGCATGGCCGTGATGGGGAGCAGAACAACAGTCGCGTACCAGCCGGCCCGGAGGCCCCGTCGGAGCGCCCACGTACTTAGCAGCATCAGGAAACCCGTCAGCGTGCCGGTGAAGCCAGCCGTTTGCTGGATCGCGGGCGGAATAAACGGTTCGAGCGGACCGGTGGCGATGCCAACGGAAATGTTGGCGATGCCGGTCGCCAGCGACAGCGCGGCGACGAAACTCGCAGAGAGGACCGCGGCACGGATTCCGAGGAGCGAAATCCGCGTGCGCTGTTCCGAGCCCATGCACGTCACCATCACGCGGACCTGTTAAAATCTGCCGACCTGCGCGTCAGACGCCCCACGGCGACAGAAACGTCTTTTATTCTCGGCACACTGGTGGTACGATTGCCTCGTTTCCGGCGGGAATTCTGGCGGGGAGCTATCTCGGTCTCCTCGTCGGAACTGTGCCCGGGCTCGTCTCGTGGGGACTCGGGTTCAAGTACGTGACAGGCGTGTTGATCCTCGGAATCACGCTCCCGGTCGACGACCGACCGGAGCGGGAGTTCACGTCGCTGCTGCGGGCGGCCAGGGAGACGTTCGCCACGGTGACCGTCGAGGCCGACAGTCCGCTCAATGGACTCCCCGTCGGGTCGCTGGCCGTGACCGTAGTCGCGGTCGAACCGGAACGCGGGACACCGACCGCACTGCCCGAGCGGAGGCACGTGCTCGTCCCCGGCGACCGGCCCGAGGCGCTCCGACGGCTCGAAGCCGCCGCGGAGCCGCTCGACCCGTCACCCGCCAGCGCGGGGGCGGGGCCGGCGGGGGACGAGAGTGGGGAGAGGACGACGTCTGCGGCACCCGAGGGAGGTGACGAACGCGGAACTGGGAGGTCGAGTCCGGCGACGCCGATCGGGAGGACGAGACTTCCGATAGCCCGGGCGGCGACATGCGGCTCGACGAGTGACGGGGGCGCTACTGCTCCGTTGCGAGCCACTTGTCGGAGTAGCGCGTCCCGCAGGTGCAGGCGACGTAGGCGTGAACGACCGGCCCGTCGGCGTAGAGACCGCCGACCTCCTCGTTTTGCGCCTCGGCGAACGCGAAGACGAAGCGGGCGCGGTGGTCGCCGCCGGCGGCAGCCGGACAGATACCGCCGGTGCAGTCGGGAGCGACGTCCCCCTCCGTGTCCATCGCCTCCTTCGCGAAGGCCATCGGGTCGATCCCGGTTGCACTCCGGAACACACCCCGGGCCTGCTCCCCGTCGAGGACGAGGACGACGCCGCCCTCGACACGCTCGCCGTACTGTTCGAGCGGTGCGGGATCAGAGACGGCATCGTCGCTGAGGTAGATGTGGACGTCGTCGACGCGCTCGCCGGCGAGAAACGCCTCCCGGTCCGGATCCATACCCACGCTCGGACGCTCCGACCGATAAACGCTCCGGACTCCGGCGGGACGGGAGCAGGTCGGACCGCCGGCGAATCAGTCGACGGGAGACGGGTCAGGTTCGTCCGGGGCCGACAGGGTCTCCTCGACCTGCGTGAACACGGCGATGAAGGCGAGGACGGCAAACGCCCCGCCGGCGGCGAAGGGGACGACGAAGCCAAAGGAGACGAGCCAACCGGAGGCGAGCGGGCCGAGAGCGACCCCGAAGCCAAAGCCCATCGTCAGGATCGAGAGCGTCGACCCGGACGCGCCGCGCTTGGCGATATCGCCCGCAAGCGCGAGCGACGGGGCGAAGACGCACGCGACGGAGACACCCTGCAGCAGTCGGACGAGCGACATCACGAGCGGCGTCGTGACGATACCCTGCAGGACTGTCGAGGGGACCAGGAGCGCGAACCCGACGACAAGAAAGGGGCGGCGACCGAACCGGTCGGAGGCGTTGCCGACCGGAACCTGCAGGAGGACGTTCGCGATGGTGACCGCGCCGAACTGTATGCCGAACCAGACGGGGGCCTGGTCAAGCCGGACGTTGATCTGGGCCTGTAGCGTCGCAAACAGCGAGATGCAGATACCCATCGCGATGGTGGCGAGGCCGAGCGTGAACACGGGGTCGAGCAGCCGGTCGACGCCCCGAACCTGTATCGAGAGGTCGGTGTCGGCATCTGCTGCCGGGCCGGGGGTGTCGCTGACCATCGTGAAGACCAGGAGCAAGGAGAGGTACGACCCGCCGCAGGCGACAGCGAACGCCGCCTCGAAGCCCGACAGTGTGACGATGCCGAGCGGATAGGGGCCGGCCTCGACGACGGCACCCGCGGCGACCGGGCCGAGACCGAACCCGAGGAGCCGGAAGGTGTTGTACACGCCGAAGTTGCCCCCGCGGTCACTCGCCGCCTCGGCGTACTCGTTGATGAGCGCGACGGCTGTGGGGATCGTCAGCGCCGCGCCGAGGCCCTGTACCGCCCGGAGAACGACGAGCATCCAGTACTCCGTCGCGAAGGCGTACAGTCCCGACGCGGTGCCGAGCAGCCCGATCCCGCCGAGGATGAACGGCTTGCGCGCTCCGGCACGGTCGGAGAGGCGCCCGGTGAACGGTTGCGAAAAACTGTTGAGAAAGCCAAACAGCGAGAGAACGACGCCGATGAGTAGCGGTTCGGTGACCGCGATACGCGCCGGTCCGACGCCGACTGTCCGGCCGAGCAGGCCACCGACGTCGACGAACCCGCTGGCGATATACAGCGGGAGGACGATGATGAGAAAGGAGTTGCCGACGGCCCCGACCATGCGGGCGAGTGCCAATACGATGACGCGTCGGTCGGTTCCGCGTAGCCAGCCAGGAAGATCCATCACTCGCGGTTCGGTCCCGTCCCACTAAAGGTTGGAGTTCTGCTGAGCGTGTGCCGGGGTCGGCCACTGTCCCGTCGAGGACGACGATACCCGTCAGCGACGGGACCGGCAGCGCGGCACTGCCGTGCGCGGACGCACCCAGAGACAGAGAGGAAGACATTGACGAGCCACTTCGTGAGGACTGCGACGAGGGTCGAAATGCAGGGAGATGTTGATCTTGTGGCCGCCGTCGACAGAACGGATCAGCGGCGCGGCGAGCACCGCGGATACCCACTTCGCCGACGACGCGTTCCGTCGCAAAACCGTCGGGCAGCCTCGCCAGGTACGGCGTCCCCTCCGCAATCTGTGCCGACTCGGTCGCCGTCACAGATTCGTGCCCGGAGTCAGTTGCCGGCGCCGGCCCGGACTCGGGTGACGGTTCCGGCTCTGCTATCTTCGCATCGGCTGCCGGGTCGGCGTCCGGGTCGTGCTCCGGCTCGCTCTCCGCGACGACTTCGACGAACAGTTCGTCGCCTGCGAGGTTCTCGTCCGTTTCCCCGTCCGCGAGTCCCGCCGGACGACGGAGTGACGACAGGGGACGGTTCAGTTGGCCACCGGTCCGGGAGTCACTCGTAGGTGACGAGACTGTAGATAATGAAAAGGAACCCGAGCGTCGTGAGGACACTGTTGACGAGCAACAGCGACTGCGGTCTCTCGAAACCGGTGATGAAAGCGCTGAGCATCGTGGCAGCAGCGCCCGCGACAGCGAGCGAGAACCCGATGGAGATGTGGAGCATCGCGGTGCGCGAGGTCTGGACGTACGCACGGATCCCCATTCCGACCATCGTTAACCCGGCGACGATGAGAACGAGCGTCGACACGGCGTAGAGGAGTTCGATTACGGTTGCCACCGGTTGATTCGTTCACCGTTGTCTCTCTTAAATCCACCCGTGCGAGTATCAGCTGCTGATAATCGTGCGAGCGGGAACGGGCTCGCGTGCGAGATGCCGGGAGCAGCCCTCAGCAGTGAGGCAGCCGGACGTTATCCTTCGGAGAGAGTCCGCCAGGCCTCGTCGAGCGTGTTGGTAACGTCCGAACGTTCCTCGATAGTGACCGACAGCGCGTCGTCGAACTCCACCCGGACCGTATCCACGTTCCGCCGGTAGACCTTGATGCGCCGGCGGTCGTCGGAGAGAATGTTGTCGTGGAGTTCGAGCAGGTCGTGTTCGGTCAACTCGTCGATCCGTCTGTAGCAGGTTGCAATCGGAATCCCGAGCTCGTCGCTCAGTTCCTGGGCCGACCGCGGCTCGTCTGTCGCGTCCAGAATCTCGGCGCTGTACTTGTTCCCCAGCGTCCGAAGAATCTCCTCTGAAGCCATCCGTTATCAAATTGTAAATTACGAGAAATATAAAACTACCGGGAGTTAGCGGACGGGTAGCGGCGAGGAGCCTCGAACCACAGTTTTAGCGTTCTTTCGTCCGTGAGGGGCGCAGACCTTCGTTATCGTTTTTGATACCGTTATTCAGGCACGTCCAGACCGCGTGCTCAGAGGGGGGACTCCTGGTCGCCCATCATCGAGAAGGCGCTCGCGTTCTTGTGGACGGTGATGCCGCCCTCTGAGATTTCCATCGGGAAAATATCGCTGTCGATATCCTGCTTGCGCATCTTCGCGACCCAGAGATAGCGGTTGACTCCCGACTCGGTGGGCGTCTGCAACAGGAAGATGTTCCCGTCGGTCAGGAAGTTCTCGAGGCCGATATCAGTCTCGGGGAAGACCGTCCCCTGTTCGTTCGTCAGTAGCGTCGTGAGGTTGTTCTCACTGAGGATGTCGGTGAACTTCAGGAGGTACTCGCGTTTCTCCCGCTCCGTGTCGAAAAACAACTGAAACATCGTCAGCGAGTCGAGGACAAGGCGTTCGTACTCGTTGTCGTTGAATTCGTCGAGCATGATGCTCAGCGAGGACTCGAAGTCGTTCTCCCGAAGGAGGACCCGCTTGTCGTACACCTTGATGTTCCCCTCGTCGACGTGGTCCTGCCAGTTCTCGAACCCGATGGACTCTGCCGCCTCCCGGAGGTCTTTCGCGTCTTCCTCGAAGGAGAGATAGATCCCGTTCTCGTCGAACAGTTCGACCCCGTTGTAGATGTACTGTAACCCGAGGATACTCTTGCCTGCCCCGGGGTTGCCGCTGACGAGTGTCGTCGAGTTGCGAACGATGCCACCGCCGAGGATATCGTCCAGACCGTCGATACCGGTTTTGGTTAGTTCCAGCATGGCTATCTCATCACGCAAGTGACTGGAGTATATTCGACCGCACATAAAAAAGTCCTGTTGATTACAGGCCGGCTGTAGGTGAGAAGATCCCGCCGGCTGCCAGTAGTGACAGGCGGCAGGGAACTGTCCGTCAGTGTCAAGCGGCGTGGACGGCCTCGTCGTCCTCGGCTGGCGGACTGTCGGCGTCGCCGGTATCGACCTGGACGGCCTGTTCGACGTTGGCGAGCCAGGCTATCGCATCTGATTACGTGGGTGTCTTTGTTCCCCAACTATTCACTGCAGGGAATAACGAGGTTTCGCGCCGGTATCAACGACGAAAACTGACACGTCACACGGTTCGCTGCGGCCAGCACGACGGAACTCACTCGGTACCGAGGCTCCGCGCGATATCGGCGAGTGACTGATCCGGCGGGTCGGGCGGCGCGTACACGACCCGCGTTCCGGGTTCGCGGAGGCCGTATGCGTACCCCTCGGTAAGCACGTCGAGCACGAGCGTGTCGGAAGTGTCGGCCTCCACCCGGTCCAGCCAGCGGGCGAGTTCGTCCTCCCCTTCGCCGTCGCGGCGGGCGAGGTGACGCGTCGGGAACGCGTCACGAACGGCCCGGTCCCCGCGGAGTGTCGTCGTCACCGCGGCGTACACGCGGTCACCGGAAAGCGAGAGGCTGACGACATCGCCGGGTTCACAGGAGGCGGCGGCGGGAAGTGGGACCTGCAAGCGGTGCGTCGACCCGACCTGCGAGAGCGTGACGCGGTGACTCTCGACAGCGTCGTGGTCCGACGGGATGGCATCGGACACGGCTACTCGCCGCCGAGCAACTCGTCGACGTCGCCGTCGCCACGCTGGGCAATACGGACGTTAATCTGGCGGGTATCGACACTTACCTCGCGCCCGCGGACCGTCACGCGCTTGCGCTCGCCGTCACGGGACGGCTCGTACCCCGTGCCCCCTTCGAGGAGGACTTCCTTCAGGTTCGGGCCGGCGACGTCCGCACGCATCGGACGGCCGGCGTTGTCCGAGCCGCCGGTCAGCTCCAGGGTGAAGCCGTCGAGGCCGACAGCCGAGCCGTCTACTTCTTCGCCGAGCTCCCTGCCGATAAAGCGGTTCGCGTCCTGTTCCGATACGTCGACCTGGTACGTCGTGCCGGTCTCGGGGTCCGAGACGGCGACGGTGAACTCGGCCATACCTGTGTGGAGTCAATCCCGCATCAAAAGCCCGTCGAACCACGTTTTGCGGCTGGGGGGGCCGCTGTCACGTTCTAGTCAGACATCATCGTCCTCGAGCATCCGCTTGATCGCCTCGGCGATCTCCTCGTAGCTCTGCATCGAGAGGCCGTCTGTGGTGATGAGAACGCCCCGCCTTTCGGCGGCAACCCGGAGCAGGTAACCGTTCTCGAACGCACGAACGGTGAACTTGTGTTCGCCGAGTTCGGACTGCTGGTAGGCGTTTTCCGTCTCGCGGTAGGCCCGCCACTCGTGGCCGACGAACGTGTTCAGGTCGGCGTCCCGTTCGAGGTCCTCCCGGAGATACAACTGGTCGAAATCAGACCGCGTGAAGTACGTCACCGACCGGAGGCTGTCACCCGTCGCGGTGCGCGCGGTCGTGACGATGTTGTCGGCGCGCTCTGCAGACAGCAGTTCCGATTCCATATGCAAGCGGAGACAGTCCGGACACATAACTCCGCCGCTCGGCTGGTGGTCGACTCGGCTGCTGACACGGGACGACGACGTTCCGAAAGGGTCGTGAACCGGGGCTGTCAGGGAACAGTATGGATGTCGGACTCATTATCCTCGACGGGTGGGGCCTGAACCCGGACGGGGGTCGCGACGCTGTCGCCGCCGCAGAGACGCCGGTGTTCGAGAGACTCCGGACGACTGGCGCGACCGGCACCCTCGAGACACACGGTCGCCGCGTCGGGTTGCCCGAGGGACAGATGGGCAACAGCGAGGTCGGTCACATCAATATCGGGGCCGGCCGGGTGGTCACACAGGAGTCCGCCCGCGTCACCGACGCAGTCGCGCGCTTTCGCAGCGAGGAACCGGGTGGTGATCCCACGGATCCCCCGCTCGACGAGAACGACGCGCTCGACAGTGCGTTCGCCTCTGCCGACAAACACGGCGGACGAGTGCACTTTCTGGGTCTCGTCAGCGACGGGGGGGTCCACTCGTACCAGGACCACCTCCACGCGCTCATCGAACTCGCGGCGAAGCGCGACACGGAGGCGGTCACACACGTGTTCACCGACGGTCGCGATACGTCGCCGACCGGCGGGGCCGACTACCTGCGCGACCTCGAGGCACACGTGACAGCCGCAGGCACGGGCCACGTCGCGACCGTCTCGGGGCGGTACTACGCGATGGACCGCGACCTGAACTGGGAACGGACGAAGCGCGCGTACGACGCCATCGTGAACCGGGAGGCCGCATACGCCGCCCCCTCGGCAGTCGACGCCGTCGAGGAATCGTACGACCGCGGGACAACCGACGAGTTCGTCGAACCGACACTCGTCGAGGGGCGACCGGCGCTCGCGGCTGGTGACGCCGCCGTCTTCTTCAATTTCCGCGCGGACCGCGCCCGGCAACTCACCCGGATGCTCGCGGATATCGATCCCGTGTGGCGGTTCGAGACGGACCCACCTGCAGTCCGTCTGGTAACCATGACAGAATACGACCGTACCTTCGACCTGCCAGTCGCGTTCCCGCCACGCCAGCCCGAGGACACGCTCGGCGAAGTGCTCGCCGCGGACGGACGAACCCAGTTGCGTATCGCCGAAACCGAAAAGTACGCACACGTGACGTACTTTCTAAACGGCGGTCGGGAGGTCGAGTTCGAGGGGGAACTTCGGGAGATCGTTCCCAGCCCGGACGTTCCGACATACGACGAGCAGCCGGAGATGAGCGCGCCGGCGGTGACCGACACCGCCATCGACGTCATCGAGCAGGAGGATCCGGACGTGGTCGTGCTCAACTATGCTAATCCGGACATGGTCGGTCACACGGGCGATTTCGACGCCGCCGTCGATGCCGTCGAAGCCGTCGATACCCAGCTCGGCCGGCTCGTCGCCGCGATGCAGGCCGCCGGCGCACACGTCATCGTCACGGCGGACCACGGGAACGCCGACGACATGGGAACCGAGGCCGAGCCACGGACGTCACACACGACCAATCCGGTCCCGTTCATCTACCTCACGCCCGAGGGAACCAGCGGCGGGCACAGTGTTCGGTCTGGTGGTGCGCTCGCCGACATCGCACCGACAGTGCTCGCCCTGGCGGGCATTCCGAAACCAGCGGCGATGAGCGGCGAATCGCTGCTCGAGGGTGACCGCGAGGAACCCGGCTGCGGACGAGAGGGGCCGCGCAAGGACCGGGAGCGTCGAGGCCAATGACCGAGGGTACACGACTGCGCGCGTACCGCGTTGCCTACGACGGGCAGCCGTATCACGGCTTCCAGCGCCAGCCCGACCCCGGCGTGGCGACTGTCGGGAATGCGCTCCTCGATGGTCTCCTGGACCTGGGCATCATCGACGACGACGGGAACACGCCGGACGGATACGCCGCGGCTGGTCGGACGGACGCTGGAACCTCCGCACTCGCACAGACGGTCGCGTTCGCCGCGCCGGAGTGGCTCTCGCCGTCGGCGTTCAACGGCGTCCTGCCCGGCGACATCAGGGTCTGGGCCAGCGCCCCCGCCTCCGCGGCGTTTCACGCCACACACGACGCCACCGCCCGCGAGTACACCTACTTCCTGCACGCGCCGGCAGCCATCGAGCAGCGAGCCCGGAAAGCGCTCGATGCACTCGCCGGGGAACACGACTTACACAACCTCACGCCGGACGACGAGGGCACCGTCCGGGAGATCGAGACCGTGCTCACCCGCGATGGACCCTTCCTGGTCGTGATGGTCCGGGCGGGTGGTTTCCCGCGCCAGTTCGTCCGCCGGCTCGTCACCGTCGTCGGCGAGGTGGCCCGCGGCGACGCCGGGATGGAGCGTATCGATCGGGTGCTTGCGGAAGCACCACTATCGGGCCCCGAAGGTGTCCCGCCCGCCCCTGCCGAACCGCTCGTCCTCTCGGGTGTTTCCTACCCCGGACTCGCATTTACCGTCGACGACGACGCGCTGGCAGCGGCGCGCTCGTTTTTCGCCGACCGGCACGCGGAGCGTGCCGCCGGCGCGCGGGTTGCAGCCGCGCTCTCGACAGCCGGCGGCGCGGGCAAGAGTTGACCCCCTGGCAAGCGTACCCCCCGAACCCACCCGTACGTTTATATCGGAACCCGCCGGACAGCGCGTACGGGATGGACAGGCGCGTAGTCGCCCTGGGGGTGGTCGTCGTGCTGGCCGCGACGGCTGGCTGCCTGGGACTGGGGAGTACCGACGGGACGACGACTGACGACGTCACGAACGAGTCATCGACGGACGATATCACGCAGACGACAGACAACGTCACGCAGACACAGGATAGCGAATCGACCGAGGGTTCGGGAGACGGAGGGCAGTCGAACGGGACGGACGGGGGCCCGGAGACGTCCGGGAACGACACGGCACAGGAAAAGGAAGAGGACCGGTACGCGTACGGCGATCCGGTCGAGGAGTCCGAGGCGTTCGACACCCAACTGCCGGTCGACCCGCCCGAACTGGAAGGACTCGAAGTAGATATGTTCGACGTCGGCACAGCCCAGGCCGACAGGTCTGACGAAGGATGTGCCCGCAACCTCGTCCAGATGACGGTCAACAATACGTTCGAGGAACCGACCATCGTCACGTTCAACTTCACGATCGAACGGGCGGGAGGGCCGGATGTGCACGCCACTGGGGAGCGGCATTTCCGGCCGAATCGACAGTTTAATCTCGTCCGCCTGTTCCGCCCATACACGCTGTTGGGGCCGAACTGGTGTACCAGCTACGAGGAGGATGGGCCGACACTCGAAGCGCTCTACGTGAGTGTCGAGAAGACGGAAGGGCCGAGCGAACACGGATACGCAACTTACGGTTCGTGGGCCACCGATGCGTTCGATCTGAAAATCTACGACGAAGTGTTCTACCAGGGACTCGAATCACGGGAAAATCTCGCACTCAGCTCACTCACCATCGGCAACGAGACGATCCTGCCCGAGACGGACATGCCACGTGATCCGCTTGTCGACTAATCGTATCCACTATTTTGCGTGGTCTTTAGTAACCCACTCCCCCCAGAAACCACTCCGTACGCAGCTTTCCTCGTGATACGGTTCGCCGACGTGTTCCGCATCGTTGCAGTCGAGCTGGACGAAATCAGAGACGATACGGTACGGTTCGGCAAGCCCCGGGTCCTGATGATGGTAGTGCGTCTCGCCGCGGATTTCGGATCGATGCCAGACCGTCTCGATATCGACGTAGTCGAAAACCGGGCGCTCGATTTCGTCGGCAGCGGGGACCCGGTACTCGTACTGCCGTTCGTCGACGGCCTCGTCCACTTGTTCCCACCCGGAACCGGATGGCCTGTCGTCGCCCCGTTTGGTTTCCGTCCCCTGGTAGGTGTACGTGCACGTCTCACCGGTCGGGACGGCACCGGGGAACGGTTCGCCGTCCGAACACTTCTCCCTCCCGTCGAAGTCTGTCCACATCTGCCCGGTTTTCGTCTCCGTGACGCTTCGCTCCCAGACGGACGTGTACGTCCTGTTGACGAGACTGAGGCGCTCTACCTGGTCGGCCTCGTACTCGTATGGGTACTCCCACGAGACGATGATTTTCGTCCCGCCGGTTTCGACCATCCTCGTGTCCACCTGCTGGTACTTCTCGTGAGCTTCCAGCTGACTCCGCCTGGTCGGCGATTCGGGGACGATTTCGTGTCCACGGCGCGTCTCCGTCGTCTCTTTCTCCCAGCGAACTCCAGGTTTAGACGTCTCCGGTTGCTGGTCGCGCGTCTCCCCGGTGTCGACCCAGTCGCCGGTCGCGTATTCGACTGCCTCGAACAGGTGACGGTCACAGGCATCCGCGCAGTCCGGGGTCAGGGTGAACTGGAACACCTCCGTACCCTCGGTCTCGCCGGAGACCGTCGCTTCGACCTGGACGTCGCCAGTCTTGTAGTACGTGACTTTGATAATCTGAGAACCAGGATTCAAAAATCTAGTTTCAGTATCCGAACCCGGGAACGAAACAGTCCCACCTTCGTCGAGGTCGACTTTGTAGACGGCTTCCATGCTCGGCTCGTCGGTCGGGTTCTCTCTCAGCAGCTCTACCTCTGCACCCGGGGAGCTGTGTCCGACCCTGTCGAGGTGAACCGCGGTCGACAGTTGCTCGAGGGTTTCGGGCGAATCGCGCGGATCAGCGACCACCGAGAAATAGAGAAAGTTATCCCCGGCGCTGAGGTCCTCGAAGGTGAACTGGGTCTCGTGGGACCGCCTGTGGCTTTCCGTGATCAGTTCCTGCTCGAAGGACTCGTCACCGGGACCGTCACCACGCAACACGAGGTCGACGTTCTCACAGCCCGGGTGTCGGACGGAGACGGTCGCGCGAACCGCATCGGCGGCTGACCCGCTGCGGTCGTCGAGAGTCGAATCGTGTGTCACCGTCTCGGTGTCCTGTACGCTGAGGGAAACCGAGCACCCGTCCGGCTCGGTGTCCCGCTCCGGGGTGGTAAACGTCAGAACCTCACCCGCGTCGCTGTCGTTGGCTGTCTCGGCAACCGCCCGGAACGCGTACTCCGTCCCGCTGGCGAGCCCGTCGACGGGTGCGTCGAACGAGCCGACCGTCGAGGTGGTCCCGGAATCGACGGTGGTGGATAGTTCAGTCCCCTTCTCGCCGTACTCGAAGGTGAGAGTCACATCCTCTGCGTGCTCGAGTTCCGTCACGAGTCCGTGGAGCGTAACAGAACGCGTATCGATATCACTGGCAGGGTCCGTATCGACGGAAACGTGCCCCTCTCTGTCGTTCCTGTCCCTGCTTCCATCGTCGTCCTTCCTGTCCCCATCATCGTCGTCGGTTCCGTCGTCCCCCTGGTTTTCGTCGGTTCCGTCGTCGCCGTCGTCTCCGTCTTCGCCGCTTTCCTGGTCCCCGTTGTTTTCGTCGCCACCCTCGTTGTCGTCGTCATCCCCATCGTCTGGACCGTCGGAGCTATAGACCTCGATTGTGTGTTCGGAGACAGCCCGGTTCCCCACGGAGTCAGTAACGACGCCGGTAACGACGTACTCGCCAGGATTGTCGAAAGCGACACTCCGTGTCCACGTCGTCGCGTCGCCGGCGTCATTCGGGGACGACTCACCGCTACGTCCCAGGGCGTAGGTGTCGAGCCGCCGGTCGCCAGCGGTGGCGTCTAGTTCGACCTGTCCCTCCTCGCCAACGGCAAGCCGGTCCGGGCCGTCGACGTCGGCGTCGGGACCGACGACCTGCAACACCGTCACGTACATCGTGTCAGTGTCGGTCTGTCCAGTCTCGCCAGTGACGGTGACACTCACCGCGTACGTGCCCACCTCCTCGGGGACGAACCGAGTCCGTTCGCAGGCGTGACAGGCCGGTCCGTCGACCGTCCCGTTGGGGCGTTCGATTTGCCAGTTGTAGCCGACGATACTCCCGTCCGGTGCAACCGAGCCACCGGCATCGAGATAGACGGTCGCCCCCTGTGAAACCGTCTGGTCGAGCCCTGCTTCGGCGAGCGGCCGGTCGTCAGCCGCGACGACAGCCGCGCCGGCGATTCCACTCCCGATGACCACGAGGAGGATCACTCCCCACCCCACGCGTGACATCGACACGGACGGGTTCCTCGTCCACGGTGAAAAAGTTACGCAATCGACGGCAACGGGGCCTTGGCTGCCAGCTGGAAGGGAGCGCCTCGTCGATCCCCTCGCGTCCCACCGTCGCCCGTTCGTACCCGGCTGTACCGACCTTTGCGGTCGGGCATGCACCAGGGAACACCGGAGAGCAGCGAATCACGGACGGAACTTTTTACTCTCGCATGAGTGTTTGCTGTGTCATGACTGACGAAAGCGAACCACAAAGCGGTCCGCCGGAAAACGTCGCCGTCAACGATATCCTCGACCAGTTGCGGGAACTGGAGGGCACAATTACGACCGCCGAGCAGCACGAAGAACTCCAGGAGACCCGGCGGATGCTCGAGCGTCTGCCGGGCGGCGAAGAGATCGAGGGACACATCAGCAAATACACCACGCGCGACATCGGCGAGGCTTTCGTCGGGTCGATCATTTTCGCGCTGCCGCTGCTCGTGGAGGACGGCGTCTTCATTATCGCCGACCACTTCCTCGAGGTTCTGGTCGCGGGCATCCCTGTCTTTCTCGCCGCCAACGTCGTCTTTGTGACCGCACTGACCGCAGGGCTCATCTATGCTGTCGACGTCCGCGAGGTCAGAATAAACAACCCGATACTGGGCGTCATCCCGCGACGGCTGGTCGGCGTCCTCGCAGTCTCGTTTCTGACGGCTGCCGGGCTCATGATACTGTGGGGCCGGATGTTCATAGACGACCCCTCGACTGTGAGTGCGCTCTCCCGGATAACCGTCGTCTGGGCGGCAGCCGCCCTGGGCGCGTCGCTGGGCGACATCCTCCCCGGTGAGAGCAAAGGGACCGACCTCACAATCGACAACATCGACGATCTGGTCGGCGACGGGACGGAGTAAGTGACGAGGGAGGGTCCACGGTCGTAGCGAAGCGACGATGTGCCGTCCGCGGGCCGAGAAACGTCAGGGTCATTTCTAAACCGGCGGAGGTGCATAGGCCGAATATGTCATCGCCGGAAGAACCGACGGACGTCGAGCAGGATTTCGGCACCAACATCCAGGGTGAACGTCCGGACGTAGAGCCGACAGTCGAGACGGCAGAGGCGACGATCACCGACGATGCCGAACTGGAGCGGACGCTCGGGCTGACCGGCGGCCTCGCCATCGGGATCGGGACGATGATCGGCGCAGGGATCTTCGTGTTTCCGGGGCTTGCGGGGGCAGAAGTGGGGACGGCTGCGACAGTGTCGTTCACGGTCGGCGGCGTCATTGCGCTGCTGGTCGCCCTCCCGACATCCGAACTGGCCACCGCTATGCCCAAAAGCGGTGGGGGCTACTACTTTATTTCCCGCGGACTCGGCACGCTCGCCGGTACGATCATCGGGCTGTCGCTGTGGCTCGGCCTGGTGTTTGCGACCGCCTTCTACCTCGTCGGTCTGGGCTTTTACGCACTCGACGCACTCGCCCAGGTCGGGGTCACAATCGGCGCGAGTCCCGGCCTCGTCGTCTCCGTCATCGCAGTCCTGGCCGGTATCGGCTTCACCGTCCTGAACGTCACCGGGACCGAGAACGCGGCGAAGCTCCAGAATGGCATCGTCGCGCTGTTGCTCTCGATGTTGATTGCGTTTCTCGCGTTCGGCATGCTCGAGGGTTTCGGCATCGTCGACGCCGACACACCGCCCGGGGAGGCGGCGAACGTCTGGGAGGCTGTCCCGATCATGTCCGTCGCGGCGCTCGTGTTCACCTCCTATCTTGGGTTCGCGCAGGTCGCGACCGTCGCCGGAGAGATGAAGAATCCGGGGCGGAATCTTCCGCTGGCGATGATCGGCTCGGTACTGATCGTCACCGTGATGTACGTGTTGACAATCTTCGTCGCGACCGGCGTGTTCGACCAGGCCGCCCTCGAGGCAGCCGGCGAGACGGCGATGGTCGAAATCGGCAGGGAGTTGCTCGGGCCGGTCGGCGCGCTCGTGATCATCGGGGGTGGGTTACTCGCGACGATGTCGTCGGCGAACGCCTCGGTTCTGAGTACGTCGCGAGCAATTTATGCCGTCTCGAAGGACGCCCTCCTGCCGGGGTGGGCAAGCCGTATCAACCTGAAGTACGGGACTCCCCACGTCGCGCTCGGGATGGCCGGCGGTCCGGTCGTCGTGCTGGCGGCGACACGGCAGGTCGAGTTGCTCGCCGAGGTCGCCTCGTTTCTCCACCTCATCATGTACGGGCTGATGTGTGTAGCGCTGCTCGCCATCCGCCGGGACGAACCGGCGTGGTACGACCCCGACTTCCGTGTCCCGGGAGGACCGGTGATTCCCGTGATCGGCGCGCTCGCGAGTTTCGGGCTCATCGCGTTCATGAACCAGGCCTCCATCGGCGTCGGCATCGTCGTCATCCTCGTGACCGCCGGGTGGTACTTCTATTACGCTCGGGACGTGAACCTCAAGGGGGCACTGTAATGACGCGCGTACTCGTTCCGGTAGCGGTGCTCGAGGGCGGAACGGTCTCCGGCGGGCTGGTGGACCTGTTGGGGACCGTCGACGTGACCGTGCTGGGGTATCACGTCCTGCCGGAACAGACGCCGCCGGACCAGGCCCGCGCCCAGTTCGAGGAGCGCGCCAACAGCGCCCTCGAGGACATCAGCCAGGAGTTCCGCTCGGCTGGCGGTAGAGCCGACCACCGGCTCGTGTTCACCGGCGACCGCAGACAGACCATCGACCGCGTTGCGGACGAGCTGGGAGTGGCCGCCTACGCCATCACCGGCGCGACCGGAACGGTCGACAGCCTCCTCGTCGCGCTCTCGGGCGACGTCGACATCGCCAACATCCTCGAGTTCGTCACGGCCCTCGTCGGCGAGCGGGACATCGGCGTGACGTTGCTGGCGACGGGCGAGAGGACGGCGGCCCGTCTCGAGGACGCCGCCGGAAAGCTCCGGGAGGCTGGCATCGAGACGGAGACACGGGCTGCCGAGGGGAATCCATTCGACGCCCTCGTCGACGCCGTGCCGGGCCACGACGCTGTCGTGATCGGGGAGTCTGCGCCCTCGCTCGCGTCGCTGGTGTTCGGCGAGACGGCCGACCGCGTCGCCGCGGCGTCCGTCGGACCGGTGCTTGTCGTCCAGCGCGACGGGACAGAGACAAACGGTGAGGGCGGATAGCTGCGGGCGCTGCGACACGGTCGAGCTAGTCACAGCCCCCAGACCAGGACACTGGCGAAGTAGTAGCGACGGCGAGGGACAGGTTCGGGCGTATCCGGGCAAACTATCCACTCAGACGTGATTCAGTTAAGATCTGCTCTCACAGAATGCAAGCATCGCGGCCTGCACTCCCGGAGA